>CAKMJS010000007.1 GCA_927405585.1 uncultured Desulfosporosinus sp.
GTGCCAAATACAGTCCATCTTACCGTTGCCGCTACTGAACCAGGAGTGAAAGGGGATACGGCAACTGGAGGAACAAAACCTGCAACCCTGGAAACCGGGACGGTGGTGCAAGTTCCGTTCTTTGTTAATGAAGGGGATATCCTGATCATCGATACAAGGACTGGAAGCTATGTTCAACGGGCCTAATTCTCCTGCAAATTAGACCGAGTTAGTGAAAAATATTAACTTTGAGTGCTACGGACTTAATGTCATTTAACGTAGCACTTTTTGTACGTATTCTCATTGCATTCTACTAATTTAACAAAATATTTGGTTTATTATTTAAACTTATCCTCATTTGAAGGAATTCTGAAAATATTGGAGAATAAAGCCTTCATGGAAGGAGTCTCTGAAATGGACATTAAAATGAGACCGCATTCGAAAAGACCTGATTTCAAGAGGGTTACTCCCATACGAATGGTCATTCTGTACGCACTGAGCAGTGGAGCATGGATACTCTTTTCAGATCGTTTATTAGGCGCTCTCGTGACAGATAAAGGATTACTCCTCCAGTTATCAATTGCTAAAGGTTGGCTCTATGTTTCAGTGATGGCTGTGCTACTCTACTTTCTATTTAAATGGGGATATAACTCCCTTCAGCTATCAGAGAAAGCTCTTCAAAGCGATCAGGAACACTTGGAGCGCTATCGTCTTTTGGCAGAGAATGTTCAAGACTTAATTATCTTTATCAGCCCAGAGGGACAGATTATTGATGCCAACGAAGCAGCTGTGAAGCGTTATGGTTATACGCGAGAAGAATTAACCAATATGCCAGTTCGTGATTTACGTTTGCCTGAGGATCAGTTAACGGTGCCATACTTTCTTCAAATGGCACCGAATGGGCTAGAATTCGAACTTCATCATGTTTGCAAAGATGGAAGTGTTTTTCCAATCGATATTAGCGCAAAAGGTGCAATCTCCAATGGGAAACCGATTATTATAAGCTTAATTCGAGATATCACAAAGCGTAAAAATGCAGAAGCTGCAGTTTGGCAGGAGAAGGAACGGGCTCAAGTAACCCTAGAGTCCATTGGTGATGGGGTGATCACTACCGATATTCGAGCAAACGTTGAGTATCTTAACCCAGTTGCTGAAGCTTTAACCGGCTGGACGAATTCAGAAGCGATCGGACATCCGTTAGAAGAGGTCTTTCATATTGTCAATGAAGAAACTGGTCAACCGGTGGAAAGCCCGATTGTCGACTGTCTTAAGGAAGGTAGTATCATTGCTTTAGCCAGTGATACTGTTTTGCTTAATAGAACGGGGTCGACTATTGCCATTGAGGACTCGGCTGCTCCCATTCGTGACCGTACAGGAACGGTCATTGGCGGTGTTTTGGTTTTTCACGATGTTAGCTATAAACGTAATCTCATGAAAGAACTCGCGCATCAAGCCCATCATGATGTTTTGACAGGGCTTCCAAACCGACTGCAATTTAACGAAGTTTTAAAGCAAGCCTTAGCGAGGGCAAAGCGCAAACAGGGAATGATGGCGGTTATGTTTTTAGACTTAGATCGCTTTAAACTGATTAATGACACGATGGGCCATAACCTTGGGGACGTACTTCTCATGAATGTTGCAGAACGCATACGTCAAACCTTGCGCGAAGGAGATACGATTGCTAGACAAGGTGGAGATGAGTTTTTAGTATTGCTTCCAGAAATACGGGATGAACAAGAGGTTGCTTCCGTATGCGAACGGATACTAGGGGTCTTTGCCCAGCCAATAATACTTGATGGTGATGAAGTCTACATGAGTACGAGTATTGGAATCAGTCTTTTCCCGAATGACGGTAAGAAAATGGAAACCTTAGTTAAACAGGCGGATACAGCGATGTATTATGCTAAGGAACAGGGCAGAAATAATTATCAGTTCTTTACTAAAGGTCTTAATATTAAGGCCAATCAACGACTTTCAACTGAGAATAACCTGCGTAAAGCCTTAGTGCGGGGAGACTTTATCCTTCATTATCAGCCCCAGGTTGATATCGAAAGCGGAAGCATCGTGGGTCTTGAGGCCCTGATTCGTTGGAACACCCAGGAGGGCATTGTTCCACCGTACTCATTTATTCCCATAGCAGAAGAGACTGGCTTGATTGTACCGATAGGGGAATGGGTTTTACGGACCGCCTGTGCTCAAAATAAGGCTTGGCAAGAACAAGGATATCCGTACTTGCGCATGGCAGTCAACATCTCTGCTCGACAATTTAGAGAACCTAAATTTATTGAGCTGGTTGAGGAGATTTTAATAGAAACTGGTCTAGATTCGCAGTGGCTGGAACTAGAAATTACTGAAAGTATTGCTATGGAAAACGGTGATGCTTCGATTGAAAAACTCAGTCTTTTAAAAAAATTAGGGGTTAGGATTTCCATCGATGATTTTGGAACTGGATTTTCTTCACTCAACTATTTAAGACGGATGCCGATCGATACCCTTAAGATTGATCAGTCCTTTATTAAGGATATAAGCACGGATGAAAATGGTGAGGAAGTGGTTACGGCCATTATCCAGCTCGCCAAAAACCTCCACCTGAAAGTGATTGCTGAAGGTGTGGAAACAAATATCCAAAGGACCTTCCTTAAGGAAAAGCAGTGTAACGAAATGCAAGGGTTTCTCTTTAGTAAGGCGGTCACCTCGCAAGAAGTGGAAAAATTATTGGATAAAGTATGACTAGGGGACGGGGTTATTGACAACATAAGGGCCGAAACAAATTAGATTTTGTTTCGGCCCTTAGTGTTGTGCGTCCCTGGCTGAAATGGAGCCTGCAGACGTTCAGGTCTAGCAAATCCCTCTATGTCTAGAGCAAATAGAGTTAATTTATAGAATACTTAAAGCTCATCATTGAGCATTTCAGACTCAATGATGTCAGTAACCCCGTCCCCGCGACAGGCCTTCGTCCCCTCGACAACACCTGGCCATCCTGAATATTGTTAGTAACCCCGTCCCTATGACGGACCTGTGACAGACTGACATAAAATTGAGACTTGGGACATACCTTCTATTGAGGGGGGCAATGATGTGTCGCTACATTACACGCTATCTGTCATTAGAGCGCCTAAAGTGACGCTGACGATTCCTGCGGAGGAGAGCCTTTCCGGTCCTGATCAAAGTACAGTGTTATGGGCGGATATGGCGAGATGGTTTGGCGAAGAGATCCGTTCGATGCTTGAGAATATCAAGGCAGTACCCTATCGGGAGGTTGAAGAACTTCGATTGCGTGTGGGTCAGCCGTTCATGGTAAGAACGTCAGATAGGGATCTATTTATAAACCAAGAGGGCGGAGTAACCAGTCCAGAAAAGGCTTACCTCGTCAGGCGGGAAGATCTAATCTGTGCGCTGGAACGAATGACCCAAAGTTCGGTCTACGCAGCTGAGGAGGATCTCAAACAGGGATATTTAACGCTTCCGGGAGGGAACCGTGTAGGGGTAACCGGAGAGGCGGTCATACTACGTGGTCAAATTCAAACCTTGAAGCATGTTTCTGCCTTAAACCTTCGAATTGCTAGGGAAATTCAGGGGCAAGGTTTAAATATCATACCCCTACTCATCCGGGCAGATGGAATGTTTTGTCATACTCTCTTGATCTCTCCGCCTCGAGCAGGCAAAACAACCCTCTTGCGAGATTTGATCCGAATAATCAGTAATGGGGTTCCGAAAATAAGGCTAAAGGGGCAGACCGTAGGGGTCCTTGATGAACGGGGAGAATTGGCTGGGATGTGGCAAGGGGAGCCCACCTATAACCTAGGATACCGGACAGACGTGTTAGATGGGTGTCCAAAAGCTAGTGGGATGAACATGATCGTTCGTTCTATGGCTCCTCAAGTGATCGCCATGGATGAGCTGGGTCATGCGGATGATGTCACAGCCCTATTGGATGCCTTGCGCACGGGAGTGCGTATTCTATGTACTGCCCACGCTAGTTCATTAGAAGAAGCACTCCTAAGGCCGACGTTAGCTCCTCTGCTAGAACAAGGAGTGTTTGAGCGTCTGGTGGTGTTAAGCAGAAAACAGGGGCCGGGAACGATCGACGGAGTTTATGATCTTAAGACAGGGAGGATCCTGTGATGCAAATAATGGGGTGTGTCGCGCTCATCGCTGGATGCGGGAGTTTAGGATTATGGTTAGCTCATCGGATTCGACAAAGACCGGTGGAATTAAGAGAGTGTTTGATGGCTTTAGCTCTTCTGGACACAGAAATCGTTTGGGGTTCGACCCCTCTGCCAGAGGCCTTCAGTCTAGTGAAGGAACGTACCGATCAACCCTGGCAAGGTTTTTTCGCACAACTCCAGGAACGTTTACAGAGAGGAGATTCAGCAAGCTCAGCTTGGAAAGCGACCATCTTGACTCAAAATAGGCATTTCTGTTTGAAACAAGAAGACTGGCAAGTAATCGGTGACGTCGGCAAAGGATTAGGTCGATCGGACAGTCATGAGCAACACAAGCAATTAGAACTAGTCCAACGTCAACTTACCTTAATGAAGGATCAAGCAGGAATATGGTCTGATAAGCAAGCTAAAATGTGGTCCTATCTAGGGTTCCTTAGTGGGATCGCTGTTGTGCTCATTTTAATTTAGCCATGGAGAGGAGTCGGATAGATGAGCTTTAATCTGATTATTACCGTTGCAGGCATTGGAATTTTAGTTGGAGTATTATCCTCCGTGCTGGATTCATCCGGACGCAAGGAAATGGCCCAGGGCGTTACGATTATAGGGGTTATTGTGGTTCTCTATATTGTAGTCGAGTCTATTGCAGAATTATTTACCCTGGTTAAGAGTGTTTTTAACCTTTATTAGGGGGCTATAACGTGGAGATATGGCAAATCGTAGGGCTAGCCCTGATTGTAACAGTGATTAGTGTTGTACTTAAGCAGATTCGCCCAGAAATTGCGTTACAATTGACAATACTAGCAGGCGCATCGATTTTTATCCTCGTCATGAGCAAGATCAAAGTCATTGTGGAATTGCTACAGAACCTAGCAGATCAGGCCAATATCAGTTCTTATTACTTACTGATTGTTTTAAAGATCGTGGGAGTGGCCTACCTAGCGGAGTTTGGCGCTCAAATTTGCCGTGATGCTGGAGAAGGCGCCTTGGCCAGTAAAATTGAGCTGGCAGCCAAAGTTGGAGTCATTGTCTTAGCTATTCCGATTATTGTGGCCATTACCGAGTCACTGGTACGACTCGTTCCGTGAGGTGATGTATTTGCGACGATTCTTCATCAGATTATTTTTCTTCGTCGTCTTGATCAGTGGGACAACTTCCCCAGTACTGGCCGAGGATATAACCCCTCAGACGGAGTCAACAGAACTCTCAGATCAGATTGATCTGAGTCAAATGCGAGGGTTTCTCGAACAGCTGGATTCTGATGTCCTAAAGGCCATGCCTGATTTTTCCTTGGCCCGCATGTTTGAGGATTTAAAGACCGGAACTCTGGACTTGCGCCCGGAAAATCTGGGGCAGAGTTTAATGAAACTGCTCGGTCGTGAAGTTCTGAGTAGTGCTCCGTTAATCGGCAAGTTACTTATTTTGGCCGTACTCTGTGCGGTCTTAGGGCAACTGCAGGTAGCCTATGGCGGAAATGTTGGGAAAACCGCCCAAATAATGACTTACCTTGTTTTGTTAAGTTTGGCACTCACCACGTTTCGAGAGGCCTTAGGTGTCGCCACGGGAACCATCGACAAGATGGTGGGTCTGATGCAAACGTTGTTTCCTGTAATGTTAACCTTATTGATTTCCATGGGGAACCTAACCAGCGCAGCCTTATTTAAGCCTCTGATCATGGGGAGTTTGACTGTTTTAGCCACAATGATCAAAACGGTTGTGTTACCCCTCTTTTTCCTAGCAGCTGTACTAAGACTTTTTAATCATATTTCGGATCAATTCAAGCTGAGTAAACTTGCAGGACTGCTTGAATTCGCCGGTAAATTAAGTTTAGGTGTGATTATGACCGTGTTTATCGGAGTTATGACGGTTCAAGGAGTGACAGGAGGAGTCGCGGATAGCGTAATTTTCCGGACTGCTAAATATTCGGCAGACCTAATCCCCGTGGTTGGTAAATTCTTCAAAGACGCAGTTGAGCTGGTTATTACCTCGGGTTTACTCTTAAAAAATGCGGTCGGAATTATTGCCTTGCTGGCGATTATTGTGCTATGTATAGCTCCTTTAGTGAAATTATTAGCGATGATCCTAGTGTTTCGTATTTCAGCGGCTCTCATTGAACCACTTGGCGAAAAGGCCCTTGCAGAAAGTCTACAGGATATGTCCAAGAGCCTAACCTTAATCCTTGTCACGGTAGCGTCAGTGACGATTATGTTTTTTATGACTGCCGCCGTAGTCATTGGAACCGGAACCTTTTCGGTGATGTTGCACTAGGCATATTATTTAGAATGTGCCTTGGGGAGGGAAGAACTGTGCAGACGTTATATACACTTGTTCGTAATTTGGCCTTGATTCTATTGTTAGCCACCTTTCTAGAAATGCTTCTTCCTAATAAATCAATGCGAGGATTTGTCCAGATGGTGATGGGGTTATTTGTGATATCAGCAGTTCTCGCTCCGATTACAACGTTCTTACATACTCCCTTGTCCATGGAAATACCAGCTTGGTCAATTACAACGCCCCAGGATTTGCCGGTAATTGCCGCAGAAGGGCAAGGACAAAAATTGGCACGGGATGCTGTGCAAGAGCAATACCGACAAATTCTTGTTCATCAGATTAAAGCTCTCGCCCTTGGTTCGGATGGAGTGGAGGAGGCGGAGGTGGAGATTGAATTTGATGAGGGGGCAGGCGGGTTAACGGATCAGCCCAAAATTATATTAGTCAAAGTAACCTTAACGTCTGCAAAAGGAGAAATCCCACTAGTTAAACCCATTACGATAGGACAACCCCCTCCCACCACGGACAGCCAGTCTACTAGAGCCGATAGTTTACGTGAAAGGATTGCCGTGATAATGAGGATAGCGAAAGAAAAGATTATCGTCCAAGAAGGTTAGAGGATACCTCAGCCGCTGAATAAGTGGAATTATCGAGAGTGGAGTAAAAATCGGAAGGAGATCCTGAGTATGAAGCTACTTAAAGAAATCACCTCGTCGGACAGATTATTCATTGGTATAGTGGCCCTCATTGCTATTGGGATGTCACTCATTTACTTTGGCAAAGGATCTGTCGTGCCTACCCAGGGCGTGCTGCCTAAGACAAGCCAGACCACCGCAACCGCCTCCTTGACCCCATCAACAAAAATTGGAGCTTTGGAAAAAGAATTAGAGAGCAAACTACAAGCCAATTTATTGCAGATGGAAGGGGCAGGCAGGGTGCAGGTTTCGGTAAGCCTTGCAACTGGGTTGAGGTCGGAATATGCCCAAAACGAAAATGTGACGAAACGAACGTCAAAGGAAACAGATAAAGCGGGAGGAGTACGGGAAACGACAGAGGTAACGCAAAACAGTCAGGTGGTTATGCCTGGTGGTTCCTCCCAACCAGTTATGGTGATGGAAGATCGTCCGGAGGTTGCAGGAGTTTTGATTATTGCTGAGGGAGCTAGAGACGCCAAGGTGAGAGAGGGGATTCATACCGCCGTCCAAACACTGCTTAGTATTCCAGGCTCTAAAATCACCGTCGTGCCGATGACGATGGGAGGCTCATAGTTTTATGTTTAAAAAACAAGCAAAGCGACCAGTCATCCTTTTTTTTGGACAGATCTCTAAGCTGTGCTGGGTAGGACTTGTGGGTTTGGTGGTGATTCTAGGAGCGTTTGGGCTTTATGTGATGAACACTGAACCCCCTGCCTATTTTTCGGTTCAATCGAGTTTACCTGTCAACGCTTCCGTAGACCCTTCAATTCAGTTTGAAGTTGAAACAGTCCTTCAAGATGTTTCAGGAGAAAACTATTTTGTGAATTATCGGTTGAAACGGGACCAGTTTCGGCAGGAGACAAAAGCGATGCTCTCGGAGTTGCTAAATTCAACGGTCGATAAGAGTAAAGAGAAGGCTCAGGAACAATGGCTCGAACTTAGTTCGAAAATGCATCAAGAAGGAGAAGTCGAGAATCTCCTTAAAATAAAAGGGTTTCAAGATGTTGTAGCCGATGTTTCTCAGGATAACATCACAGTCATAGTTTATGCCCCTAGCTTAACGGCGAATGAAGTAAAGATCATTCAAGAGACCGTCGTTAGAGTAACAAAAGTTCGACTGGATAAGATAACGATATCAGCTCGTAAATGAACTCGTTCCCAGCGGAGTATCGCCGAAGTCGTGATCTCTTAAGGAACCACTAACGGGTCGAAGATGGTTTTCTCAGAGCCGCTCATCCCTGAGGAATACTTCGCCTCGTAGGTTGACTCTTTCTCCTTTGCCACTGAGATTTGTATTAGAATCCGTCCTTTCGGCAATGCTCTATCAGAGATCAGACCTGCCATCATAAGTTTTTAAAAGCTGTCGTTTAAGTTATTAAGCACAGCTTTAAAATAATTGGACTAATTGTTTTTTTAAAATATTGTATACTTACTGTCATCTCGTTGCTTAACTCGCCGTACCCCCATATAATAAATATATGTCTTATCTTATGTAGTAAATGATCCTTTGCAGGGATTTGAAACAATTGGAAGAATACAGAGAGGGGTAAAGGCAGTGAAACCAGTCAAACCAGTCAAAATTACGGATACTACGTTGAGAGACGCTCACCAAAGCCTTTGGGCCACTCGGATGCGAACTGAAGATATGCTGCCAATTCTAACGGAGTTGGATGAGACTGGATTTTTTTCGCTAGAAGTATGGGGAGGAGCGACCTTTGATGTCTGTTTGCGCTTCTTAGGTGAGGATCCTTGGGAGCGATTACGGAAGATCAAAAGTTATGTCAAAAAGACGCCGCTACAAATGTTGCTAAGAGCCCAATCCTTAGTCGGGTATCAACACTACCCAGATGATGTTGTTCGGGAATTTGTGTCGCTAAGTGTCAAAAACGGAATCGATATTATCCGTATTTTTGACTCACTGAACGATGTTCGTAATATGGTTGTTCCGATGGAAGCAGCAAAAAAAGCTGGTGCTCATGTTCAGGCATCGGTTGTCTATACCATAAGCCCTGTCCATACGATAAAACATTACTTAGAGACGGCCACGTCGCTAGCAGAACTTGGGGCAGATTCTCTCTGTATAAAAGATATGGCCGGATTACTAACTCCGTTCAAGGCTTACGAATTAGTTTCGCTATTGAAAAAAGAGTTAGGAATCATGATCCATTTGCATAGCCATTATATTGGCGGTATTGCCGTACCAGCGTATTTAAAGGCAGTTGAAGCAGGGGCTGATGTGCTAGATACTGCCAGTGTTCCACTCGCTTTTGGTGCAAGTCAACCACCGGTTGAAACTGTCGTGCGGGCCTTACAAGACACTGGCTATGACACGGGATTAAATCTGCGTCAGTTGTTCCGTATTGCGAAGTATTTTGAAGCCTTGCGTAAAAGTCGAGGCTTTGAACGGGGTATCACTCGTATCTCGGATATGAGGGTGTTTGAGCATCAGGTTCCAGGTGGGATGATCTCAAACCTTGTATCTCAACTAGAAGAACAAGGGGCCTTAGAACGGATTCATGATGTGTTGGAGGAGATTCCTAAGGTTCGAGCGGAATTGGGCTATCCACCGTTGGTCACACCCACAAGTCAAATTGTCGGCACGCAAGCTGTATTAAACGTGCTGACAGGGGTAAGATATAAATTAGTACCGGGTGAAGTCAAGGGCTATGTGCGTGGTCAATATGGTCGTCCCCCAGCCCCTATAGACCTTGAAATTCAGAAAAAAATCATTGGCGATGAGGAACCACTGACCGTTCGACCAGCCGATATACTGGAACCTGGTCTAGCCAAGGCACTACGAGAGAGTGATGGATTGGCACGTTCCCCAGAAGATGTGATCAGTTATGCTATATTCCCTCAAGTTGCCAAGAAGTTTTTTGAGGAGAGACAAAGTGGCGTCATATCCAAAGAGGAAATCCTAGCCAAAGAGACGAAAGAGACCAAAACTACAAATGAAACGAAAGATACAAATCAAACGAAAGAAACACGGACAACCTTGTTGTCTAAGGAGGATTCAAAATTGAATTTACAGGAAATTAAAGAACTTATTAAGATGATAGATGAAACTGAAATTAGTGAATTGAATCTTGAAAGCGATGGAATGAAAATATCCATTCGTAAAGGCCAAAGTGGGTTTGCAGGCGTGCCTGTGCTTGCTACAGGACGTCAAGAAGGGCTAGAGCGCGTTGTTACTCCATTGCCAGCTCATCCCTCAGCCAGTACTGAAGCGGCCATCAAAGCGCCGGAACCAGTTGCTTTAGCGAACACGGAGATGATTACTTCTCCCATGGTAGGAACGTTTTATAGCTCACAGTCTCCAGAGGCACCTGCCTATGTTAAAATAGGTCAGCAGGTTGAAGTGGGGCAGCCTGTATGTATCGTCGAAGCCATGAAATTGATGAATGAGATTGAGTCAGAAATTGAAGGCAAGGTTATTCAAATTCTTGTTGAAAACGGGCAACCTGTCGAGTATGGCCAACCGCTGTTCATCATTGAAAAATAAGGAGAAATCGCATGTTTAAAAAAATACTGATCGCGAATCGCGGTGAGATTGCTTTGCGCGTCATTCGGGCCTGTCGCGAGCTTGAGATTGAGACGGTCGCTGTTTTTTCGGAGGGAGATCGAGAAGCTTTGCACGTCAAGGCAGCGGACGAAGCAATTTGCATTGGCCCCGTGGCAAGTGCTAAAAGTTATCTAAATATCCCCAACATCATCAGTGCAGCAGAATTAACAGGTGTTGATGCAATTCATCCGGGATACGGGTTCTTATCAGAAAATGCCCGCTTTGCAGAGATATGTGAATCATGTGATATCGCTTTTATCGGGCCATCTCCAAAAGTCATTGAAACTATGGGAGATAAAGCCACAGCACGGAAAACTATGATTGAGTGCGGAGTGCCTGTAGTTCCTGGTTCCAAAGACATAATCAAAGATGAAAAAACGGCTGCGACGGTGGCGAAAGAAATCGGGTATCCCGTTTTGATTAAAGCTTCAGCCGGTGGTGGTGGAAAAGGAATGCGGGTTGCCCAAAACTCCAAAGAATTGAGCAAATCCATCCAAGCAGCCCAAAACGAAGCTCAAGCGTCCTTTGGCAACTCTGAGGTGTACCTAGAGAAATACGTTGAAGAACCACGACATATAGAGTTTCAGATCTTAGCGGATAAACATGGTAATGTCGTCCATTTGGGAGAACGGGACTGCTCCTTGCAACGCCGGCATCAAAAACTCTTAGAAGAATCTCCTTCAAGTGCATTAACCTCAGAATTAAGAGCTGAAATGGGTGCAGAGGCAGTCAAAGCGGCGAAGGCAGTCAATTATTCAAACGCAGGGACGATCGAGTTTTTATTGGATCGTCACGGAAAATTTTATTTCATAGAAATGAACACGCGGATTCAGGTTGAGCATTCGGTGACTGAGCTGGTAACGGGGCTTGATTTGGTTAAGGAACAGATTCGTTTAGCCTATGGTGAACAGCTAGGGTTTACTCAAGAGGATGTTCAACTTCGAGGGTGGGCAATTGAGTGCCGAATCAATGCAGAAGATCCAGATAAGAACTTCATGCCATCACCTGGGATGATCAAAGTCTATCACGTTCCTGGTGGGCCAGGAGTACGGGTTGACAGTGCAGTCTATCAGGGGTATACCGTTCCACCCTACTATGATTCGATGGTGGGAAAATTAATCGTTTGGGGTGCCACAAGGCAAGAGGCCATAGCACGTATGAAACGTGCCCTTGAAGAATATGTCATCGAAGGGATTCATACAACGATCCCATTTCATTTGAAAGTGTTGGATAATGCCTTCTACCGTCGTGGAGAAGTTTACACGAATTTTATTCAGCGCCGTATTTTAGGGGAATAGTCTTGCGATGCACGATGTACGATGTACGATGCACGATGCACGAGATTCGGACTTCGGACATCGCATTTTTGTCTTTGCCAGATCAGCCTTTATTTGGTATAATAACAAAGTAAATATCGGATAAAGGAAACTTGTTACAGTTAGAGTGTTTAACTTGATCTATAGTTTTGTTCAGTTATCTAAGGGTTAAATGTGCGATATTCGAGCCTCGAACATCGAGCCTCGAACATCTATTAGGGGGGACAACATGGAAAGCTTGGGGATTGATAATTCCCTCGGTGCTATTCGAATTGCTGACGAAGTAGTAGAAGTCATAGCAGGCATTGCTGCTTCTGAAGTTGCAGGAGTAGTTGGCATGAGCGGGGGTCTTGTGGGAGATCTAGCACACATGTTAGGGAGAAATAAAAACCTATCCAAAGGGGTCAAGGTGGAAGTTGGTGAACATGAGGTTGCTGTGGATCTGTTTATCGTCGTGGAGTTTGGTGTATCAATTCCTGAGGTCGCTTTAGGCGTACAGGGAGCGGTGAAAGAAGCCATTGAAAGCATGACTGGGCTCAAGGTCGTAGAAGCAAATGTTCATGTACAAGGGGTTAATTTTAAACAGATACTAGAACCCAAAATCAAAGAAGAAGACTTTCGTCTGAAGTAAGGCAAATGAACGAAAAGACAAGTCACTATTGGGGGTACTACTCTCACTTGTAGAAGTGGGAGTCTCACGATTGGATAAACTGGCATGCTGAGTAGTTATTTTCTGGAATGTGCCTAAGGTAGACCCCCCCTGGATATGCCAGGGGGGGTTTCTGAAAGGGGGACGACAAATGTTGGCTTATGCTTTAGGACTTACTCTAATCCTAGGGGCTCTTTGGATATTGGCGATGGCCACAGGCTGGTGGCTACCTTATGGTCTGCTCACTGAAGGTCTTGGGTGGTTAAAAGCAAACCCATGGGAAAGTACGGTTGTGGCTGCTGTTTTGCTCTTATTGGGCTTGCTTTTGTTTATACGGCCACGCGAAAGGACGGAGCGTTCGTTTGTGACATCTTCAAAAGGCGGAAATGTACGGATTTCTCAGGATGCGTTACGGGAGATTATCGCGCGAAGCGCAACGGCGTTGCCGGGTGTTTTGCAGGTGCGATCGGACCTGAGAGTACAGGAAAGGGGGCTTCAGATTATGCTCTCCTGCCAATTCGGGGAGAATGAACTCATCCCACAAACATCCGAAGAACTTCAAGCGAAGGTCAAGGCTGATGTCGAACTTTATACAGGAATTATCGTGACAGAAGTGAAAGTGCTGGTGCAGCGTCTAGAGAAAGCTCGTTCCTTACGCGTCCAGTAAACTCGTTCAACTAGAGTAGAGTCTCGAGGCGGAGCACACCTCCCACATCTAGAGTGGAAGTCTCACAATTCGGTTGGTGTCTACCAGCTCGAAATAATAGAGCAATGCAAAAATTATGAGAAGTACTAGGAGGAATTTCCTTGAGTCGAAGATTAGCCCGTGAAACTGCCTTACAAGTGCTTTTTCAAAGAGACCTGACGAAAGAACCGTTGGTAATTGCTGAGATTGTAGAGCGTTGGGCAACAGAATTTGTTGTTCCCGAGGCCAGTAAATCTTTTGCCCAGGGACTGGTTGACGGAACGATAGCCCATCAGGAAGAAATCGATAAAATGATCGCTTCATATGCTCAGGACTGGACTCTTAGCCGTATGGCGAACGTGGATCGGAATGTGATGCGTTTAGCTACGTATGAGATTCTTTTCTGTCCGGATATTCCTGGACGGGTGAGCCTCAATGAAGCGATTGAGTTAGCGAAGCGATTTGGAGGCGAGGAATCAGCAAAGTTTGTGAATGGAATTCTGGATCGAGTCGTCGCTAGTGTTTCTAAAGTAGAACAAAAAGGGTCCTAAGCAAGTAATTGTTTTTGGACTTTTTGCTTTACTTAACTTAAAGTTCTGAAGTATTGAGAGAATCATTAAATTAAGTTAGAATATTGTAAATATTCGTATAATTCATACAAGAAAATCGAAATACGAAGGTTTTGAATGCCCGTTGGGGGTAAGAAACTTGATTATATGAATCTAATTAAAAAAATCTAATAACTAAATCTTATAAATTAATAGAAATAATGTTATAGATTTGAAGGAAAAACACATAAACATCTCGAATAGTTGGAATATATGAGAAAAATCATCTAGACATTGAGGAGGAGTAAAATGTACCGCGTTGTTAAAAAAAGACTATTGGCACCGGCCATTGCCTTGCTAGAAGTTGACGCACCGGCTGTGGCAGCCAAAGTAGAGCCAGGCCAATTTGTTATCGTGCGTGTCGACGAGATGGGTGAGCGCATACCGCTTACTGTCATGGATTTTGACCGAGAAAAAGGTACTATCACTATTGTTGTGCAAGATGTTGGTTATTCTTCAGCTCTGATCACGGCGATGAATGAAGGGGACAAATTTCAAGATTTTGTGGGACCGTTAGGGGTTGCTTCAGAAATTGAAAATCACGGTACCGTTGTTTGTATCGGAGGGGGTCTAGGAATTGCTCCCATTTATCCGATCGCACGGGCTTTAAAAGAGGCAGGCAATCATGTGATTTCCGTATTAGGTTCTCGGAGTGCGGATCTTATGATTTTAGAAGACGAGATGCGAGCCGTGAGTAACGAAGTGGTTATTGCCACGAATGATGGTAGCCAGGGCGTTAAAGGGTTCGTGACCGACGGACTTGCTCATGTCATAGCCCAAGGACATCAAGTTAAGGTGATTTGGGCAATTGGTCCCATGGTCATGATGAAAGCAGTTGTGGATTACACACGTCCCTTGGGAATTAAAACGATTGTCAGCATGAACCCAATTATGGTTGACGGAACAGGAATGTGTGGTGCTTGTCGAATTAGTGTGGGCAATGAAACCAAATTTGCTTGTGTCGATGGACCGGAATTCGATGGCCATCTAGTTGATTTTGATTTAGCTATGAAGCGCTTAGCGTTTTTTAAAGACGAAGAGAATCGGGCAAAAGCACGTCTGGAATGTGACCACGAAGGAGGGCATCATTAATGGCAGAGATCGTTGAAAAGGCAAAGAAAGTTAAAATACCTCGTCAAGACATGCCCTGCCAAGATCCTCTAGTTAGGGCACATAACTTCGAAGAAGTAGCCCTAGGGTACACACAGGAAACGGCTATGCAAGAAGCAAAGCGGTGTTTACAGTGTAAGAAGCCTTTGTGCATTCAGGGATGTCCTGTCGAAGTTCTCATTCCTGATTTTATTAAAAAGATTGCTGAAGGAGAGTTTGAGGAGTCTGCTAGAGTCCTCAAAATTAAGAATTCCTTACCTGCGGTTTGTGGTCGTGTTTGCCCTCAAGAGGTTCAATGCGAAAGCAAATGTATCCTCGGCATCAAAGGCGAGTCTGTAGCCATTGGCCGTTTAGAGCGTTTTGCAGCCGACTTTGGCATGAAGTCGAATGAAGCAAAGATTGAGACAGTAGAACCAACTGGTAAACGAGTAGCCATCATCGGAGCTGGGCCTGCCGGATTGGCGTGCGCTGGAGATTTGGCGAAAGCCGGACATGCTGTGACGATCCTTGAAGCGCTGCACGTTGCCGGGGGCGTTTTGATGTACGGGATTCCTCAGTTCCGTTTACCGAAGGAAATTGTTCAGACGGAAATTTCAAACCTTAAGAAAATGGGGGTTGAAATTCTCACGAACCAAGTAGTTGGCAAAATCACATCGGTCGATGAACTGATGGAAAACGGATACGACGCTGTGTTCATTGGTACAGGAGCTGGACTTCCGTACTTTATGAATATCCCTGGAGAAAATCTGAATGGAGTCTATTCCGCGAACGAATTTTTAACCCGTACGAATTTGATGAAGGGTTACAAGTTCCCTGACTATGCAACTCCAGTCAAAGTCGGCAAAAATGTTGCAGTGCTCGGAGCAGGAAATGTCGCTATGGATTCCGCGCGCACCGCCTTGCGTTTGGGTGCGGAAAATGTTTACATTGTCTATCGTCGCTCTCGCGCTGAGATGCCAGCAAGGCATGAAGAGCTCGAGCATGCGGAAGAAGAGGGGATACAATTCCGTCTCTTAACCAATCCTGTTGCCATCCAAGGGGATGAGCGTGGATGGGTTAAAAGCTTAACATGTTTGCGCTATGAACTTGGAGAGCCGGACGCTTCCGGACGACGTTCACCGATCGCTATTAAAGGATCAGAATTCGAGATTCCGATGGATACCGTGGTCGTGGCGATTGGCCAAGGTCCGAATCCATTGGTGACAACGTCAACTCCAGGATTGGAATTAAACAAATGGGGAAACATTGTTGTAAACGAGCAAACACTCTTGACTTCGAAGCCAGGTGTTTTTGCGGGTGGGGACATTGTGACCGGTGCTGCTACCGTTATCTTGGCGATGGGAGCGGGTAAACAAGCCGCTGCGGGCATCGATGCCTATCTTAAAACTAAGTAAATTGGTTAAGCTAAATCAGAACCTTAGAGACACCCACTTCATAAAGTGGGTGTCTTGAGAGTGGATAATACAGGAGTATACCCAAAAACTATACATAACTATTGAAAGGAGTGTGTCGATTGGCTCAGTTATTAGATGGTAAAGCAGTGGCAAAGATTCTCAAGGAAGAAGTACGTGAGGAAATTGCAAAGTGGAAAGAAAAAGGGGTACAGCCCAAACTAGCGGTTATTTTAGTTGGAGATGACCCAGCTTCCGTGGTATATGCACGGTCAAAGCAAAAAGTTGCTGAGGGTATGGGCATGGCCTTTGAACTCTTTACGATGCCTGCCGCTACACCAGAAGCAGATATTTTAAAGCAAATTGACCTTTTAAACAATGATAATGACGTTCATGGAATTATGATTGAACTTCCCCTTCCAAAGGGAATTTCCAAAAATATTGTCACGTCGGCTGTGCGTCCGGATAAGGATGTCGATGGAGGACATCCCATTAATCGGGGGTATATTTTAAGCGGCGAAGAGGGTCTTTTCCCAGCCACTCCAGAAAGTTGTATTGAATTACTTCTGCGCTCCGGTGTTGAGATTGCTGGAAAACACGTCGTCTTAGTAGGCCGAGGAGAAACCGTGGGTAAACCTCTAGTCTTTATGATTTTGAAGTACAATGCCACGGTGACCATTTGTCACTCAAAAACCCCCGATTTAGGGTCCTTCACTCGCCAAGCCGATATCTTAGTTGCAGCCGTAGGGCGGGCTAAGATGATTAAAAAAGATATGGTTAGACCGGGTGCGATTGTCGTGGATGCGGGTATCAACGAAATTCCAGGTGGAATTTGTGGAGATGTGGATTTTGATGGCGTCCAAGAAGTAGCTTCTTTGATTTCTCCTGTGCCGGGTGGAGTCGGATCGTTGACGACTGCCTTGCTGATGCGTAACGTTCTTAAAGGGATCGTTTTGCAAGGAGGGGCACGCTAATGGATTTAAATAATGTTTGGGGATGGACTACAGAAGAATTCTTAACGGTGTCTTCCAGCTCTTCACCGACACCAGGCGGGGGTAGTGTTTCTGCTTATGTTGGAGCACTGGCTGCATCGATGACGTGTATGGTTGCTAATCTCACGATCGGCAAGGAGAAATATAAAGAAGTAGAACCACAAGTGAAGGAGATTTTATCGCAGGCTGATATGGTGCTCACCTTATTAAAGACTGGACTTAGTCAGGATATCGCTGAGTTCTCCAATTTCATGGCCGTTTTAAAATTACCGAAAAGCACTGACGAAGAAAAAGCCGTGCGGACTGAGAAAATGCAAGAGGTTTTAGTCTCAGCGACGGATACTCCGCTGGGGATTTCTCAAAATTGTTTTAAAATCATACAATTAGCCAAGGAACTGGCACCCATTGGCAACAAAGGTGCGATTAGTGATGTCGGCGTCGCGGCCTATTTAGCGGAAAGTGCGCTGAAATCAGCCATGCTGAGTGTTGACATTAACCTTCCTGGCATTAAAGATGAGAGCTATAAAGAAAAGGTCTTAGCCGAACGCACCCGATTATTCGAACAAGCGGCTGTCCTTTGTGCTGAGACTGTGGCGATTGTTCAAAGCAGAATGTGAGCGCGAAGCGCGAATGAGTAGAGTAGCGGTTATTTATAGGTAATTATGAAGAAACCTAGGATGGAGTTTTTTACTTCATTCTAGGTTTTTGTTATACTTGTCTAGGCGCTATATGTACGAAAATGGATACTCGATACTCGATATTCAAATATCGTATCTCGTACCTCGTACCTCGCGCATCGATAAAGAGGTGAAGTTTATGCCCAAAATATGGACTGTATCACAGCTTGTGGGCCAAATCGCTCAAGTCCTGCAGGACAGAGTGGATTTACAAAATTGCTGGATCAGTGGTGAACTTTCTAATTTTAAAAACCACCGAGCCTCCGGACACTGGTATTTTACCTTGAAGGACGAGTCCTCTAGTCTCAAAGGGGTTATGTTTAAAAGTCGGTCCGAACGCGTGCGATTTGTTCCAACCGATGGGTTGAAGGTCATAATTCGGGGAAATATCCGCATCTACGAGCGGGAGGGAACGATTCAGTTTTACGCCGAAGAGATGGAACCGAGTGGACTTGGTCAGCTGTATTTGGCTTTTGAACAACTGAAAAAGAAATTGGCTGAGGAAGGGTTATTTGATCCCTTAGAAAAAAAGGAGATCCCCCGTTTTCCTAGGCGGATAGGGATTGTGACAAGTCCGACGGGAGCTGCGATTCGGGATATACTTAACGTTATGAGTCGACGGCATCCAAAGATGTCCTGGATCTTGGCGCCTTCAGCAGTCCAAGGGGAAGCCGCCCCACGTGAAATAGCTCAGGCAATCGCACGGCTTAACCGCTATGGAGCAGTCGATGTGATTATCATTGGCCGCGGTGGTGGGTCTCTCGAAGAGCTATGGGCCTTTAACACTGAAGTCGTTGCTCGTGCTATTGCTGCGTCCTCCATACCGATCATCTCAGCTGTGGGTCATGAAACAGACGTGACCATCTCAGATTACGTCGCGGATTTGAGAGCGCCAACCCCCTCAGCGGCGGCTGAACTCGCTGTACCTATTTTACAGGATTTACAGTTTCATGTGGCTCAAATGAGTGTTCGGTTGCAAGGAGGGATGGGCTTGCTTATCGAACGGAAACGCCAAATGCTGGCCGGGATTGCCAACAAGGGGCCACTCAAAGATCCTTTCTGGCGTATCGATCAGAGTCGTCAGCGGTTAGATACCCTCCAAATGCGCCTTCAGGAGAGCATGACTAGATTTCTGACGGATAAAAATGGTATACTGAATCTGTTGACTGCTAAACTGGATTTACTGAGTCCTTTGGCCATTCTGGGTCGGGGATACTCATTGACTTACGATGCAGAAGGAACCCTTCTGCGCTCAGCAAGCCAAGTGACCCTGCAGGAACAGATTCGGATTCGTTTAGGAGAAGGCACGTTGCGTTGTCAAGTATTAGAGAAGGAGATTAATCCATGAGCAAGGAAACGTGGACGAACGACCTCTTTGTAGAAATTACGGAGCTTGAAGAATTGCCGGTTAGCTTTGAGGAACAAGACCAAACGGAACAAGAAGACGAAACGGTTTCACTGGAAACGGGTCTGCAACATTTAGAAACGATTGTTAAAACATTGGAGCAAAAAGATCTTCCTTTGGAAAAGGCTTTAAGTTTATTCAAGGAAGGTGTGGGTCTTGTACAGTACTGTTCTAGCGTGCTAAATCAAGCAGAAAAGCAAATGGAGCTACTACTCGAAGATCCGGATGGACAGTTGCAGGTAAAACCTGCTAGTTTTGAAATGGAAGGATGAGCGTCGAACGTGTTCAAGGAAACCTTTCAACGATATATCAGCATGATCGAGCAGTTCCTCGCGCAATTGCCTTGGGACAAAGAGCTCTTAAATCAGAGTATGTATTATTCCCTAATCGGGGGAGGAAAGCGTATTCGTCCAGTTTTGGCGCTGGCTTCAGCAGAAGCAGTGGGAGGAGATCCCCAGGCGATCCTATCTGCTGCGGTTTCGTTAGAGCTTATTCATACATATTCTCTAATTCATGATGATTTACCAGCGATGGATAACGACGACTATCGAAGGGGAAGATTATCAAATCATAAGGTGTATGGAGAGGCTAATGCCATTTTGGCAGGAGATGCGCTATTGACGTATGCCTTCGAACTGCTTGCCGATCCAGCTGTTGGACAGCCTGAGAAACAGCTGCGAATAATTCGTGAAGTGGCTATCGCTGCCGGAAAAGATGGTATGGTTGGAGGGCAGGTAGCGGATGTGGCCGGAGAAGGAAAAACCCTGAATTTAAGCGAAATAGAAGCGATTCATAAGGGGAAAACTGGGGCCTTGCTGACGGTTTCTGCTCGACTTGGAGGAATTTTAGCAGGAGGAACAGAGCTGCAGATTAAGGCGCTGTCCGACTATGCCCAAGCTTTGGGATTGGCGTTTCAAATTAAAGACGATATCCTAGATGTCGTTGGAAACAGTGAAATACTCGGTAAGCCCGCTGGGAGCGATCTTCGTCAGGGTAAAGCGACCTACGTTTCTTTGCTGGGACTTGAGGGAGCAGAGCAACAATTGAAGGCCCAAATTCAAAAAGCACAATCAGCTTTGGAACCATTCAATGAAGACGCAACCTTTTTAAGTGAGCTAGCATACTTTATAGAACAACGCCAGCATTGAAAAGAGGTCGTTATCATGCCGATTATCCCTGGAATAGCGTATAATGCCATTTTAATATCTGCAGTGACAGCATGGGCGATCGCCCAAATCCTTAAAGTCATTGTGAGTGGAATATTATTAAGGAAAATGAATCTACAACTCATTTTAAGCTCAGGTGGTTTTCCAAGTTCCCATTCTGCAACCGTGAGTGCTTTGACTTTGGGAATTGGGAAATATTATGGATGGGATTCTCCGATTTTTGCTGTATCCGCCGTTTTTGGAATGATTGTGCTATATGACGCAGCAGGCGTTCGGCGAGCGGCGGGGAAACAGGCAGAAGTCCTTAATCGGTTGGTTGATCGATTGCATCCCAGCCTTCATTTTGATCAAGATCGATTGAAGGAGCTGATTGGGCATACCCCGTTTGAGGTCTTTGGGGGTGCAATTGTAGGAATCATTGTAGGGCTTCTGCTATAATGCGATGCACGAGGCTCGAGGCTCGACATTCGAACCTCGCGCTTCGTGCATCGTGCATCGCTAAAAACAAGGGGGCAAGAAGGATGGGGCTGCTCGAAAGTATCCATGCGCCGCAAGACTTGCATAAATTAGATACAGACGAACTTATCATACTAGCGCAAGAGATTCGACAAGAAATGATAGACGTGGTCTCCAAGAATGGTGGACATTTGGCTCCAAACCTCGGAGTTGTAGAACTCACTTTAGCATTACACCGGACCTTTGATTGTCCTTGTGACAAGATAGTCTGGGATGTCGGTCATCAGACCTATGTTCATAAACTCTTAACCGGTCGATTGAATCAGTTTAAGACGATTCGTCAATTTCAGGGACTGTCCGGCTTTCCGAAACGGGCAGAAAGCGCCTGTGATTGTTTTGAAACAGGTCATTCTAGTACGTCCATTTCCGCTGCCGTTGGCTTTGCCAAAGCACGTGATGTTCTGAAAGAGGGACACAATGTGGTGGCGGTGATTGGAGATGGGGCAATGACAGGTGGTATGGCCTATGAGGCATTAAACCATGCTGGACATACTAAAACCAATATGATAGTGGTGCTCAATGATAACGAAATGTCTATTTCTCCGAATGTAGGGGCGATGTCCTCCTACCTTAATCGATTGAGAGCCGACCCACGCTATGATAAACGAAAAGAGGATATTGAGTACTTATTAAAACGTATTCCGATCATTGGAAAACAGGTTGCTAAAGCGGTTGCCAAAGCAAAAGATAGTTTAAAATACCTACTGGTTCCGGGGCTGATTTTTGAGGAACTAGGTTTCACATATTTGGGGCCGATTGATGGACATGATCAAGCCTTAGTTGAGCAGCTTCTAAACCAGGCGAAAGCCAAAAAGGGACCCGTACTGGTCCATGTCGTGACACGTAAAGGGAAAGGGTATAAACCAGCTGAGGACAACCCAGACATCTTCCATGGGGTTGGACCGTTTGATGCAGAGACAGGCACAATTATCAAGAAATCAGCTCCGCCGACCTATACGGCGGTTTTTGGAGATACACTTTGTTCTCTCGCCAAGGCAGATCCTAAGGTGGTAGCAATCAGTGCCGCTATGCCTGGCGGAACAGGGCTTAGCGAGTTTGCCCGTCAATATCCCGAGCGCTTTTATGATGTCGGAATTGCTGAACAACATGCCGTAACCTTTGCAGCGGGGTTAGCCTTTGGGGGGCTGAAACCGGTTGTCGCCATCTACTCAACGTTTTATCAACGGGCCTATGACCAAGTGCTACACGATGTCTGTTTACAGCAGGCCAATGTTGTCTTAGCAATAGACCGTGCGGGAGTGGTGGGGGATGACGGACCAACGCATCACGGCGTCTTTGACATTTCCATCTTTAGGATTATTCCGAATCTGATCTTTATGGCCCCCAAGGATGAAAACGAATTACGGCATATGCTCTATACAGCTCTGCAACATAACGGGCCAGTGGCGTTGCGTTACCCTAGATCAGTGGGGCAGGGTGTGACTATGGATGAACCGCTAGAAGAAATCCCAATCGGCAAAGCCGAGGTTTTACTCGAAGGTAGAGATGTGACCTTGATTGGGATTGGCCCCATGGTTAATACCTGTCTTATGGCGGCTAAGGAATTACGTTATCGTGGTGTAGAGGCTGCGGTGATTAATTTGCGTTATATTAACCCGCTCGATCGCGAACTTCTGTTACACTATGCTCGTCTAAGCAAAAAAATGATCACGATCGAAGACCATACTCTCAAAGGCGGTATGGGAAGCGCTGTTTTAGAACTTCTGGAAGAGGAAGGACTTGAAGGGGTAGCGCTTGAACGCATCGGGTATGATGGTTTCGTAGATCAGGGACCCATTTCCCAACTTCATACCGCTCATGGCTTATCGGTTAAGGGGATCGTTCAAGCAGCAGAACGCTTGGGCTTGTTTCGACGCGTCGCTGGATCCTAGTTCAGGACGGCTCATGGGCAACAGGAAGGGATGGAAGCGATATTGTGGGTAAAGGGAAAGAACGCATTGATGTACTAATCGTGAACAACGGGTTAGCAACAAGTCGTGAAAAGGCCAAAGCAATGGTCATGGCGGGGATGGTGTTTGTGTCTGGACAACGCGTGGACAAGCCAGGTACGGAATTACCAGAAGACGTTTTGATCGAGCTGAAAGGAGAAGCACTGCCGTTTGTTTCTCGAGGAGGACTAAAACTAGCTAAAGCGGTTGAAGCATTTTTACTCTCGTTTCAGGATAAAGTGGTCGCAGATATAGGGGCCTCGACCGGCGGCTTTACTGATTGCGCCTTACAAAACGGCGCACAACGAGTTTATGCTGTGGATGTCGGGTATGGACAGTTGGATTGGAAACTCCGTACGGATCCCCGTGTAATCTCAATGGAACGGGTGAATGCTCGCTATTTAAATAAAGATTCTCTGCCTGAGCAGGTGGATTGGATTGTTTCTGATGTCGCCTTCATTTCAATTACGAAGATATTCCCAGCTATGCTTACCATTCTTAAAGAAGACGGACAGGTGTTGTCTTTGATTAAGCCGCAGTTCGAAGCCGGACGGGAACATGTGGGAAAAAAAGGCGTCGTTAGAGATAAATCGGTTCATAAACAAGTTTTAGAGCATGTTCTCAGCCATGCAGAACAACTTGGCTTTCAGGTTCTTGGTTTGGATTATTCCCCGATACGTGGCCCGGAAGGAAATATTGAATACCTTGCTTGGCTAGGGTTAGAAAAGGGCTCAGGAATAGATTGGCATTTCGAGCTGGAACTCGTAGTTCAAAATGCCCAGAAAGAGACGGATTAACGAATGAATAAAGTCGTTGGTTTATGGCTCAACACGAGTAAACCGGAAGTCCAGCCGCTTAGCCTCCTCATCAGACCTTGGTTTGAAGCCCGCGGATGGGAGGTTTTAACAGAGTGGAACGAGATTGTTGAACGCAGAGCAAAATTTCTTATATCTTTAGGTGGAGATGGAACGCTTCTTCAAGCTGCTCGTGAAGGGGCATCGTTTGGCATCCCCGTCTTAGGAGTTAATCTTGGACGATTGGGGTTTTTATGTGAAATTGAGCGAGAAGAAGTTTTTGTCGCCTTAGAAAAGGTCCTGCGCGAGGACTATATCATTCAGGAGCGTTTGATGTTAAGTGCCGTTATAAAACGGGCTGATGCGCCCGAGCTAACTCATCTCGTCTTAAATGATGTTGTCTTTTCGAGAGAAAGCTCAGACTCAGTGATTACGCTGCAAGCGAATTTGTCGGGGGAGCCCACCATTAGCTATCCGGCCGACGGGTTGATCGTTTCGACGCCAACCGGGTCTACGGCCTACTCTCTATCGGCAGGCGGTCCGATTGTTAGTCCAAATGTTAAAGCTATGATCCTGACCCCTTTGGCCGCTCATTCCCTGTCGGCACGTCCGGTGGTTGTCTCGGATTTGGAAGAACTAGAAATATTTTTAGTCAGTGGGGAGCAATGCTCAGTGACCTTCGATGGGCGACAGAGCGTCAGGATTCGTTCCGGAGAAACAGTCACTATAAAAAGTGCTCCGATAAAGGCTAAACTAATTCGTTTAGGGAGTCGAAGCTTTTCCCAAGTGGTGCGAGAGAAGTTGAGGGATCGTTGGCATGAATAGCGAGGCACGAGGTGCGATGCTCGAGGCACGAATCATATGCGAGGCACGAGGTGCGAAGTGCGAAATGGAAACGATTATACAAGATTGATGAGGTTTGATATTCGAGCATCGTGCATCGAGCATCGAGCCTCGCGTAAAGGAGGCAGTGTATGAAAGCTCGACGTCAAATGAAAGTCCAAGAAATTATTACCAAGGAGATCATTCGTACCCAGGAAGACCTTGCCGAAAGATTACACCTGTCAGGCTTTAATGTCACGCAGGCAACCGTCTCTCGGGATATTAAGGAAATGGGTCTCATCAAGGTCCCGAGTGCAGGAGACGATTACCGCTATGCTGTTCCAAACGAAGTTCACCCCACTAACCTACAAGATCGCCTGAAGCGTGTCCTTCGAGAAACTGTTGTATCGATTAATGACACAGAAAGCATCATCGTGATTCGAACGATTCCAGGAAATGCCCATGCCTTAGCCGCCGTCATGGACAATAGCAATTGGGAAGAAGTGATCGGCACAGTCGCAGGAGACGATACGATCCTTTTGGTTATCAAACCAAAAGAAGCTGTTGCAGTGGTCTTAGAACGGATTGCCACCTTGCTTGGATAGGAGGGTCATTTATGCTAGCTGAGTTGAACGTTGAGAATTTCGGCCTGATGGAAGCAGTGCGTATGAAGTTCGGCCAAGGGTTAACGGTTTTCACGGGAGAGACTGGCGCAGGAAAGTCAATGCTAATTGATGCCCTCGGGGTGCTCTTAGGTGGACGAGCCAGTACAGATCACATCCGACATGGGGAAGCACAGGCACGGGTGGAGGGGGTCTTCGAAGAGCTGACTCCAGAATCTTCAGCGAAACTTGAATTAGCAGGTTACCCTGTAGAAGAAGGGCAATTATTTCTTTATCGTGAAATGAACGTCTCAGGAAAAAACATCTGTCGACTTCAAGGTCGGACGATCCCGCTGACTCTCTATCGTTCACTCTGTGAAGGGCTGGTGGATATTCACGGCCAAATTGACCATTTGTCACTCTTCCGCCCAGAAACCCATCGGGACTTATTAGATGCTCTAGGAGGCCTTGATGACGAGGTTCTCTTAGTTCATGATGCCGCGAAAGCTTATCAGGCAATTATCCGCAAAGAACGAGAGTTATCTATTTCTGAAGAAGAGCGTCAAAAGAGAGAGGAAATTCTTCGTTATCAAATTGAGGAAATCGATCTTATTAACCCACTTCCGGGGGAAGAGGCAGAACTCACCCAAGAGAAGAAACGTTTAACTAATGCGGACCGTATCACGAATGTGGTCTCTGAAGCCTACGTTGCACTTTATGAGGGATCGTCCGGTAAGCTCGCTGCGTTTGACCAGTTAGGTCAAGCGCGTAAGGCCCTTCAAGAGCTGGCTCGTCTGGATGAGGAGTTTAATGTAATAGATCAAGTCGAATCCATCTATTATGCTGTCGAAGACTTGGCGGACCAAGTCAGGGTCTATAAGGACAACTTCGAGTCTGAGCCAGGCAGGCTCGATCAGATTGAAGAGAGGCTAATCCAGTTAAATAGACTTCGCAAGTACGGCGCAAGCTTAACGGATATACTGGAAAAAAGGCTAAAAATGCTGGATGAGTTGGATCAAATCACAAATATTCAGGAACAATTTGAAACTATCCATAAGGCAAAGCAAACAACCTTGCAGGCCTATAAAACTATCTCTGAGCAACTTAGCCAGAAACGCCTTAAAATAGCTGAACGCATCGAGAGTGGGTTAACTCTTGAACTCGCCGATCTAAGCTTAGAGAGAAGTCGATTTGAAGTTCGGTTTGTGCCGAACCTAGAGCCAACGAGCGGAGGAGCAGAGCTGGTGGAGTTTTATTTTTCAGCGAATCTCGGGGAGCCCCCTAAACCGTTAGCAAAAGTCGCTTCTGGAGGAGAGATGTCCCGCTTAATGCTGGCCTTGAAAAGTTTGTTATCGAAAGTGGAGTCGGTAGGGACCTTTATCTTCGATGAGGTTGACAGCGGGGTTGGCGGCAGGACAATCCATAAAGTGGGCGAAAAGTTAGCAAAAATTGCCCATAATAAACAAGTTTTTTGTATTACTCATGCCGCCCAAGTGGCAGCCTTTGCCGATGTTCATTATGGCATTGAGAAAGAAGTCAAGGGTGAAAGAACACGGACATTGGTCAAACCATTAACAGAATTGGAACAGATTGAAGAGCTTGCTCGGATGCTAGGCGGCGGTGAGATAGAAATTACTCGTAAACATGCCCAGGAGTTATGGCTGCGATCTGGTGGACATAGTTAAGTGAACTTGTCAAACGATAAGCTAACCATCAAGGCTGGTTAGAAGTGAGAGTTTTAGATAGATAAAAATGGTAATTATTAATAAATAAATTAATGTAATTTCCGAAGGCTGAAAGACTGCAAGATCGAATTATGCAGTCTTTTTTCTGTCTAAATTGCCATTGTTTTAGATAATTTGGAACCTATTTTACAGGATGAAACGCAGTCAATTTGGATAATTTAACATAGAATTCACTTAAACTTATTTTCAACGCTCTGAAAGAGGAAAAGGGAAGAATTAATGGGGAGAAATAGAGTGGAGGATGATAAGAGAGTGAAAAAAAGGAGCGTTTTATTACTTGTCAGTCTCTTGTTCTGTACCTTCCTGAGTTTCAATCCCAATGTTCGACAGTTAGTGAATTTTCCTGAGCATTATCTCATCAGTAAAGAAGGAATTCAATTAAATGGTGTTTGGTCCAAACTAATTAAAGTAGAAAAAGTGTCTTTAAATCAAATTGTTACCGTATCATCTGGGATGTCAAATTCACTAGGGACGGAAAAGCTGGAAGTAGCTTATAAGCTATTTGGGATTATTCCCTTAAGATCTGGTGAAGTTGAAGTGATGAATCCTATGAAATTGATTCCGGGTGGACAATCCATTGGAGTGACTTTGCAGACTAAAGGAGTAATGGTGGTTGGGCAAGCGCCAGTAATCGATAAAACTGGAAAAAAGGTCTTTCCTGCTAAGGAAGCAGGCATTGAAGTAGGAGATATACTCTTAAAAATTAATAATCAGGAGGTCCGTACAGATCAGGAGGTCTCAAATGCCGTTCATCAGGCTGGGGAACAAAAAGGAAACGCCAATGTACTTTATAAACATCAAGACCAGATTTTAGAAAAAACAATAAAACCGATTTTTTGCGAGGAAACAGCCAGGTATCGGATGGGTTTATTTGTACGGGATGAAGCCGCAGGGGTTGGAACCCTTTCTTTTTTAGACCCTGTTTCTAAACAATATGGCGCACTAGGGCATGTAATCACGGATGCCGATACCAATCAGAGAATTGAAGTCTTTAATGGAAAAGTAATGGCGTCTACAATTTATGCCATTGAAAAAGGGAAACGCGGTCATCCTGGTGAAAAAATCGGTTCCTTTGTAGAAAATTCAGTCTTTCGGGGGACCATTGAAAAGAATACAATAACCGGAATTTTTGGCACAATGAGCGGACAAGTAGTAAACCCCTATTTTCAAGAAGCAATCCCAGTGGGATGGGAATCCGAGGTTAAAGTTGGGCCAGCGAAGATATATACTGTCCTTAAAGGAGAAAAAATTGAGGAGTTTGAGGTGAATATTGATCGCGTCATGCATAATCGTACGGATAGTAAAAATATGATTGTGAGAGTGACCGATCCAAGGTTACTAGAAGTGACGGGTGGAATTATTCAGGGCATGAGTGGAAGTCCAATTGTGCAAGATGGTAAAATCATCGGTGCTGTGACCCATGTTTTTGTTAATGATAGTCAACGTGGATACGGTGTGTTTATCCAAAACATGATCAATCAGAGTCAACTACTAGACAATAAAGCGGCTTAAAGTAGAGAACTAATTCGAAGAAAGAGCAGTCTTTTAAAAAAAGCTGCTTTTTCTTCAATAAAACTTGAATTTTTAAACCTATAAAAGAAGGAGTATAAGGAACAATTGTCGAAATAATAAAACTAACATGTCATAAATGAGGAGGAACCGGGGAAATGCAAAGACCTATTCGAGTCTTATTGGCAGATGACAACCGGGAATTTGTCGAGATAGTAAAAGAATTTATTGAACGACAAGAAGATATGACCCTAGTTGGGGTTGCGTATCATGGGAATGAGGCACTAGATTTAATTTCTCGGGAAGAACCTCATGTTGTGCTCTTAGACATAATTATGCCTCACCTTGACGGTTTAGGTGTTCTTGAAAAACTTCAAAATTCACCGTTAAGACCTAAGATTATCATTTTAACTGCATTTGGACAGGAATCAATGACCCAACGTGCCGTAAACCTTGGAGCGAATTACTACATATTAAAACCTTTTGATTTGGACACCTTAGGTAAAAGAATCCGCCAATTGCAAGATGATTATCCAGATTCGTATAATGGCGTTCAGCAAGGAACTGTAGCCAATAACGTGAAAAATTTATCAAATTCACAATACTCTAATGGCGTTTTGCCACCGACTTCGAAGAATCTCGAAGTTGAAGTGACGCGCATGATCCATCAGATGGGGGTACCAGCGCATGTTAAAGGGTACCAGTATTTACGGGATGCTATCGTGAGTGTTGTTCTAGATGTTTCGCTCCTTGGAGCTGTAACCAAAGAGCTTTACCCGATGATTGCTGTGAAATATCAAACCACCCCCAGTCGTGTCGAACGTGCCATTCGTCATGCTATTGAGTTAGCTTGGGATCGTGGAAACATTGACTTTATGAATCGTTTTTTTGGCTACACCATTAATGTCGATCGTGGTAAACCGACCAATTCGGAGTTTGTGGCGATGGTCGCGGATAAATTGCGGATGTCGATGATGTACTAAGGGTTGGCTTATACCAATTGGTACAGGTCTATAGTTTGAATATACAGCGATAAAAACATCTCTATGGTGAAAACTTGGAGGTGTTTTTTAATTCGTCATGAGTTTTCTAAGCATTTAAGAACAACGACTGCCTGGATATGGGAGAGGACAAATAATAGATGATAAATAATAAACGATAAATTTGACCGATCGACGCTTAATGAGCGTTATTTTTGTTTACAGAAATCTTACTTACCAAGTTGGAGAAATTTTAAAATTTATTAAGTAATGGCACCCTAAACTTTAAGTCAAGTGAGAGAAGATAGAAAAAAACAGGACCAATTCAGTTTCAACACAGAAAGGACCTGTTTTCCGCATCAATTCAATGTAATAAATCTAGAATCATCTACCAGCAATTGTACCAATTGTAAATAATACTCCTGCAATTATTGTAGCTTTTCTAATTGAATTCATAATTTTACTCCTCATCATCTATGCGATTGACTGAAATCAGCTCAACTCCCAAATCATTAATTGTTCGAAGCACTCCATATAAAGCCGATTGATCAATGAGATGCCCACGTAACTTCGTGGCGAAATCAGGTTGTTTTATAATTGTAAGTCCTTCAAACCAAGCCCCATGAATATACCCACCAATGATAATCTCATATACCATGCTACACCCCCTAAATCGACTGCTTCCAACGAAGTGCAAGCACTAAAATTACCACATTTCCGAGAATCTCCACCCCAGAGAAAAACATATAGTGAAGCGTTATTTCCGATCCAACCATGAATGACCCAAGTTGGTACACGATCATTAGAATCGAAGCTACGATATTGGTTATTCTATTGGCCTTATATGGCAAAACAGTGGATAACAGTACCATTAAAAATGGTATTTCAAGAGAAATTCCTGCAATGAGCAAAAACCCTTGAGTCATCTCAATTCCTGCTATATTGCCCTCGAACAATCCCTTTAAAACCGCCATCTCCATATTGCTTAAGACATCGCACAAAATGTAGTTGAGCCCGAGAAACACCCAAAGTTTTGACAATAGCCCAGGTATTGGATTATTAAGATTGGTTTGTAGTGTATTTTGTGATTTCATAAAAAACCCTCCTCGTTATAGTTACTTATTTGCTATAAGAATACTAAAATCGAAGAGGTTCTAAAACCTACTAAAGTAGGTACGTATATTGAAAATCCACACCTACTTTAGTAGATGGAGGTTAAGATATTAGAGAATCAAAGCTATACCAAGCCCAGTTCTTTAGCTTTGACTACAGCCTCTGTGCGCCGTTTTACTTGTAGCTTTCCGTATATTGTTTGATTATAGCTCTTGACTGTACTCAGTGCTAAAAAAAGCGTGTCACATATTTCTTGGTTGGATAGTCCTGACGCGATTAAAGCCAGTACCTCTAACTCTCTAACCGTTAAGGACTCTACGAGGGATTGATTGGCATGCTCCTTTTTCAACAGCAGTGGTCTATTAATAAGATTACTTTTGCAGTCGGCATAAGGTGCCTTTGCCATATCAATCATGATTTCCATGTCTTTGATGGAAATGTCATCCGGAATTGGATTCATAAAGTAATGCTCTTTGCTCTCTCGGAGGCAATCCCGCGCTAAATCAAAGAAACCTTCACTGCAATAAACCCTCGCAAGCATGAGATAATACTTGTATTTCCAGTCCATTAAGGAATATTTCTGGCCGTAGGCCTTACTGTCTTCAAGCAGTGCGTATGCTTGTTTATTTTCACCGCGCAAGAAAGCAGTTTTGGCCAAACCTAAATATAGACTTGCAAGCAAAATTGGGTGATTCTCCTGAACTACCCTTGAAATCGTCTGATCAAACAGAACCCTTGCTTTGTTCAGGCACCCTTGCTGAAGATAAAGCTCTCCAAGCACCATGTAAATGGAATTGTAGGCTAGTGGATTCCCCGCCCTGCTTATGTCCTCTAATGACAGCGCAATGACTGCTTCAGCCTCATTTAATTCACTCATGCCCCAATGTGCGACTGCAAGCAACATAGCCACAAGGCCTCGTTTTTGGTACTGATCACTGGGAATCCGCGCGAGTGCGTCTCGAGTATACTTGAAAACGCCTTCAATATCATCTGTAGCCGCGGCAATATATCCACGCGCCGATGCGATAGTCGCTGGCAGTAGTTCAAACTGAAGCGTATCATTTATAAGAATGCCTTTTGGGTATACCTCTGATTGACACATATCATACAAGGCCTGCGCTTTGTCGAACCACTCGCTGCAACCTACCACATTCCCCATATCGAGAAGTGCCCATCCATACCCCATGGCAAGTACTGGACTTTTCTCAAGAACAGACATAGGCAACCGCTTTGCCATATCGAGCCAAGAAGCAGCCTGGAGCTGAATGTCCATTTCAGCCCATTTACACTCAATCAGTGCCGCCGCTTCCTCAAAGGCATTCGCTTTTAGAAAGTGGTGAATAGCCTCTTGCTCATGTCCCACCATTTTAAACCAACACCCTGCACGATGATGCAGCTTTTCGACATCTATCTCGGACTGTTGCTCAAGTCGTTGTCTGAGAAGGTCTCTAAAGAGATGATGATACCGATACCATTTGTGGGACGACTCCATCGGGATGATGAAGCTATTGGTCTTCACAAGTCTTTCAATGATTGTCCTGCCATTACCGGATTCAAGCTGTACAACCGCTTCACAAAGCTCACCTGAAAAAAACTCCAGCAAGGCAGTTTTAAGGAGGAAATCTTTGACTTCAGGGGCTTGATGCTCCAGCACTTCCTCCATCAAATAGTCCATAATATAGTAATGACTACCTGTAAATGCATCGATAAATCCACTTACGTCTTCAAGGCCTTGCATCGAGAGAGCGGTCAGCTGTAAGCCCGCAATCCAACCCTCTGTACGCTTGAAAAGGTGTTGTAGCTGTTCTTCCTCTAGGTTTAGATTGAGTTGCTGTGAAAAAAAAGTTTTTACCTCTTCCTCTGTGAATCTGAGCTGCGAAATTCTGAGCTCCAAAAGCCTCTTGCCTGCTCTGAGCTTTGCCAGTGGAAGCGAAGGATCTTCTCTGGTAATCAAGACTAACTGCATCAATCTCGGCATATGTTCAAGTATCGTCCTAAGCACATGATGAATTTGATTGTTACGGATGACATGATAATCATCGAACACCAAGATGAAGGGATGACCGATGGCGTGCAACTGATGGATGAGCGCTTTCAAAAACGCTTCAAAGCCAATGGATTGATAGGTATCTAGTAACTGCTCCAACCGCTCAGACGCTTGCTCATCAATCGACTTAATTCCAGCAATCAGAACTGCAAAAAACTGTGTCAAATCATTGTCCCATTCATCTAGGGCGTACCAGCTGTAAGACTTGTTCTGTTCCGATAGCCAAGAACTAATAATCGTCGATTTACCTGAACCCGCCTGCGCAGACACGAGAATGACACTTGCCCTGTAGCTGTCCTTTAGCAGTTCCACTCTTGAAATCACGCTGTCAGGTAGCTGAGGCTTATGCAGTTTTGTGGACAATACAGAAAATGCCATAGGTTTTCTCCATTCATAAATTCATAACTCGCTGCATAATCGCATAATACTTCCAAAATATTAAGCCCAAGCACTCAAATGCACCAATCGGCATCAATTTGTTAAAGTGATAGAATGGTTAAAAACCTTTCTATAAGCCTCTCCTTTATGAAAATGTTCAATGATTTCATGCAAAACTTGGGGTGGAAAAAGCTTCTGTTGTAAACTCTTTCTATAGCCTAAATTCTTCATTATTCTGTAAAACCCTGCCAGCAACGGTTCCTTTTACAATATTCTTGAAATTTAACAAGGGTCTCCACGAAGTCTCCTTTGCGTCCCAGAGTCTACGCAAATCATAACACGCAGCCCAGACATTTCTGTATCCTGCCTCCGTTATTGCCTCGTTGACAACACCCGCATGTAATGGGGACGGTCCTTTTAACACACTATGTGTTAAAAGGACCGTCCCCATTACACGCATTACACGCATTACACGCACACCGCATTTTGTATCTAAAATCTATTTTTGGCATTAATTAATATATTCAGCTATAATCATTCTTTATTTTGGGTTGTTTTTAATAGGATAATTCCTAACCAGATAAACCATATAATTTGGCTCATTCCAAATATACCTATAAGATCTATTAATCCAGGAACAGTTGAAATTATGCCAACAGCACCAATAAATATTCCTAAATAATTCAAACCCTTGGGAAGCAAGCCTCCTCGAATTCCAGCAATGCTGATTAAAAATGTCATTAAACCGCCTAAAATTTCTCCATTGGCACCACCTAATCCATTTGCTACAGATTCAATTCCCAACCAAAATGTTGTGCCTTGAACGGGATTGTCTTGAAATAATGCAACAGCAGGGGTAATTCCTGAATTTGAGACCATTCCACTTCCTATAAGCAAGCCAGCCCATATAATACCTATAATAGAAGCTATTTGCATTATAATTGGTGTTCTATCTTTAAGCCTTGCGTAAAGTGACAAATTTAAGATAATAAGAAAAAAGCCAAAGAGCACATACATCAAAATATTTGTTATGCATATTAGAGATTGGTGATTTACAAGCAAATTCATCTTTTGAGATGGTTCTACAATATTTGGATAATCGAGTATAAAAAGAAATATTACAATCCCTACTAAATGTGAAATTGCTAAATAAAACGCAGAGATTCCACCGAGTTTTTGAAAGTTTTTCATTCTAAATAATACCTCCCTAATAATTTAAAGTTACAATCATTTCGTGTAAACTCGATTTACCGAGATCAGCACCAGCCCTAAGTCTCGTATTTTTTTGAACAATCCATGCAATGCAGCCTGATCAACTACGGTACCTGTAATAACAGTATCCCCGTTATCTTCCAGTGTGACGGTCAAGCCCTCAAACCAGTTTGTCCATTGAACGCCTAAGTGACCCTTAATTCTGATTTGGTAAATCAGTGTCTTACTTGAATCAAGTTTTTTGTGGTGTTTATTAGGCATAACTCACTACCTCCGGCTGCAATCTGTTGTAATAATCCATACCTCTTGTTTATAATTATGCTTTGTTTTTAATCATAAATAACCTCCTAATCCGTAGTATTCTTAACTGATTCTTAGAATACTACGGATTAGGAGGTAGCAACACCTACTTAAGTAGGATTTAGATCTCAATTGAGTAGGTTACACTAGGCCGAGTTCTCTGGCTTTTGCAACTGCTTCTGTTCTTCTCTTAACTTCCAGCTTTGCATAAATGTTCTGATTATATCCTTTAACTGTGCTTAGAGCGAGGAAAAGTTGGTTTGTAATTTCCTTATTTGATAAGCCTTCTACTATAAGCCCTAGAACCTCAAGTTCCCTTATAGTCAGTGGTTCACTAAGCCTTTGGTTAGCCATTTCCTTCTTTAAATGCAACACATCTTCCTTAACATACTTCAATCCCTCATCTTGTGAAAGATGCTCAAGAAAAGGTCTGTAGTAGTTCTCAACGTTTGCTAACGTAGTTGCTTCATCAAGAAGTAACTTACGTGCTATATGCTGTCCCTCAGCTTCCTTCACTTTACTTGCAAGAACCAGATAATTAATGCAATGACCTGTCCTTTTTTGCTTTTTTGCACTTTCTATGAGGTCATTACAAATGCCTCCTACTTTTTTTAACATAGCGGCATCTGCATTTTGGTTAAGAATCTGCTCAACATACAATCCTGCTGAGAACTCAACGAGATATGGAATACTCTTGGTTCCAAAAGAATCCACCATCAAGTAATCGCATGTCGTAAGCATACCTCGTCCTTTTCTCATCTGTATATAAAGCTCCATATCTTCTATTGAAATATAGTCAGGAATTGGATTCACAAAGTACGCGTTCTTACTTTCATAAATGCTATCAAGTGCCATAGCATAGAGCCCTTCACATGCATAGAGCTTTGCAAAAAGCAAGTAATACTTATATTTCCAGTCCATAAGTGCATAATTTTGTCCATATTCCTTGCTTTTCTTTAGAAGTCCATACACTTCTTGGTTATTACCTTCAAGATAAGAGATATTAGCTAACCCTAAGTATAAACTTGCCAAGAGACTTGGAACCCTGTTAACTCCATCAACTTGCCTTATTGTTTTTTCAAAGATTGATTTCGCATCCTTCAAACGGCCCATTTGAATATATAATTCACCCAGGACCATATAGAAGCTGTTAATAGTCAAATCATTTACCTCTTTACTGATATTATGTACATTATCGACTATTATCTTCTCAGCTGCTGAAAGATCTCCTGATGACCAATGGGCAAAACCTAAGAGCATCGCAATAACACCCTTTTGGTGGTATTGATCTTGCGGTGTTTTAGCTAAAGCATCATTGGTATGAATAAAGATACCTTCAATGTCTTCTGTTGCAGCTGCGATATAAGCATAAGCAGCTGCAATTGTAGCTGGGAGCAGTTGATACTGTTTCAAGTCAGAAACAGGAAATTCTTCAGGGTTGTTATAATGAGACTCATACAATTTTTTAGCCTTATCAAGCCATTTTTTACTTCCTTGAATATCACCTGTATCTATAAGTGCCCAACCATAGCCCATAGCAAGAACCGGTCTTTTTTCGATTATGCTTTCAGGAAGCAACTTTGACATTGCCAACCAAGAAGATGCTTGCAACTGAAGATCCATCTCTACCCACCTGCATTCGATTAGGGCAGCAGCCTGATCATATGACTGCCCTGCCAAGTAATGATGAATAGCTTCCATCGACATCCCTTCTGCATTAAACCAATCCCCAGCTCTACAATGCAATTCTTCCACGGTAATGCCACCCATACTTTGAATATACTGAGGTAATCGTTGCCTTAGCAAATCTCTGAACAAGTGATGGTATCGATACCACTTTCTATCTTGATCAAGAGGTACTATAAACAGATTACTTTGTTTCAAATACTCTATCATCCGCCTACTATATCCATTACCTTCGTCTAAGAGTGAATCACTAAGATTGAAGGAGAAATATTCCAGTACAGAGGTTTTTAGCAAAAATCCCTTTACTTCTTCATGCTGCTTTTCCAAAACTTCTTCTATTAAGAAGTCCATTATATAGTTGTGACTTCCTGAAAATTCTTTAATAAAGCTATTTATATCCTTCATTCCCTGCATAGACAACACAGCAAGTTGAAGACCTGCAACCCAACCTTCTGTTCGTTCTGTTAGAAGTTCCGCATGTTCTTCATCTATGACTTGTCGAAGTTGATTGGCCAGAAAAATCTTTACCTCTTCCTTCGTAAATCTAAGGTCAGCAATGCGAAGCTCCAAGAGTTTATTGCTTACACGATACTTAGAGAGAGGAAAAGCGGGATCCTCACGTGTAATCATTACCAATTTTATTTTTGGCGGCATATGCTCAATCAGTAACTTAATAAAAGTATCTATCTGTTCGTTTTCAATAACATGGTAATCGTCAAGGACTAGTACAAACTCTTTGTCAAATCGGTGGAGCTTGGTAATCAATGAACGTATAAATGAGTTGTAACCAATAGATTGAAAGGATTCAGACAGTTGAAGTAAGTCACCTGCAACCATCTTATCCAGACATTTGATTCCTTCTATTAAATAGACAAAGAATAGTTGCAAATCATTATCCCACTCATCAAGCGAATACCATATATGCCTATAATTCCCACGCTTGATCCAGTCACTTATGATTGTTGTTTTACCAGAACCAGCAAACGAGGAAACTAGGATTATGCCAGACCACGGATTGTCACAAAGCTTCTTCTCGATATCTTTTCTGGCAACAGATAATGTGGTTAATTCTGGCCTATTCAACTTAGATTGTAATATTTGAAATTTCATGTCCTTTCACTCCATCAATCTTTTTGTATTAACTCGTGGCTAGAATTAGTTAAGTTTTTAAGAATTAGTGAAGTAACTCTAAAAAAAGATTACTTCACTAATTAAAAAGATGTTTCTTCATTCGCCGAACAATCTTCTTTTCCTTCCACCAATCACCAAATCTTTTAATTTGGTAAGCGATACCAGTCACCCGCAGGGATTCTCTGCACGGTTGAAGCAAACAATTCCGTTCACTTGAACAAATAGAATACTTCACTTTTGCAGTTAATCTGTTGAGGTGTGTATTAGAGGCGCTCATAACTATTGAGAAAATGGCTATGTACAAGGCTTTCCATTGTTTTATCATAAAATATACTGATTGATACCATAGGGAATAACTATAGACATATTTTAACTGAAGTGATAGTCTTTAATTGTATTAGTGAAATAAATCATAAGCGATCGAATGAGGGGTACAATTAAATCTATAATGATAGGAGAGGGTGCAAGATGGTTATTACTGCTTATGCCTGTCCTCTTTGTCAGAGGACATATGCCCGACAGGAAGAGACCGGAAAAGGCGAGGTCTGTTGTGCTAAAGTATCCAATTCTGAAGAAATAAGTATTTTGGGTTTGACTCGAAGAAGCTATAACATTTTAAAAATTGCCAGGATAGATACTATTGATGACGTTCGCGAAACGCCAGACAGTCATTTATTAATGCTAAAAGGCTTTGGACAGGCGAGCTTAAACGAATTACGGTATAAACTACAAGTTTACAAGGGCCAAAGAACTGAGGTAATGCTTTAAGGCGATTCTTTCCATTCGAAATTATTGGTAAATATGCAGTGATTTTCTCCCTTTTACTCCCTTCTTCATAGGATTGACTTGTCTATAAAATTGTCATAAGCTCTAAATAGTAGGGTCTTAGTGGAAGGGGTTAACGGGGATGTTTATTCGTAGCCAAGTAGAGCGGATGGCTGAAGAAGAGAATGCTGCGATCTTAGGGATCAACCTTTTAAATGAAATTGTGATTTGCAATCAAGCTGCAGCCAAATTATTAGATTGTAAGGTGGCAGAAATCGTCGGCAAAGATCTGTGGCAACTCTTACCAGAGGATACACTTCCTCAAATTAGAGACTCAGAAGCGATCGAATTTAACAAGTTAAGCCCCTTTGGCAACAAAATGATTATCGCCAGTCGCATGCCGTTTTGTGATGATCAAGGGCGCGTGATCGGCGCTGTGGCTTTTTTACAGGATATGACAGAATATGAGGAACTAAAAGGTAAAGTCAACACTCTGCAGGAGGTGCGTATCCTTCTCACAGCGATTATTAATTCAACCCAGGATGCCATTTCTGTGGTGGATGAAAATGGACTTGGAATATTAATCAACCCAGCGTATACCCGGTTGACAGGTTTGACAGCGGAAAACGTCATTGGTAAATCCCCGACAGTGGACATTGCTGAAGGCGAAAGTATGCACATCCAGGTATTACGAACAAGCCAAGCCGTTAAAGGCGTTTCAATGAAAGTTGGACCTAAACGTAAAGAAGTGATCGTCAATGTTGCTCCTATCATCGTTTCGGGGCAATTACGAGGAACGGTTGGCGTGATTCATGATGTGTCTGAGATTCATAAACTATCCGAGGAATTGGAAAAGGCAAAACGATTGATTCGTCACTTAGAAGCAAAATTTACGTTCACTGATATTATAGGCGATAGTGAAGCGATTAAAGCAACGATAGAACAAGCAGGACGAGCAGCAGTGACTCCAGCGACCGTTCTCTTACGCGGGGAAAGCGGGACGGGCAAAGAACTGTTTGCCCATGCTATTCATCGCTCAAGCGAACGACGAAAGGGACAGTTTATCCGAGTTAATTGTGCTGCCTTAGCGGATAGTTTATTGGAGAGCGAGTTATTTGGTTATGTCGAAGGGGCTTTCACGGGAGCCAAACGTGGCGGTAAAGTGGGTCTTTTTGAAGAAGCAAACGGGGGAACCATATTTCTCGATGAGATAGGAGAAATCAGTCAGAATCTTCAAACGAAGCTCTTACGCGTTCTTCAAGAACGGGAAATTGTAAAGGTTGGAGATAATCGTGCCTTCAACGTAAATGTCCGGGTCATTGCAGCTACGAATGCTAATTTGGAAGTGAAGTTACGAGCGGGTAAGTTTCGTGAAGATTTGTATTATCGTTTAAATGTAATACCTATCATCATTCCCCCTCTTAGACAACGCCGAGACGATATTCCCTTACTTGTCCAGCATCTGATTGGGAGTTTTAATCAGGACTATGGTCGATGTGTCGAGCGAGTCAGTGAGGAGGCCATGCAAATATTAATGGAGTATCATTGGCCGGGAAATGTGCGTGAATTAGAAAACATTTTGGGTCGAGCAATTATCAACATGCGAGTCGGTGAAACGGTTGTGGAAAAACACCATCTTCCGGTTTTGGCCTTGCCGCTTGTCAATTACTCGGATGAGAATTTTGTTGACTTGGCGGAGTCTGAGTTATCTGCGGTTGAAGGCGGATTTGATGGATTGCAGCGGCAGTGGGAACGTTCTCTCCTCTTAGCAACGTTACAAAGAACGGGGGGGAATAAAACAAAGGCCGCCCTACAGCTAAAAATGTCAATTCGAAATCTTTACTACAAACTTGAAAGAAATGGATTAATCGAAAAGAATTATAACTGAAATAAGAGGATTAAGAGGATTAACTCAACTAAGAGAATTTTAAATGATTAAGAGAACTAAGAGAGCTAAGAAAATTAGAGAACTTAGAGAGTTTAGAGGTTAGAACTAAGAACTAAGAACTAAGAACTAAGTACACATAATGAAGATCAACATGCTTGCAATATATTGCAAGCATGTTTTTGCATGATATGAAAAATACTGCACGCTTTATACTAGGAATTCATAATAATTGCAGGACTAATATATTAAGGATACCTGAAAGCAGGGGCAAGGAATCGCCCATAATCAGATAATTCCGATATCAAATAGATTTTTGCATATAAGAAGACAATTTAGTTTAATATGGCATCTTTATTGCAACACAAGTCATGCAGAGAAGGTCTGAGGAGGATGTATATGAAAATCTTTGATTACTTAGAGAAGTACGATTATGAACAACTAGTAATATGTCAGGATAAGACGTCGGGTTTGAAAGCTATAATTTGTATTCATGATACTACATTAGGACCAGCACTTGGCGGAACACGGATGTGGAATTATGATTGTGAAGAAGATGCGATACTTGATGCCTTGCGACTGGCTAAAGGGATGACGTATAAAAATGCGGCGGCAGGTCTCAATCTTGGTGGTGGAAAAACAGTCATCATTGGTGATTCACGGACACAAAAAAGTGAAGAATTATTCCGTGCCTTCGGACGGTATGTTCAATCCTTGAATGGACGTTATATCACGGCGGAAGATGTCGGGACAACGGTTCGAGATATGGATTGGGTTAATCTGGAGACCAAGTTTGTGACAGGGGTATCCGCTTCCTCTGGTGCTTCCGGAGATCCATCCCCTATGACAGCTCGTGGAGTATGGCGCGGGATGAAAGCCGCCGCCAAGGAAGCTTATGGCAGTGACTCTTTAAACGGGAAAACGATTGCTGTACAAGGTTTGGGACATGTCGGATATTATTTGGCAAAACATTTGCATGAAGAGGGTGCCAAGCTGATTGTCACAGATATTCATGAGGATGTCATCAAACGTGTGGTTGACGAAATGGGCGCAACGGTCGTTGGATGTGAAGAAATTTTTGGAGTGGAAGCTGATATTTTCGCTCCCTGTGCTATGGGGGCAGTGATCAACGATGAAACAATTCCCCAATTAAAATTTAGAATTATTGCCGGTGCTGCCAATAATGTCCTGAAAGAAGAACGACATGGAGATCAGCTTCATGAAATGGGAATTATATATGCTCCTGACTATGTAATTAATGCCGGCGGTGTCATCAATGTTGCTGATGAATTGGCGGGCTATAATTATGAAAGAGCTTTGGCAAAAGTGGAAATGGTTTATGATAATGTTGCAAAAGTCATTGAAATTGCCAAAAGGGATAAGATCCCTACCTATAAAGCTGCGGATCGAATGGCAGAAGAACGTATTGATAAAATCGGACGGGTGCGTTCAAACTACTTAGGTAAATGATCCTGATTATCAGTCTATGAACTTAGCTCAAATGTTTTAGTCAATTCTTTTAAGTTTATAAAGGTGCCGATCCTATAGGATGGGCACCTTACTTATAAAGGGTATTAACATCGCGTCGGAGAATAGCAAAGTGATGACTATGTCTTGTTATGCAATAAACTGAAATTAAGTAGCTGAGATGTTACTGCTTAACCGCAGAAGGAAAGCGAGGGAGAAATCATGGCCCAAATAGAAATATATACCGGGCATTTTGGCAGTGGGAAAACGGAAGTTGTTCTCAACCGAGCACTGACCTATGCGGGACAGGGAGAGACCGTCCACCTCGTGGACCTAGATATCGTGAAACCGTATTTTCGGTCGCGAGAAGTACGATATTTTCTAAACCAGCGTGGGGTCTATTTAATTACGCCTGGAGGAGAACTGGAAAACGCGGATCTTCCCGTGATCAGTCCCAAAGTTCTGGGTACGCTGACAAGTGCGGAGGGAAAAATTCTATTCGATGTCGGAGGAGATTCGATGGGGGCCACTGCCTTGGGGGCCTTTGCTCAACTGATTGAACGCCAAGGCTATGAGATGCTTTTTGTTTTAAACCCTTATCGCCCGTTCACCAAAGATAACGCTATGGTGATTAATATGTTAAACGACATTGAAGCAGCTTCTCGCTTAAAAGTAAGTGGGATTATTAGTAATCCCAATCTCGGGCGAGGAACTTTGCTAGAGGATCTGCGCCTTGGATTGCCACTAGTTCAAGAGATGGCGAAAGCGTTAGAGCTACCCATCTCATGGACGGCGATCACCGAGAGGTATTCTGATCTGCTGGCTGCTGAAATAGAAGGACCGGTACAAGCGGTTAGAAATTATCTGTTACCCCCTTGGGAACTGGAAGAAGGGCAAGTCTTCCAAATGGATCCTAAGTAAGATGGCCACAACTAAGGAGGGACAAATTATGCTAAAAGTTGAATTTGATGAAGACCGCTGTAAAGGGTGTGAGCTTTGTACAGACGCCTGCCCGAAAAACATCGTGATTATGGCAGAGCATTTCAATGCGATGGGCTTCCATCCGGCCACAGTTGTCGAGCAGGAAAAATGTATTTCCTGCGGCTTCTGTGCCAGAATGTGTCCAGATGTGGTGATCACGGTTCGAAAGGAGGAGAAAAAGTAATGGCTAAGGTACTTATGAAAGGAAATGAGGCATTAGGGGAAGCCGCGATTCGCGCTGGCTGTCGGTACTTTTTCGGGTATCCTATTACCCCCCAAAATGAAATTCCCCAGTATCTGGCTAAGCGCCTACCAGAAGTCGGAGGGGTTTTTCTCCAGGCAGAGTCTGAAATTGCAGCGATTAATATGGTTTATGGGGCAGCAGGCTCCGGGGCGCGTGTTATGACCTCCTCATCTAGCCCGGGAATCAGTCTTAAACAAGAAGGGATTACCTACATTGCAGGCGCGGAGCTCCCTTGCGTGATTGTAAATATGCAGCGCGGAGGACCGGGACTTGGTAGCATTCAACCTGCTCAATCGGATTATTTTCAAGCAGTCAAAGGTGGTGGGCACGGGGATTATAAGCTGCTCGTTCTGGCCCCTGCCACCATTCAGGAAATGGTCGATATGATGGGTAAAGCCTTTGACCTAGCGGATGAATATCGCAATCCCGTGATGATCCTAGGGGATGGGATACTCGGACAAATGATGGAAGGTGTGGAGTTTCCGGCAGAGGAAACGGCTCTGACCTTAGCAGAAAAACCGTGGGCAACGACAGGGGCTAAGGGTCGTAAGCCGAATTTGATCAACTCGTTATTCCTTGACCCGGTAGAACTTGAGCAACATAATCATCACCTGCAACGTAAATATGACCGTATGGCCAAAGAAGTTCTCTGGGAGAACTATCGGACAGACGATGCGGAAGTGGTTTTAGTTGGCTATGGATCATCGGCGAGGATTGCCAAAGCAGCAGTAGATTTGGCGAGAGCCCATGGGATTAAGGCGGGGTTATTTCGTCCAATTACCCTCTTCCCTTTTCCTAAAGCAGCTCTTCAGGAAGCTTGTAAGCAGGCAAACCATGTGCTTACTGTAGAGATGAGTATGGGTCAACTTGTGGAAGACGTTCGTTACAACCTCGAATTTAAAGTTCCTGTGCATTTTTATGGACGCTCAGGAGGGATGGTTCCGACCACCCGTGCTGTCTTGGAAGAAATTATTCGCTGGGCTCATAGCGGGGAGGAGGATAAGGCATGATCACTGTTTTTGAACGCCCCAAAGCCCTAACTGCGGTCAAAACACATTATTGTCCGGGGTGTACGCATGGAATCATCCACCGTTTAGTGGCGGAAGTTATCGATGAACTAGGCGTACAAGAAGAGACGATCGGGGTATCCCCGGTTGGATGTGCTGTCTTGGCCTATAACTACTTTGACGTTGATATGCAAGAAGCTGCTCATGGCCGGGCACCAGCTGTCGCCACGGGGATCAAGCGAGTCCATCCCGATAAGGTTGTGTTTACGTATCAGGGTGATGGTGATTTGGCTTCTATTGGCACTGCTGAAATTGTGCATGCGGCTGCCAGAAGCGAGAAAATAACCACGATCTTTGTCAATAATGCCACCTATGGCATGACGGGTGGACAAATGGCCCCTACGACGCTCGTCGGGCAAGTAAGCACCACCTCTCCTAGGGGGAGAGATTCTGCGATCCAAGGATACCCTATACGTGTGTCTGAGATGCTCGCTACTATAGAAGGCGCGGTCTATATCGCCCGAGTCTCTGTGCATAATCCTCAAGAAGTCGCCAAAGCAAAGAAGGCGATCAAAACGGCTTTCGAATTACAAATAGCAGGGCGTGGGTTTACATTAGTTGAGATCTTATCAACCTGTCCAACGAACTGGGGGTACTCGCCAAAGGATGCTTTAAAATGGTTAGTGGATAACATGATTCCGATATATCCGCTCGGCGTCAAAAAAACGCTAGAGGAGGGGAAGTCATAATGCTACAAGAGATTATCCTGGCTGGCTTTGGGGGTCAAGGGGTTATGTCGATGGGTCAACTTCTTGCTTATGCAGGGCTCGTCGAAGATAAACATGTGAGCTGGATTCCTTCCTACGGGCCAGAAATGCGCGGCGGAACGGCCAATTGTTCGGTCACGATTTCAGATGTCGAGGTGAGTTCACCGATTATTACCGAACCCGATACGCTGATAGTATTGAACCGTCCTTCCCTAGAGAAGTTTGAAAAAGATGTCAAACCCGGTGGATTGTTACTCATTAACTCTTCCTTGATTGACATAGAACCCCAGCGTCATGATCTTAAGGTGTTAACGATTCCTGCTTCGGAGCTTGCCAATGAGAGGTTGGGAAACTCACGGGTTTCTAATATGATTATTCTCGGTGCTTTTGTGGGGTTGACTGGCGCGGTGACGATCGAATCGGTGATTGGGGCATTAAAGAAAGTCCTGCCGGAATACCGACATAATCTCATCCCACTGAACCGTCAAGCGTTAGAGATAGGAATTGAGTTGGCGAAAGGGATTTAAGGGGAATATAAGCAGTAATCAACGAAGGGGCAATTTATTGAATTGCTCCTTCGTTGATTTTCCATCTTTTGGGACAAGTGGGACACTGGGACAAGGGGACAGGTTTCTTGTCCCAGTCCTGACCCAACCGTTCCCTCTGAGAATTAGGGTCTTTCAACTTTTTGAAAAAGAAAAATTGTCTTTTTGAGCATGATATAGGGTAAAATAACTTAGAAGTGTTGTGTATGAAAGAAGGAAACGCAGTGGATGAGCAGAATCGCAAAGAAGAACGCATTGGGGGAGAAGTACTATTTAAAGGACGAATGCTCCGTGTGGAACGGGATACGGTTCGATTACCCAATGGACTTGAGACATCGCGCGAAGTCATCAGGCATCCAGGAGCGGTGGCGGTGATTGCTTTGCAGGATCAGCAGGTGCTCCTAGTTCGACAATACCGATATGCCATTGCCCAAGAAACCTTAGAAATCCCTGCAGGGAAAATCGACCCAGAGGAACCTCCCCTAGATTGTGCTATAAGAGAACTCCGTGAGGAAACTGGATACCGTGGGACTATGGAACATGTCAGTACCTTTTATACGACGCCAGGTTTTACAGATGAAGTGATGCACCTGTACCTTGCTCAAGATTTGGTCTGGGATCCACTGACTCCGGATGATGATGAATTTATTGGCGTAGAAAGAATACCCTGGGTGGAAGCCGTCCAAAAGGCACAACGTAGTGAGTTTAACGACGCTAAAACGATTCTTGGAATTTTGCTTGTCAATGGTCGGATCGGATGAAATGGGACAAGAAACCTGTCCCCCTGTCCCAATTTAGGTTATGGACATACTTTCCCTATTCGTGGAATAAAATTCCATAGGACGTAAGGGGAGGAATGCTGAGGATGTGGAAAAAGCTAGGTGAACACATTCGACAATATTGGGTCATATATCTCACGCTGTCAAGTGTTTATCTTGCAGGTGTGGTGTTTGGGGCAGTCGGAGTCGGTGCCTTGGGGGTAACAGAAACCTCTCAATTAGGAAAATTTTTGGACACACTCTTAAAAAGCCAGCCGCAAGCTCTTGATCCAATTTTCTTAGGGCAACTTGCCAGGGATATGTTTATTATGATGGCTGGAATTTGGATCTTAGGACTCACGATTATTGGTGCCCCATTGATTTATCTCATAGTCTTTACACGGGGTTTTATTCTTGGGTTTACCGTCAGTTTTATCCTTGGAGTAAAAGGGACGCTGGGACTCGGCTTGATTCTAGTGACTGTTGTTGTTCCCGCCTTTTTGGCTATTCCATTACTGCTGCTTGGAGCAGGACTCGCTACAATATTTTCATTTTTGTTACTTCGAGGCAAGGCTAGGGGGGAATCCCTACGCAGAGAATTTTTATATTACACGGGTGCAGCAACGTTTGTTACAATTGGAGCAGTGGCTGTTGGGGTTGTGCAAGGCTATTTTTCAATTCTCGGCGTTCGTTTTTTTGGCCTGTAGTAGTTTATAATAATGTGCTTACTATTAGGGAAGTCTCATAGGCTCCTCTAGTGGATTGCTAGAGAACATTAAAACTGCTTGCGTACGGTATAATAATTGCATTATAATATATAGACGAGGGTTAATGATTAAATGGAGGTACTGTTATGCTGATTGGAATACCAAAAGAGATCAAAAACAATGAAAGTCGGGTAGCTATTACCCCAGCGGGTGTCCATGCTTTCACTTTAACTGGACATCAGGTAGTGGTGGAAACGTGTGCCGGCGAAGGCAGTGGCATTACCGATCAAGAGTATATCGAGGCGGGTGCTCAGATTGTTGAGACGACAGAAGAAGTTTGGAATGCCGAAATGGTGATAAAAGTAAAAGAACCGTTAGCTCAAGAATATGCTTTTTTTAAGCCTGGGCAAATTTTATTTACTTATTTGCATTTAGCCAAAGAACCGGAATTAACCAGAGCGCTCATGGAAAAAGAAATGGTGGCTATAGCCTACGAAACCATCCAATTAGATAACGGATCATTGCCTCTGCTAACTCCGATGAGTGAAGTCGCGGGGCGGATGGCGATTCAAATTGGAGCTGAATTACTTGAAAAACCTAAGGGTGGAAAAGGAATTCTGCTGGGTGGAGTTCCAGGCGTAACTCCTGCTAACGTTACCATTATCGGTGGCGGAACCGTGGGCATCAATGCAGCTAAGATGGCTATCGGGTTAGGGGCTGGGGTGACGATTGTGGATAAAAGCGCTCCGCGTTTACGGGAAATTGATGATGCCTTTAATGGTCGTGTAAGAACATTGATGGCTAACCCCTTTAATATTGCCAATAGTGTCGCTAAGGCAGATTTGTTAATTGGAGCAGTACTGGTCCCTGGTGCCCGTACTCCGCATATCGTCACTGAGGACATGGTGAAAGCAATGTCACCTGGAAGTGTGATCGTCGATGTTGCCATCGACCAAGGCGGTAGTATTGCAACGATTGACCGAGTTACGACCCATAGTGATCCGACCTACACAAAATACGGAGTCATCCATTATGCTGTGCCGAATATCGCTGGAGCCGTTGCCAGAACGTCAACCTTTGCCCTAACAAATGTGACGTTAGGGTATGCACTCGATATCGCCGATAAAGGTTATTTCAAAGCGATCCAGGAAAATCGTTCGCTTCGTAAAGGAATTAACGTCATCAACGGCAAGCTAACGTATAAGGCGGTCGCCGAAGCGCTCAACATTATGTATACACCACTAGAGGAAGCGTTACTATAGCGTCGAGGTTAAAGCTCTCGTAGTATGTTACAAGCGAGTGGAATCCGTGAATCGGGTTCCACTCGCTTTTGTGTGTTTTTTTATTTTAGGATAAAGACAAACTGGAGATGCATAAGTTGTAGGGATAGGGGGGAGTGAAATGCTAACAAAACGTTGGAGGGACTTTTTTCTATATATTGCAAGGGTGTTTATCCTCCTTGTATTACTAGCCATACTCCTGCCAAAGTTCGCAGAGGTGTGCAATCTTTGGTTGTCTTCGCGATTGCATAATGAGCAACGACCCATCGGAAACCCCTTACGTGTCGAAGTACCAGAGTGGAGCAAGTTTGTAATTGAGCTGTTCCCGTCGACCCAGAAAGACCGATAATTTCCCAGCGTTAATCGACAGAAAAGGAAAATCCCCTTCCTATGTAGAACGTCTAAAAGTAAAGGGGGGGGGTAAAGTGACCTCCAAGGAACAACTTTTGAGACAATATCTGGTCTACCTCAATGTTGAACGGGGGCTTTCAGAAAATACACGGCTGGCTTATGAGCGAGATTTGCGTCAACTTATGATCTTCCTTACACAACGGGAGACAGATTTTACCGGATGTGAGGCCAATGATCTATTTTTATTCCTGCTCAAATGGAAAGGGGACGGAAAATCACCTCGAAGTATTGCTCGTTGCAATGCGACTCTCCGAGGATTTTTTGCGTTTATGTTGGAAGAAGGAAAGAGAAACGATAACCCAAGTACTTATTTAGTGACTCCAAAATTAAATCAACCACTTCCGAAGGTGTTGTCAGAAGCGACAATGGATAAACTGTTATTGGAAGGGGAGACATCTTATCTTGCCCCACGAGACTTAGCAATGCTGGAGGTTCTTTACAGTAGCGGTCTGCGTGTCTCTGAATTGATCGGTCTGCGTTTGTCGGATGTATCGTTGGATGTCGGATATGTTCGCTGCTTGGGCAAGGGAAATAAGGATCGAATTATTCCCTTAGGTGACCCAGCAGTTCGGGCTGTAGAGAGTTACATCAATACGTTGCGTAAGAGTTTATGTGGTAAGCTGGAAAGCGACATTTTATTTTTGAATGTCCATGGTCGCCCACTCACGCGCCAGGGGATGGTGTATATCTTAAAAAAATGGGGAAAAAGCCATCATCTTGATCGGACGATTTCTCCGCACATGATACGACACAGTTTTGCAACTCATCTCTTAGATCATGGCGCAGACCTTCGGTCAGTTCAAGAAATGTTGGGACATGCGGATATTTCGACAACACAAATTTATACGCATCTAACACGGAAGCGGTTGTTAGATGTTTTTAAGAAGTCGCACCCACGAGCTGATTGAGGCATAATAGAAAAGACAATAACAAGTGAAAGATGCCTTGGATGTTTTATTAAATGTGCCTATCGATAAGGAGTGAACGGGAAACATGTCAAAGAGAGTTATTATCATTGTCTTAGATAGTGTTGGAATCGGGGAAATGCCCGATGCTGAGGACTACGGCGACTTGGGGAGCAATACCTTGGGAAATATCGCCCAGTTAATGGAGGGGCTTCATCTTCCTCAGCTTGAGAAACTAGGCCTAGGAAATATTGCACCCATCCTAGGAATTATAGAAATCCCAAATCCCAAAGGTTGTTTTGGGAAAATGGCCGAACGGTCAGTTGGCAAAGATACAACCACAGGACATTGGGAGATGGCTGGGGTAATTTTGGAGAGAGCGCTACCGACCTTCCCCCATGGTTTTCCGGAAGAGTTTATAGAACGTTATGAGTCTGCCATTCAAAGAAAGGTATTAGGCAATGTAGTCGCCTCAGGAACCGAAATTATCCAACGTCTTGGAGCGGAACATGTACGGACAGGTAAGCCCATAGTGTATACTTCCGCGGACTCTGTTTTCCAAATTGCGGCTCATGAAGAGGTTATCCCGTTGGCTGAATTAATGCGGTTATGTCAGATTGCGCGGGGAATGTTGACAGATGAGCTTCAAGTTGGACGAGTCATTGCGCGGCCATTTCTCGGGGAAACAGGACAATTTTATCGAACCCCCAATCGACATGATTTTGCGATTGAACCCCCTCATAAAATTTTGTTGGAGAATATTCAGGAACGAGGCCTTGAGGTTTGTGCCGTAGGGAAGATCCATGATATTTACACCGGAAGAGGGATAACCAGCTCTGTACCCTCAAAAGGGAACATGGAGAGTATAGATAAGACCTTAGAATACATGACCAAGACAGAAACGGGTCTGATTATGACCAACTTAGTAGATTTCGATATGATACATGGCCACCGCAATGATGTGGAAGGCTATGCCCGTGCTTTGAAAGTCTTTGATGATCGCTTGCCCGAGATCTGTGCTGCGCTGTTGCCTAAGGATATGCTGATCATCACAGCAGATCATGGTTGTGATCCTACTAGGCCAGGAACTGACCATACCCGAGAATATGTCCCGTTACTAGTTTATGGACCAACTCTGAAACAAGGCGTTAACCTAGGCGTTAGGTCTAGCTTCGCCGATTTAGGGGCAACCGTGGCTGAATACTTAGAGACAGAGCCAATCTTCAACGGGAACAGTTTTTATCCAATGATACGCGCCACTAAGACCTTAAAAAATTAGTAGAAAAAAACTTCGAAAACGAAAAATTTTTAGTTTAAACATTCGATTATTCTAACATTTAAACTAAATTCTACACTTCTAGATTTCTACATTTATAGATTACGTATTTCCAATTTCTAAACGTCTAACGACTAAACTTAAAGGAGGCAGATTTGATGATTTCGGAAAAGGATTATATTGCTAAGCTAACGGAAGCGAGAGATTATCTTAAGGAACGTATTAGGATATTGCCAGAACTGGGTGTAATTTTAGGTTCAGGGTTAGGTGCTTTTGCTGAGCTTGTTCAGGACAAGCAGGTGATACCCTATAAAGACATTCCGCATTTCCCTACTTCGACGGTTGAAGGGCATGCTGGGCAGTTGGTTTTCGGTAAGGTAGAAGGCCGCAAGGTCGTGGTCATGCAAGGACGTTTTCACTTTTACGAAGGGTACACCATGCACGAAGTGACCTTCCCAATTCGGGTTATGCAAGTATTAGGTGTGACCGGCATCATTGTGACGAATGCTGCGGGTGGAATTAATCCAGATTTTCACCCAGGTGACTTAATTCTCATTAAGGATCATCTCAACATGATGGGTGATAATCCGTTGCGCGGGGCGAACTTGTCGAGTTTAGGACCACGTTTCCCGGACCTAAGCGATGCTTATCATCGAGATTGGCGTAAAAGGGCCTTAGTGATCGCCGCAGACTTAGGGATAAGCCCTCAAGAAGGGGTCTATGCGGCAATGAGCGGCCCGAACTATGAATCCCCTGCGGAAATCCGTTTCTTGCGTTCAAGTGGCGCTGATATGGTCGGCATGAGTACCGTACCAGAAGTAATTGTTGCCAACCATGGAGGAATGCAGGTCTTGGGTATCTCCTGTGTGACCAATATGGCGGCAGGGATCTTGGACCAAAGCCTAAGTCATCAAGAAGTCATGGATACTGCGGGGCGAATTGAAAAACAATTTGTGCAGTTTGTTCAGGCGCTCGTCAAGGCGCTTTAGGAAAAGGAAGAGTGATTTCATATGAATATGGTCGAACTGATTGAAAAGAAACGAGATGGTGAACCCCTTTCTAAGACGGAAATCCACTTTATCATTAATAGCTATGTGCTGGGAGATATTCCGGATTATCAAATGTCAGCCTGGGCGATGGCCGTCTATTTTCGTGGGATGTCACTCGAAGAAACGGCTGAACTCACGTTGGCAATGGCCCAAAGCGGAGATCAACTAGATCTTTCCACCCTCGGTGGACGGTTTGTCGATAAACATAGTACCGGAGGGGTGGGGGACAAAACGACCTTGCTTCTCGGGCCGATGGTTGCAGCCTGTGGTGTTCCCGTCGCGAAAATGTCCGGCAGAGGGCTTGGGCATACCGGGGGAACCATTGATAAACTCAGTGCGGTGCCAGGTTTTCGGGTGGAACTTACACAGCAGGAGTTTTTGGCACAAGTAAAAAAAATCGGTTTGTCCGTCATCGCACAGACTGGAAACCTTGTCCCTGCTGACAGATTGCTCTATGCACTACGTGATGTAACGGCGACAGTGAGTTCCATTCCTCTGATCGCCTCTTCGGTCATGAGCAAGAAAATAGCCGCAGGAGCACAGGGGATCGTCTTAGATGTGAAGTACGGATCAGGTGCCTTTATGAAGACCGTGGAAGAGGCACGGATGCTGGCAAAGACCATGGTGAACATCGGGAAAGCATTAGGGCGTCAGACGATTGCCGTGTTGAGTAATATGAATCAGCCACTTGGGCGAGCCGTGGGAAATAGTCTTGAGATCCTTGAAGTAGCGGATGCGCTACAGGGTAAAGGGCCAGACGATTTAATGGAGGTCAGCTTAGAACTGGGGGCATGGATGCTTGTGGCTGGGGACGCCGTACCTAATGTTGGCGCAGGCAAAGTCTGCTTGCGTCACAGTATAGAAAGTGGCGCGGCTTGGAACAAATTTCTGGTCTTCTTGACCGAACAGGGAGGAGATGCTCAAGCGGTAGCGGATCGTCGTTTAAAGATTGCGCCGTGGAATCTTCCGATACTTGCTCAGCAAACTGGGTATGTTCAAGCGTTTGATGCGCATAAAATCGGAATTTTGGCCATGGCCCTAGGTGCGGGACGAATTACGAAAGAAAGCCCGATTGATTTAGGAACTGGGGTTGTTCTCACCCGTAAAGCGGGTGAGTGGGTTGAAGCGGGAGAGCCAATCTTTCAGCTCTATGGTAGTAGTAAAGAAATGTTGGCGGAGGGACTTCTGTTGGGACAAAACCTGGCTTCAGTAGGAAAAGAGGCTCCTGAATTGCCCCCATTAATCGAAGAAGTTATCCAGTAGAGGCACGATCGCGTGAATACCTGTGTCTTAATACCATTCATAGTTTGCAACAAAACGTGCCCTTGTCTTGGCAACGAGGGGATAACATAAAATTCCTCTTCTGACGTATGCATATATTAATGCTGCAAGGGAGGGGATTTTAATAATGATGCGAGAGAAGAAAATTTACCCTTTGGCCGAGGGGTTAACGACTTTAGACACGTATGCAGTACTTGGGGATGCACTTAAATTCAAAAAGCGTAAACATGCCTGGAAGGTTTGGCGTGCCTTAAAAGAGTTCGGGTGTGTTGTTTATCCAGTCGCAGAGGGTCTTAAGCGTTTCGACGGGAATAAGGTTTATTCGGATTTATCTGAGCTAAAGGGTAAGGTGACGGTTGTTGTACCATGCCTGCTCCCAGACAGACTTGAGTTTTTGGTGGCGGAGGCTACCTCTGCTGGAGCGAGTAAAATTTGGTTTCAAGAACAGACCTGGACCCAGAAATTTCAACAAGAATGTGAAGATGCTGGACTTGAGGTGATTCGAGGATGCGTGCTGCGGCATGTTGTACACGCTCCCATAAGCATGCGCTATTTTAAGCCCTGTTATTGGCACGGTCTAAGAGATGTTAAGGTGCCTGCGAAACGATTTCGAAGGTATTAGGGAGTTAAAATAATCTAGAGAACTTTAAAACCTTTAGGGTGCAGTTAAATGCAACCTAAAGGTTTTTTCGTTTCAAGAGGACTACTCGCATTTTCATTCAGTAATTCGATATAATTTTTCATTTTTGGGGATAATAACATCATACTTATTTGAGGAGGGTTCAATAATGCAAAAAAAATTAGCCATTGTATTAGGCCTGGTGCTTGTGCTAGCAAATATTGGTTTTGCTAAGGTGCAGCCAGTACTTGGAGTTGAGATCGAGACAGAAGCGACGAGTGCCATTTTAATGGACGCAGCATCCGGCAAGATTTTCTACGAAAAAGAAGCTCATAAAGAGTTAGCACCAGCGAGCGTTACGAAAATAATGACTTTACTAGTGGCGGCAGATGCTATTGCTTCTGAGAAAGTTAAATTAACGGACAAGGTGGTTGCCAGCGAGAATGCCAGTAAACTCGGGGGTTCCCAGATCTATCTTGAACCGGGAGAAGTCTTTACCTTAGAACAAATGTTGATTGCTATTGCCGTGGGGTCAGCCAACGATGGCTGTGTCGCCGTGGCAGAACATATTAACGGAACCCATGAATCGTTTGTTGAAGAAATGAATAATAAAGCCCAAGCTTTAGGTTTGAAAAATACACATTTTGCAAATGCTTATGGACTTCCCGCAAAGGGACATTATACGAGTGCCTATGATCTGGCTGTCATATCTAAGGAAGCTCTTAAATACCCTCTCGTACGGAAGTTAACTAGCATGAAAGAATATGACCTTCGGGACGGGAAGTTTAAGCTTTGGAATACGAACAAATTACTATGGTGGTACCCTGGGGCGGATGGCTTTAAAACAGGGTGGACGAATGAAGCTAAGTATTGTCTAGCTTCGACCGTGGAGAGGGATGGCTTAAGGTTGATTTGTGTCGTCATGGGCGTACCACAAGTTAGAGGGCATTTTGCAGAATCTATGAAAATATATAACTATGGTTTTGCGAAATACGAGTTTAAACAATTTGCTCCAGCAGCTCAAAAACAGGGTGTCGTTAAGGTTCGTAAAGGAATGGAAGAAGAGGTTGTCGCGCTGACGGAAAAACCTTTAGGGGCGGCTGTTGAAAAAGGAAAAGATAAAAATTTCTGGGTCGAGACAAAGCTCAATCCAGAAATTGTGGCTCCGATTGAAAAAGGACAGAAGATTGGGGAGGTTATCCTTTACCGTAATGAGGAGATGCAAGCTAGTGTAAATTTGATTGTCGATCACCCCGTTGCTAAGGCAAGTTTAGCTGAGCAGATGACACGCACCATCAAAGGAGTCTTCGGCTATTAGATGGCATGCCGAAACAGTAGAACACAAATAGACGGACATACTGACTGGTTATTTACTGCGTAGGTGTTAGTCGAAGTCATCAGTGTCTAAGTTAGAGCGATCATTAATTTTAGATAATTCGCGGATTCTTAGGAGCGCAGCCCGTTCAATACGAGAGATTTGAACCTGGGAAAGGTTAAGCAGGCTTGCAATTTGACTCTGCGTCTTATCTTCAAAAAATCGCATTAAGAGTACACGTCTTTCTCGCTCGGGTAGTTTGTCGAGAACTTCATTAAGTGCTATCTTCTCTATCCAACTGGGGTCAAGCCCTTTGTCCTCTGAGAGTTGATCAAGAACGAAGATTGGATCGGAGTCGTCTTGGTAAAGGGTATCGTAGATTGAAGTAGGACTTTGGATTGCTTCGAGCGCTTCGACGATCTGTTCTCGATCAACACCTATGTTCGTAGCTATTTCTCCGATGGTTGCTTCTCGTCCTAAAGATGCAGAGAGTTCATCGCGAGCGCGATTTACTTTATAAACAAGTTCCTTATAGGAGCGGGGAACCTTCACAGGATGATCATCTCGAAGGAAACGGCGTATTTCACCAATAATCATTGGAACTGCATAGGTTGAAAACTTTACCCCGTAGCTAAAGTCAAATTTATCGATGGCTTTAATGAGTCCGATGGTACCGATCTGAAAGAGGTCTTCCATCTCATAGCCGCGATGGGAAAAGCGTTGGACCAAATTAAAAATAAGTTTTAAATTGCAATTGATTAAACGCTCCCGAGCAACGGTGTCTCCTTCTTTGGCTGCATGTAGGTTCAGCATCATTTCCTTATCAGAGAGCAGGGGGAAGTGGGGCAGATTCATCTCAGTTAGTCGTTGAATCATAACGCGCCCCCCTAATGCGAGGAGACGGGTGTTTGCTTGAGATGCTTAATCATGGTTACAGTTGTTCCCACTTCAAGTGTTGACTCTACTCGAAGTTCGTCCATGAAAGTTTGCATGAAGACAAAGCCCAGGCCCATTCGTTCAGGATCGGTACTATAAGCAGGTTGCATGGCTTGCTCAATATTCGAGATGCCACATCCTTCATCTTTCACGACGATTTTGAGAATTTCACCAGCGATGTCTAGGTCGAGGTACACAATGTAATTAGGGTTGTTCTGGTAACCGTGGATGATGGCATTAGAGACTGCTTCGGAAACAGCAACCTTGAGTTCTTCGATGTCATTGAGTGAGAGATCTAGTTGTGCACCTATTGAAGCAATAAGTAAACGGGTGATGCCTACATTTTCTGGGATGCTTGAAAATGTAAGGTTTAATTGATTGGTTTTCATTTAGGCTCCCCTTCCTTCCTCAAATGCGTGTGCTTCATCCAAATAGAAATTAATAATCTTAGGCAGTCCTGACAATTCCATGATCTTAAAAATATGGGGGGGTACGTTCGTGATCTTAAGCTTCCCCCCCAAAGGAAGTAGTTTCTTGTACCGACCAATGATAACCCCGAGACCAGAACTGTCAACAAATCGTACGTCTTGAAGATTAAGGATAACCGTACGAATACCTCGTTTCTCAATCTCAAGGTCAATGGCTTGGCGTACTTTTGAAGCAGTGTGCATATCTAGTTCACCGTCTAAGCGCAGGAATAGGGTCAGGCGCTCTATCTTTTTTTCAAGTTTCAAGTCCATTCCCCCTAATTTATCTCTGTAATTATATGTTCGAGGTTACCCATAATTTTCCTGCTTTGTTTTAGATGATTCCTTGGCAAGCTGTGTCGAAATACAGCAAATAGTTAAACAAGGGTCATTTTGTATAATTTTGGTCGTCCAGATAGATACTATATTATCTGTCTTTCTAAAGAAGGAGAAACAAAATGGCTGACAATAATTTACGAAAACCCACGATCTCGGTAACTCCGGAAAACTATAAAGCACTCACGCAACAATTTACACCGAAGCCAACATTTGTTAAAAATGTTGTGAGGGCCTTTGTTGTGGGCGGAATTATTTGTGCAATCGGTCAGGTAATTATTAATCTTTTTATCGCCAGTGGCTTGTCCCGGGTTGAAGCGTCGACGGCAGGAACAGCTACGATGATCTTTATCGGGGCTTTATTAACGGGTTTAGGGGTTTATGATGTGATTGGGAAATTTGGAGGAGCCGGTTCAATTGTTCCAGTCACTGGGTTTGCCAACTCCATCGTCGCCCCGGCAATGGAATTTAAGCGGGAAGGTTATGTGCTGGGTGTAGGAGCAAAGCTGTTCACGATAGCAGGACCTGTACTGGTGTACGGTATAGCTACCTCGATCGTGGTGGGCTTTGTTTATTATTTCCTAAATTAAACTTAATCAAGTCACGCTTCCAATTTCCAAGACACGGTAGTGAATATTCATTGACAAATGAAGGGGATAGAAAGCATGGATTTGAAACGAGTGGGAAACCAAACTGTAGTGTTTGCTAATCCTCCAGTAATTTTAGCTTCGTACTCTGTGGTGGGTCCGAAAGAAGGACAAGGACCTCTAAGTAAAACCTTTGATAGGGTATGGGATGACCAGTTGCACGGGGAAAAATCCTGGGAGGTTGCGGAGACCAAAATGCTCCAAGAAGCGATGCAGGGGGCCATTGATCAAGTGGGCATTCCAAAGGATCAAATTGATTTTATGTTAGCGGGAGATTTACTTAATCAAATTATCTCCTCTAGTTTTGCTGCGCGTCAGATTGGCTTGCCTTTCATCGGCTTATATGGAGCCTGTTCAACAATGGCTTTGAGCATGGCTGTTGGGAGTATGTTAATCGACGGAGGATTCGCGCGTAATGTCCTTGTCGGAGTCTCTAGCCATCATGATACTGCAGAGAGGCAATACCGTTTTCCGACGGAACAGGGTACACAACGGGCTATGAGCGCACAGTGGACGGTGTCTGGAGCGGGAAGTTTGCTTCTTGGAAAGAGTGGGACTGGGCCACGGATTACATCAGCTACGATCGGGCGGGTTGTGGACTATGCTGAAGCCGATGTCAACAATATGGGTGCGGCGATGGCGCCAGGGGTTGCGGATACAATCCTGAATCATCTCCATGATTTGCAGCGCAAACCAGAGGACTATGACTTGGTTGCCTCTGGAGATCTAGGCGCGGTTGGCTTAGCACTCGCTGGGGAAGTACTAAAGAAGAGTGGTCTAGATATGGGTACTTCATTCACAGATTGCGGAGTTATGATCTACGATGCCTGCCAAGATGTCCATGCAGGAGGAAGTGGATGTGGATGCTCAGCGGTGGTTTTCGCCGGGAATATTATGCAAAGGCTTAAAGTTGGAGCATTAACGCGAGTTATGTTAGTGGGCAGCGGTGCTTTGCATAGCCCGACCTCTTCACTTCAAGGAGAGTCCATCCCTGGTATTGGGCACGCAGTTGTGATAGAGGCATGAAAGGAGCGATAGTCAATGTTTAATATGATTATTCCAGCCTTTATTGTTGGTGGGAGTATTTGCGTTATTGGACAGCTTCTCATGGACTTGACGAAACCAAAATTTACTCCAGCGCATGTTCTGGTTTCCTTTGTGACGGGTGGAGCCATACTTACGGCGATGGGTCTATATGAACCCTTAGTTAAGATTGGCGGGGCTGGAGCAACAATACCGCTATCAGGGTTTGGTTATAGTCTTGCCAAAGGGGCTATGGAGGCAGTTGGGGAAAGGGGAGTCATAGGCGCTTTTTCGGGCGGTGTGGAAGCAACCGCTGTAGGGATTGCTGCAGCGGTATTTTTTGGATACTTGATGTCAGTCGCGTTTAAGCCCAAAGGGTAAAGCGAGGTGCGAGTTGCGAGGTGCGAGGTGCGAGGCACGAAGCACGAAGCACGAAGCATGAGGCACGAAGCACGGAAACTGGAACATAGGACTTTGTTTCGAACCTCGCGCCTCGTGCATCGAACATCGAAAAGGGGGTGCAAGATATGGGCGATAATTCAAGTGAAAAAAACGTCCCCGTTAGTAAAGCTTATCAAAAAAACGTAGATTATCTCAATCGGGAATTAGGCGTTCCGGATTGTTTTGACATTGGTCTGCGAGAAATGTCTATTGGTGGAAAACGGGTGGCGATCTATTCAGTCAATGGTTTGGTCGATTCGAATGTGGTCAGCTACATATTAATGGTACTTGTTAACTTAGAACGATCGGATTTAATTGTTAATTCGCTTGAAAAGTTAGTCAAAGGGAGTATCGTCAATTTACAGGTTTCTGAAGTTGAAACGATGGATAAGGTGCTCTACTTTCTTTTATCAGGCCCAATGGTTATTTTTGTAGAGGGACAAGATAAAGGCATCATAGTGGATGTCAGGTCTTATCCTGCACGTCAGCCACAGGAACCAGATATTGAGCGCGTCACTCGAGGATCACGCGATGGATTTACAGAGACAATCGTCGTGAACACAGCTCTAATCCGCCGACGCTTACGTGATCCGAAACTGCGTATGAAGCTAGTCCAAGTGGGAGGGCGTTCGAAAACTGATGTTTGCATTGCCTATATTGAAGATATAACCAACTTAGATATGGTTGATAAGCTTCAGAAAGATATCCAAGCCATAAAGATTGATGGGATTCCCATGGCAGAAAAGAGTGTCGAAGAATTCATTCTAGGAAGTAAGATCTGGAATCCTTATCCTCGTGTGCGTTATACTGAACGCCCAGATGTTGCTGCTATTCACCTACTTCAGGGATATGTCATCATCATTGTCGATACTTCTCCCTCAGTCATGATCGCGCCTGCGACCTTTTGGAGTCATGTCCAGCATGCCGAGGAATACCGGCAAGAGCCGATCGTAGGAGCGTATCTTCGCTGGATACGATTCGGAGGGATCTTTGCTGCGATCTTTATACTTCCCCTCTGGCTTGCAGCCGCCTTAAATCCGCATGTATTACCAGAGTCGCTTCAGTTTATTGGGACTACTGAACCAGCGAGGATACCCTTACTTGCCCAAGTCTTGTTGGCTGAGTTTGGCGTAGATCTTTTACGAATGGCGACCATTCATACACCAGGCCCTTTAGGATCAGCGTTGGGTTTAATCGCTGCTTTCATGCTGGGAGACATTGCAGTTAAAGTGGGGCTGTTTACTCCAGAGGTAGTGATGTACATTGCCATTGCCGCGGTAGGAACCTTTGCGACTCCCAGTTATGAATTGGGCTTGGCCAATCGCTTAGCTCGGCTGTTTCTCGTACTCATGGCGGGTCTCTTTAACTTTATTGGGTTCTGGGTAGGCTCGGCTATGCTGTTCTTTCTTTTATGGCGAACAAAATCCTTTGGTGTGCCGTATCTTTGGCCTCTCATACCCTTGGATGTCAAGGCAATGAAGGCCGTTTTGGTGCGCTCTCCAGTACCCATTCAAAACCAACGCCCGAGTATTCTAAAGCCGCAAGATCGAGACAGTCAGCCATAATCGAGGTGCGAAGTTTGATGAACGAGGTTCGAGTGCTTGTGCCTTATTGAGCTTTGACGGTCCAGAAAGTATTTTAAAGCATCAGCAATTCAAAGAATATGTTTTAAGAAGTTGGATGATACATGAAAGGATGCCAGTATAGTGAAAATTGGATTTCCACGGGCTCTTTTTTATTACGATTATTTCCCATTTTGGGCTGGGTTTTTTCATTCACTGGATATTAAGGTGGTGACCTCTCCACCCACACATCGACAAATCATGGAACAGGGCTTAAAAAAAGTCAGTGACGATACTTGTTTACCACTTAAGATTTTAGCAGGACATATACAAGCCCTCGATAAGGTGGACGCAATTTTCCTACCCCGCATGGTCAGTGTAGAAGCGGACACCTATAATTGCCCGAAATTCTTAGGAATTCCGGAAAGCCTATTCACTGCCGTTCCCGCTGGGATACCGGTCTTAACTGTCACGTTAAATTGGCGCAAGGGTAGACGTCAGATCCTGAAAGATCTTCAGGTCTTTGGGCTTCAGCTAGGTAAGGGCAAGGCGGATATCCAAAAAGCTTTTACCCTAGGGCAAGAGTGGCAAAAACAATACCAAGATTCAAGTGGCGCGGGCTGGGATTTTGAGGAGACTATTCGTGAGATCGAGAAGGTTACAAAGGGCTTAACGAAGCCCCAAATGAGTACTTTAACTCCGAGTATCCCTAAAGTACAGGATACAACAGATCGTCTGAGAATAGCGTTAGTCGGGCATTCCTACCTAACTCATGAAGCGTATGGAAGTCAAAATCTACTTGGGCGACTTCGTAAAAAAGCGGAGGTCGACTTAGTCCAACACGTTAAGCAAGAAGAAGTCGATACGAATTTGCTAGGACTGCGTAAAAAACTATTCTGGAATCATGCAAAGCAAATTTTTGGAGCAGGGAATAAGTTTGTCAGGGACCCGAAAATTGATGGAGTTATCTACTTATCCTGTTTTGGATGTGGGACTGACTCCATGGTGCAAGAACTTTTAGCCCGTTATGCTCGGGAACAACATAAGCCCTATATGATGATCACTCTTGACGAACACAGTGGAGAAGCGGGGCTAGTCACTCGTCTCGAAGCATTTATAGATATGGTCGAAAGGAGGAAAGTCCATGAAGGTTACGTTTCCGCATATGGGGAATGCCTGGATCGTGATTCAAACGCTCTTTGAATCCCTTAATGTTGAAGTGGTGGTTCCACCCACCAACAGTAAACGAACCTTGCAATTAGGCACAAGATTGTCGCCAGAATCGGCTTGTATGCCGTTAAAACTAAATTTGGGCAATTATATTGAAGCGGTCAATGAAGGTGCGGACACGATTGTGATTACTGGAGGGATCGGTCCTTGCCGTTTTGGGTATTATGGTGAAATCGAACGACAGATCCTCCGAGATGCCGGATATGCCTATGATGTGGTGACGCTTGAGCCGCCCGATGGGAGTTTGCTCGGTTTGGCGGGGCGTATCCGCTATTTAGCCGGCACGAAGAATTCCTGGGTGAAGATTATCAAGGCCTTACGATTCGCCTATCTGAAAAGTGTAGCCTTAGATCGAGTCGAAGATCTAATTCATGCCGCGAGGCCAAGACTGCCTGATCCCAGGGAAACGGAGAAGCTGTATGAAGCGGCTAAACTGCGCATCACTCAGACTATGACAGAGCTTGGGGTTAAGGAAACAGTTCGCTGGGTTCAAGAAAGTATCCGTGAACGTCAAGAGGAGATAAAGGACTCTGAACGGTTTCGCAAACCTTTGCGCATAGGAATTATTGGTGAAATTTACACAATTCTTGATCCATATACTTCAGTGGGTATTGAGGAAGAACTGGGGCGTTTGGGCGTGGAAGTGGATCGTTCGATTTACCTATCAGGCTGGGTAGGAAGCCATATATTTCAAGGTCTGGCTCCAGGATACCGTTCCATTAGATCCTATCCAGGTCATGCAAAACCCTATTTACCTCATTTTGTAGGAGGACATGGTCTAGAAACCGTGGGGGCTGCCGTGAAATTTGCTCAGGAGGGCTATAATGGGATCATTCAAATCTTCCCATTATCGTGCATGCCTGAGATTGTGGCAGCTAGTGTTTTGCCCAAAGTACAAGAAGATTACAAAGTGCCAATTATGACTCTGGTCGTTGATGAACACACCGGACAGGCTGGGATGCAGACGCGGTTAGAGGCGTTCGTGGATTTATTGGAAAGGGCAAACTTTGAGCCAAGAACTGAACACAATAGAGGGGACGTGCTAAGTGTTGGGGGAAGATAAGTACTTTCTAGGGGTCGACGTCGGGTCAGTTAGTACAAATATTGTTTTGCTAAGACCAGACAATACTTTGAAAGAGGCTCTATATCTGAGAACACAAGGGCGGCCTATGCAAACGATTCAAGAAGGGATTAAACTATTACGGTCTAAAATTGGGAACTCTGCTGAAATAATGGGGGTTGGAACGACAGGGAGCGCGCGTCAGCTAGCGGCCACTTTGTTAGGAGCGGATGTCGTGAAAAACGAGATTACCGCTCATGCTGTCGCTGCTTCGCGAGTGAATCCTGAGGTGCAGACGATTCTTGAGATCGGAGGGCAAGACTCGAAAATCATTATTCTCAGGGATGGTGTCGCTGCTGATTTCGCCATGAATACCGTCTGTGCAGCAGGAACAGGGTCGTTTCTCGATCAACAAGCTGCGAGGTTGGGCATTCCAATTGAAGAGTTCGGTCCACTAGCGTTACAGGCTAAGCACCCGGTTCAGATTGCCGGGCGTTGTTCTGTTTTTGCGGAATCGGATATGATCCACAAACAACAGTTAGGGCATTCACTCTCGGATATTTTAGCAGGTCTATGCCAGGCCATGGTGCGAAATTATCTTAATAATGTGGGAAAGAACAAGGATATTAGAGGCCCGATTTTCTTTCAAGGGGGAGTGGCCGCTAATCCTGGGATACGTAAAGCCTTTGAAGTGGAGTTAGGACAACCTGTGATTGTGCCGGAACATTATGACGTGATGGGTGCCTTAGGTGCGGCGTACTTAGCCCAAGAAAAAGTGGGAATGCAAGTAGGAATGAGGTCCAAATTTCGCGGCTTACACCTAGGTGAGACTCAATTCGAAGCTAAGAGTTTTGAATGCTCTGGATGCGCAAATCATTGTGAGGTTGTCGAAATCCAACAGGATGGGATAAGCTTAGCAAGGTGGGGAGATCGTTGCGGAAAATGGTCGATCGCAAGCAGCACTAGTGTTGACAACGATAGTGTAGAACATAAAGTGAAACAACTTGGAGCATAAACACACAATACCGTGAAATATAAACAACAGTGAACTTACTACAACTGTGAAATAAAAAAATTGACCTCAATAGAAGGTTCTGATATACTTAATAAAATTTAATAATGCCTCATCTCTTTGGAGGTGTGGTAGAGGCGCGGATGACAAGAGTACCGTGGAGTAAGTAGCGGATACTGATGAGCCCATGGGAAAGGGAATTTCGCCGAAGTCCAAAAATACCGTAGTTTTTGGCGCTGGGTCTGTGGTAAAGAACTGCAGGACTGTCACACGATGTATTAGACCATGCAACGTGTGGAGAGCTACTCCCAACAGGAGATGAGGGTCGATGTTTACGTGCATAAAGTACGGTAACAGAGGACTCCTTCTGTTGCCGTTTTAATTTTTTTGAGTAAGCTATTGGGAAAGGGAGGACGAAGAAATGAGGCTACACGGTACGCAATTGGTGAATGAACAAGGACATTTGGAAATTGGCGGATGTGACACTGTAGAATTAGCCAAACAATTTGGGACACCGCTTTACATTATGGATGAAGCCCATATAAGGGACATTTGCCGACAGTACCATTGTTCATTTGTGGAAGGCATAGAAAATGCAGAGGTAATTTATGCTTCTAAAGCGTTTTCAACGCTGGCCATGTGCCGGATTATTGATGAAGAAGGATTAGGCTTAGATGTTGTTTCTGGGGGAGAACTATATACTGCTCTTCAGGCTAATTTTTCAGCAGAACGAATTTACTTTCATGGCAATAATAAATCTCGGGAAGAATTGGCGATGGCAATAGATGCAGGAGTTGGCCGCATTGTCGTCGATAATTTTTATGAGATGAGTATATTGAATGAGCTAGCTCAAGGACGGAATCAACAGGTCAACATCCTCCTTCGGGTGACACCTGGGATTGAAGCGCATACCCATGAATATATTCAAACAGGTCAGATTGAGTCGAAGTTCGGTTTTACATTACCAGACGGCACAGCTGATCGAGCGCTCAATTTAGCATTATCCTATTCGAATCTCGTAGTTAAAGGGATCCATGCGCATATCGGTTCACAAATCTTTGAATTAGAATCGTTCCGGCATGAAGTTCAGATTATGATTAATTATATGGCAGATATACTGAAGCGTACCGGTTGCCTTTTACAGGAATTGAATCTTGGTGGAGGATTTGGGATTTATTACGCGTCCGGAGATGATCCTGCTCTGATTGCTGATTATGCCAAAACAGTCCAGAGTGCTTTGGAGGATGCTTGTCACGACCAGAAGTTTCCACGTCCGAAAATTATTGTCGAGCCAGGACGTTCGATCGTAGGAACAGCAGGGACTACACTCTACACAGTGGGTTCCATCAAAGAGATTCCCGAGATTCGCAAATATGTTGCAGTCGATGGGGGGATGACCGACAATCCGAGGCCTGCACTCTATCAAGCACGTTACGAGGCAGTTCTTGCTAATCGCGCGAATGAAGCAACCGTCGAATCTGTTTCCATTACCGGAAAGTGTTGTGAGTCCGGAGACATGCTGATTTGGGATATAGAGTTACCAAAAGCTATATCAGGTGATCTACTGGCAGTTTCTTGTACGGGTGCTTATAACTATTCCATGTCGTCGAATTATAACCGACTTACGAGGCCAGGGGTGGTCCTAGTGAGGGACGGTCATGCCGATGTGATCGTAAAACGTGAAACCCATTCGGACTTACTGCGAAATGACATTTTGCCTGAGCGCTTGAAGTATTTACAAATGGCGAGTCGCTAAGTTAATATAACCCAAAAAGAAGACCTGTGTTGCGTTATTATATAAACGCTCGCGGGTCTTTTTTCTATTCCGCAGAACACCATCACTGCATCTCGAACACCCTGTTTCAGGAATAGACAGCGGTCCCTTGTTTCAGTCAGAGGTAGCGCCTAGGGTTTTGTGATGCTAGCTAGTTTACATTAGACTGTTTTTGGGGGCGAACTATCACAAGATCGAGTGCAACCAAAATAAGAGTGGCGATCAGTATAAGGGTCAAGCCTTTCGAAGAGACGGTTGAAGCATAAGATACTGTGGGTGTAGGAGTGAGATAAGAGCTGGGGGGGACTGGCGATGAAACCATTGCTGGAGGCCTAGATACGTAGTAAGGAGCAGATTGGAAATTATGAGGTAACGAAGCTTGGACTGTAAATAGAGATGGTGGCCTATAGAACGAAGACGGATGAGGGTAATATAAGTTAGTCCTTGAGGGCGTGATTCGGGGTTGGTCAGGATTGTACTTTGGACCAGAATGTCCAGCATAAAATCCAGTATTATGATGGAAGAGTAGAGGACTTCGTATTACTGGTGCATAGACACGAGAATATCCTGGGTTCAAGGTCAGTACCCCCTTTCATCAAAAAAGCCCATATATATCCCCCTTATATGGCAATATATGTAAATAGTGCTCTAGTGGTACCAAAGAAAAGTTTGAAAAATAAGTTCGAAAGGTATGAATGAACTCGTTCAATAAAAGTTACACTAAGGCTCGTGTTTCAATATATTACATAGTTAAACTTTGAATATTTCTAGGGAAATTGATTGATGCTATATAAGTGAAAGACAAACTTTAACTGAAAGATAAAAGGTAAGCCTTGGAAATGGAGTGGACTCGGATGCATCTAAATAAATCCTATGCTCGAGCGATTCTCAAAGTCTTAACCACCTACAAACGAGCCATGCTTCTGGGGTTATTCCTAGGAATCAGCTTGGTTTTAGGTGCTGTCGTAGTGAATCAAGTAGTAGGGAATGAAGAAAAACTCTGCCTAGATTCGATTGAGACTGTTGACCTATATGAAAGGCAAGCGCAAAAACAAGCGCAAAAACAATCGCAAAAACAATCGCAAGAACAAGAACAAGAACAAGAACAAGAACAAGAACAAGAACAAGAACAAGAACAAGAACAACCTAGCGCAAGCGACACCTTAATAGAAGGCTCAGAGTTCTCTGGCCAGGAGCCAGATTATTTTGAGCCAGATTACCTTGAACCTTACAATGAGACAATTTCCAACTATACAGAGGAACGATTTACAGTTCTTTTAGTGGGGGTAGATCATCGGCCGGGCGACACAACTTTCAGTAATACGGATACTCTACTAGTTGCCAGCGTCAATACGGTGAAGGGTAAAGTTGCCCTCCTCTCCATCCCCCGAGACACACAAGTGATGGTAGCAGGCTTTGGAATAGAAAAAATTAATGCGGCTGCACGAGTCGGTAAAGGAATTAAAACCACAACAGCTTTAATTGAGGGTTTAATCGGTCAGCATATTGACGGGCATGTAATTACTAATTTTAATGGGTTTAAGTCGATTATTGATATCCTAGGAGGAATAACTATCACCGTAGAGAAAGACATGTATTATGTCACAGGAGACAAATCAGACGGCGTGATTAATCTCAAAAAAGGGACTCAACGATTATCCGGAGCCCAAGCCTTGCAATATGCTAGATTTCGTCAAGATGCCTTAGCTGACATATCAAGGACGGCACGACAACAAGCAGTCATTAAGGCAATAGGGAAGGAATGCCTGCAAGCTAAAACTATTACTAAGTTGCCATGGCTTGTTCCCAAAATCGTTAAATCAGTGGATACAAATCTTACAATCCCTCAACTATGGGCGATGACGAATTCTCTGCGACGAATAGAAAATTTAGAGATTGCATCTCAGACACTACCAGGAAATTTCCTTATCGAAAACCAAATTAGTTACTGGAAAGTGGATACCCAGAAGGCACACGTTGTTGTTAAGAAGCTTTTTGAGGAAGGGAAGACTAGTAGTACGTTTTTTGGAAACTAGGGAACTTCGTGTTACAACGCTCACTTGCTTGATCTCGCAGACCAAACTAAGACTCAAGAGCCTGCTGATGAGAGGGCGGGGTTCCCGGCAAATCAGACGTCCTTGTCTGATTGCCGGCCGTGTACGTCCTTGTACACGGCCCCGCCGTATGAAAGCGCTCTTGAGTCAAGTTTGGTAACTGCTCAATCAAAGAAGATTCGCTTTGTAACACGAAGTTCCAGGCTTGGGAAACCAGGGGCGACGTGGGTGATTGGGATCGGGAACACTTCGTGCAAGTATGGGGACGATTGTTGTTAATTGCATGTGCGCTGCCCCGCGATTATAAGTCTATTTTGTGCTCAATTAATGCCGGTAAAAATACTGGCAATTTTTTCATTTGAGCCTTTGACAAGACCCCAAGCTCACGTGAAAGGCTTAACAGAATAGCAATGGCACATCTGTAGAGGATCCACTGAGGAAGATCTTGCAATAACGCGAAATTTCCAACATTAGGTTTTAGGTATATTGTTAAGAGGATATAGCGATTAGTCTAGGGGTTACAAGACAAACCATCAATGCAATTGAAAATGAAAAATATAGCCCTACCCTTGAATTAGCCATGAAACTTGCTAAATTACTAAACACTACGGTAGATGAATTATTTATACTTGACAGTTAGAAAGAGACCAATCCCCTTTTTGAACCCTCCCGATCATCTCAAGGGAGAAGTGTGTAAAATCAGGGATAACGAGGTCTGCTTGTGTTAAGTCTTGCACGGTTGCCGCGGCGGGATTAGGGACGCCGATGCACCATAGTCCAGCTGATTTGGCGGATTGAACCCCTACTTCAGCGTCTTCAAAGACTACCCCTTCGAGCGGGGAAATTTTTAATCGTTCTGCAGTTAGGCGGTACGGTTCAGGGTCTGGTTTGCCATACCGAACGTCTTCCCCACAAATCGTTAGATCGAAGGTATCAAAAAGTCCTATTCGCTTGATAACCATTTCAACTCTTGGGCGTGAGCCAGAAGAGGTTAAAGCTAAAAGGTAACCGTGCATTTGTAAAGATTTAATGGCTTCAAGGACACCCGGCATGGGATGGATGACTTCATTGTTCATCATGTCAGCAAAAAGAGCTTGTTTTCTCTGAATCATCTCTGATAAAGAAGCAGTTAGTTTTAATTCTTGCTTAATCCGTTCCAAAATATCATTTTCTCGAAGCCCGGATGAGTTAAGCCGAAGGCCTTCGGAAAGGGCATCAAAGGAATGGCCGTAATCTAGACATATTTGACGCTCTGCGGCTTTATGGATCTTCTCTACGTCAATAATAAGCTCATCTAAATCAAAAATTGCAGCTCGAATCATGTGCTCTAGAGTCTCCTTTCAGTATCAAACTGGATATGGCGTATGCTGAAAGTGTAACATTGACTAATCTAAAACGCGAGGAATTAAACTAAAAATTCCCATAATACATGGCAATCAAAGCGTCCCCTGGTTCCCCTTGCGTCTTCCTAGCCCAGAGGGTTCGCGATCACATGCTCCGACGCCTTTGCGGTCGTCGTAGCCAAACTTGGCTTTAAACCTCTTTCATAAAGCAGGGCGGGAAACAGGACGTTTCCCGCCGGCCATGCGGCACGGACGCCGCTTTGGCCGGGAACCCTGCCCGCTAGCATGAAGGATTAAAGCCCTAGTTTGGCACGGCGAACGCATGGCTGAGGACGTGTCTCGCGGACCCTCGGAATTAAACCCACATTATGGTATAGTAGAAAGGATCCTGGATGAAGGGGAATGTGGTGGATGGAAACATTTTATATTAACTCGCAGGGTATGGAGATAAGCCAAGAAAGTAAGCCTCAATCTGAAGTAGAGGAAGGGTTTAAACTCATGGTACTAGGCCATGAAGAATGGGATCAGCTTCCACTTCTATGGCCTGATCACCTGGAACAACAATCGGATTGGATTGAACGAATACGTGTGAGAAATGCAGCTGAGATGCGTGAAATCGTCAGAGAAGGTGCCTTAGCTTTTCACCCCCGTTTTGAACGATTGACTCAGAATGTGCATTATATGTGTTTTCGAGATCTTGATGAACAATGGAACGAACGTCCAGTCCGTTTTTTTCTGACCTCGAAAGTTTTTGTTTTAATAGGATGGAATGGGGTTAACCAGGAACGCTTGATCGAATGGGCTCAACGTGGCATTCTGACCAATCCCCTGGAGTTAGCCTGTGCGATAGGCTTAAGAGTATTGCGTCACCATCAAAATCGACTTGAAATCATAGAAGATGAAATGGATGTTATCGAAGAGGAGATTTTGACAGCCACGCGTACTGTACAGCTTAAACAGATTATCTCTTTTCACCGCCAAATACTGGGGTTAAAACGTTCCTTAAATGCTCATCAAAGTGTTTTTGCGCGATTGAAGAATATCGAGAAACCAGAGTATGGTGATCTTCAAGAGGAATTAATTTTTGAGATGCAGCGTGTCATTAATAATGCTCACCAAACACATGACATGATGGAGAGTTTAAGGGAAGCATATCAGGCAGCAGTTGATAATCGTGCCAATGATATTATGAAGGTCCTGACACTGGTCGCGACCATTATATTGCCAATTACATTGTTGACCGGTTATTTTGGAATGAATTTTGATATCATGCCATTTATTCATCAACCCTATGGTATTTTAGCCTTTTATGCGATATCAACCTTCATCTTCCTAGTAGTTGTTATATATTTTAGGAAGAAAAAATGGTTAGATTGAATTCAGTTAGATTAATTCAGTTAGATTAAATTCTCTTGTTATTTCTACTAAACAATTATATAATATATGAGATTATTATAAGGTGGAATTTTTGGAGGGTGTACATTGGAGAAGTTACTAGACAAGTTAAAAGAATACTTAAAAATGGAATCTGAAATCCCTTTTGAGGAGTTTTCGGAGTATTATCGCGATCTCATTGCTGAATTGAACCAAACGTTTAATGACCTTGATCGGGAAAATCGTCTCAGAGCTCTTTATATTTGTTCGATTGTACAATCGAATGCAGAAGCTAGAGCCAAAGAGAGTAAGGCTACTGCCAAGACGTTTAAAAAGATAAGCGCTAAATGTGCTTTTTGGTCCGATGCCATTAAGTTTAATCTAGGTAAAGATGGGATGTCCGCTCAGGAAATTGAACAAGCAACAGAGGAAATTAACGCCAGTATTTAAGTTGAATGGGTTACTTTTGTAAAATTAGAACATCAAGCCTGAATGGTTTTGATGTTTCTTTTTTTTGCACTAAGCTGAAACATTCGAACTAGCCTAAACGTATTAGGGGTGTAGACAAAAAAATTGAGATGAAATGAGGAAATGAATGTGACAGAAAAGTTATATCGTTCGGCACGAGAAAAAATGCTCGGAGGGGTTTGTGGAGGACTTGCTGATTATTTCAGTGTTGATGTGACCTTGGTGCGGCTTATTGTGATCGTGGCTAGTTTTGCCGGGGGGATCGGCTTCTTTGCTTACCTGGTCGCTTGGGTCATCATTCCAGTGAATCCTGTGGAACAAGGTTGGCAGAGCATGCCACAGAGACGCGATATGGGGGAGGTCGATGGTGGAGTGGGCTCAGATGTCAATAACCGAGAAGGTATTTCCTTGCAGAAGGAGTCCGAAAAACCCGAGTACCAAGAAACGCGAGAAAATCATGGCAACCGCTCGAAAATGGCCGGCGGATTATTAGTGGCCTTAGGAGCGTACTTTTTGCTCGAACGATTTATGCCTGTGTGGTTTGATTTTGGAAAAATGTGGCCTGTCCTGCTCATCTTAATAGGTGCGGCAATTATCTATCGGGGAGGAAGAAAATGAGCAAAGTTTTTAACTCCGTTAGCCGAGGCCTACTTCTTATTACCATTGGGGTTATCTTTTTCCTGCTTAACTATGATCTTTTATCGTGGGGATTTTGGTATCATGTCGCTGACCTATGGCCACTAATCCTCATCCTGGCAGGGATAGGATTGTTATTTAGCCGAAGAATCCCGCTCAGTGCTGTTTTGCTGGTGTTTCTCTTGAGCATCGTTGGATACTCTTTGGTTATGGGAGATAAGCCTTTACCGGGTCAGATGGATAACTTTTTTAGTGAGAAAACGTCAGAAACTAAACTCATAAATGTTCCCTTGCCTTCCGATGTGAAGAAAGCAAACGTCAAACTCAACTTGGGAGGCGCTAAGGTGTCTGTTGGTGCTCTTGACTCGGGGGACAACAAAGCACAACTTATGACAGGAAAATATCAAGGGGTAAAACAAAGTGGCGGCAGTGGGCGTGAAGTATTGGCAATAGGTTCAGAGCAATCGGGAGACACCCTTGATGTAACCGTGTCGTCCACTTCTTACGGGGTAAGATCGGATAATATTAAGTGGAGTGATTTAGAGCTTAACTTATCAAGGAAGGTGCATTACGACCTAGAAATGTCCGCAGGAGCGATCAACGGCTCGATGGATTTAAGCAACCTTTTAGTGGATATTCTAAAAATCAGTACCGGTGCAAGTAACTTCGGACTGGAATTTGGTGACACAGGTATTGCCACCCGTGGAAAAATTGATAGTGGCGCTTCCAAATTAACGTTGGTTATACCCGAAAATGTTGGGGTGAGCATTCGTTTGAATGGCGTGGCTACTAGTACGAATTTTATGGGCTCAGGATTACTGTTAGAGGATAAAAATTGGGTAAGTCCCCAGTATGCGAATGCTTCGACAAAAATTGATTTAGAAATATCTATGGCTGCTGGGTCGGTTCAATTAGAACGAGCTAAACCTAGCATTCAATAAGAGTTATAACTGCATAGAATATAGGGAGAAATGAAGGGTGAGCTTAAGGCTCCCCATTTCTTTTTCAAGTTGCCGGAAACAGGCTTATAATGGTATAATTTATAAAATCATTAGGTTAAGAATTTGAGGATGCAGTAAATGGATATCATTTTAGCTCATCGCCAACTCGATTTTGATGCTCTAGCATCAATGGTGGCTGCCCAAAAAATTTACCCGAACAGCGTGTTAGTCATGGACGGGAAACCGAACGTCTATGTTCAAGATTTTCTGGCGCTATCGAAGGATCAATTGCGGTTTCGCAAAGCTCAGGATATTAACGTGGATGAAGTAGCTCGGATTATCCTTGTCGATACTCACGAGCTACGTCGAGCGGGCTTGCTAGGAGAAAAGGTGGCCAAGATCCCGGGTGTTCAGGTGGAAATATATGACCATCATCCCTATTCAGGCGAAATCAAACCGGGTATGGTGATTGAAACGGTTGGAGCATGCGCAACAATTCTCGTTGAGAAATTGGCTGCACTAGGGTTGCCCTTAAGTGCTTTTGAAGCAACGTTGTTCGCCATTGGAATCTATGATGATACGGGAAGCTTATTGTTTGATAGTACCACAGTTCGAGATGTTCAGGCTGTGGCTTATTTATTAGGGCAAGGAGCAAATTTAGGGGTTATTGCCCAATACTTACGACGACCGCTGGCAGAGGAACAAATCGAACTATTACAACAACTGCTTGACCATGGACAGACTGAATTCTTTGACGGGCTACCAGTGTATCTTGCCTATGCTGAGACAGAAGACTACGTCGGCGGACTGGCCTTATTGGCTCATCGAGTAGGCGAGCTGGAAAGCGCTGATACTTGGTTTTTATTGGTCAAAATGGAGAATCGGGTCTACGTAGTTGGCCGTTCAAGAGGTAGAGGGTTGCCGGTCAATGGCCTAGTACAGATATTTGGTGGGGCGGGTCATTCGAGGGCTGCTTCCGCCACCATAAAAGACGCTACAATATCGGATATATTGAAGCAATTACGGATTGGTCTGCAGGATCGAGCGATACGCCCCCATCTTGTACGCGATATGATGAGTTATCCGGTTAAGACCGTGACCCCTGACACGCTGCTTGGTGAGGTTGAACAAATATTATTGCGATATGGGCATACGGGAGTACCGGTTACTGTGGATAAGAGCTTAGTGGGGATTATTTCACGGCGTGATGTCGATAAGGCAATTAAACACGGCCTGAGGCACGCACCTGTGAAGGGTTTTATGACGACAAAAGTGACAACGGTGGATGTAGAGTCGCCCTGGGATGAAGTGCAGCGGCTGATGGTCCAACATGATATTGGACGCCTTCCGGTGGTCGAAGACGGAAATGTCGTAGGAATTGTTTCTCGGTCGGATATCTTGCGACTCGTTCATGGAGGGTCAGTACCGATGGAAATGCAACTTGTTCGGGAACGTAGTGTGGCAATGCGTCAGGATATCTTGGATTTGATAGAAGGCCTCCCCGAAGAGATACGGAAGTTCCTTGTTGCAGTGCGAGATACCGCAGAAGAAGAAGGGTGTTCCGTTTATATTGTAGGAGGGTTTGTCAGAGATTTGCTCTTACTCGTACCCACTCAAGATCTTGATTTTGTCGTCGAAGGCAGCGGCGGTCGATTTGCCCAAGCCTTGATAAAACGCATGCCAGACGGGAAACTCACCCAGCATATCAAGTTCGGAACTGCCCAGATTGTATTTCCCGATGGGAGTCACCTGGACATAGCGAGTACTCGCTGGGAACATTACTCCTTCCCTGGAGCTCTACCACAGGTAGAGGAATCCTGCTTGCGCGATGATCTGTTTCGACGCGACTTTACCATTAATTCGATGGCAATCTGTTTGAATCCTGAGCATTATGGGGAACTCGTGGATTATTATGGCGGGAAACGGGATTTACAGCAAAGAAAAATTCGTTTTCTGCATAACTTAAGTTTCATCGATGACCCAACTCGAATGCTAAGGGCTATTCGCTTTTCAGAACGTTATCAATTTGAGTTAGCCAAAGAAACTCGTGAGGCGTTATATACAGCGTTAGACTCGGGAGTCCTTTCTAAGCTGAGCATTGAACGTTTTACGGAGGAAATCCTGCTCATTTTCAAAGAAATGAACTATCTGGCTATGGGTCAGGCCTTAATCAGTAGTGGCTTATTTAAGGCCTGGTTTGGTGAAGATTACGATTGGGATTTTAACCTAGAAGAAATTGTGGACAGTGCAGATTGGTCCTTGAAGATGCGTTGGTTAATTTCTATTTCTAAAATGGACTCGCCGACAATTGAGAAATTACTTGATCGAGTCTGTCTGAACCGATCTCTTCGTGATGAAACCTTGACCTTTGTCCAGATGCGCCAGACTTTAGAGGAGCCATTGACTCTCAGTGAGATGGACCGATTGCTTCAAAAAGCTCCCAAGGAAGTCGTGATGGTTTTAGCTCGGGATGATCGATTCAAGGAGCTCATTATGAAATGTTTAGAGGCCAGTCAAAGGATTAATATGTCTCTAGATGGAAAAACGCTTCTCCAAATGGGTGTTAAAGAGGGCCCAGAGATCGGAGAAATCCTTGATCGAGTGCGGATGGCTTGGCTTGAAGGCCGAATATGTACTACAGAAGAAGAGCAGGGTATAGCACGACAGTGGGTTAATACCCTGCGTCGTTAGAAGGAGGTTGGGACTTGTTAGGTTTTGATTTACCATCCATAATCGCGAATATTCCTGCTTTGTTGATTGGATTTGCCTTTCACGAGTATGCTCATGCCTTGGTTGCTGACCGGTTAGGCGATCCGACTCCGCGCAGTCAAGGGCGCTTAACCTTGAATCCTATCGCCCACTTAGATCTTTTTGGAACACTGATGGCCTTGTTATACCGATTTGGTTGGGCCAAGCCTGTGATAACCAACCCAAATTACTACAAAGGCGATAAAAAGCGAGGACAAATAATGGTTGCCCTGGCTGGTTCAATTATGAATTTAATAGTCGCCTTTGTGGTGATGTTACTATGGTTTCTGACCATGAACTGGATTCAAGGATCAGAGTGGAGTAGTACGATCTCGCTTATCTTTCAATCCACGGTGCTCATGAATCTAGGTTTAGGAGTCTTCAATTTATTACCGATTCCTCCCCTCGACGGGTTCGGAGTTCTCAGCGGACTATTACCCAATCGTTTTACGCCTCAGCTGCAGGTGCTGGAGAAGTATGGTATGTTCATCTTAATCATTCTTCTGTTTACAGATATTTTAGGTAAAGTTCTTTTTCCTGCTGTCTATGGAATCGCGACGGCCTATCAGACCATCATCACCCTGATATTAACGCCATTTTTCTAGTAACTGTATGGGACAAGGTGGACTTGTGGGACAAGGGACAGGTTTCTTGTCCCACTGTTGGGTGGAGATTAAACGTAAATAAATTTTAAGTCCCTTCGTGCAGTACCAACAATATATTTGGGTAGGCACAACTGAAGGGGTGGAATGGAGGTTTTATTATGAAGGGAAGAATATTAAGTGGAATGCGTCCGACGGGGTCGCTTCATATTGGGCACCTGAGTGTTATCCAGAATTGGGTTGCCCTTCAGAAGGACTATGAGTGTTACTTTTCCATCGTGGATCTGCATGCGTTGACGACAGGGTATGAAGACCGCTTAGACTATCCTCGTCTGCGACGGGAAATTGCTCTGGATTGGCTTAGTGTGGGAATCGATCCTCAGAAAAGCTCTATCTTTATCCAATCTGAAGTCAAGGAGCACTCTGAACTTCATTTGCTCTTATCTATGTTTACGCCTTTATCCTGGTTAGAACGTGTTCCTACCTATAAAGATCAAATTCAACAATTAAGTCAGCAAGGGAAAGACTTGGGTACCTACGGATTTTTGGGGTATCCTCTCTTAATGACCGCTGACATTTTGCTGTACAAAGCGAGTGTGGTACCGGTTGGGGAAGATCAGATTCCGCACGTTGAGCTTTGTCGGGAAGTTGCCCGTCGTTTTAATCATCTTTATGGAATAGTATTTCCTGAACCAAAAGATCTCGTCGGGAAAGTGCCTCTCCTACCAGGTGTTGACGGGCGGAAGATGAGTAAAAGTTATCATAATGCTATATCCCTGACGGCTTCTCCTGAGGAGGTCAAAACGCGTGTCCAACAAATGGTTACTGATCCGGCCAGGCTTCGCAAGGATGACCTTGGACATCCTGAAGTTTGTGTTGTGTTTAAATTCCACCAGATCTACACTCCTGAGGTTGCAGAAGTGGAAGGAAAGTGTCGTGCTGGTAAAGTAGGGTGTGTCGCTTGTAAACGACATTTAGCGGAGAACTTGGAGTTGTTAATCAGCCCGTTCAGGGAACGCCGAGATTATTGGGGAGAACCTGGACGTGTAGAGAAAGTCCTCGAAGAAGGTGCCGAACGTGCTCGGGAAACTGCCGCAGAGACCATGAAAGAAGTACGCTGCGTCATGGGGTTGTAAATGGAAACTGAGAACAACATTCCGTTGGTTGAGCTCCCGGCTTATCAGGGACCTCTTGATTTGCTGTTGACTCTTATCCAACAAGAAAAAGTTGATATTTATGATATCCCCATAGCCCGGATAGCCGATCAATTTGTGGAAGCAGTGAGGCTCCTGGGTCCGATGGACATGGAAGTCACAACCGAATTTCTAGTTCTCGCTGCCCAATTGCTGTATATTAAGTCAAGGGACCTTTTGCCGAAACCTCCAAAAAACGATCAAGATCAGGTTGGGGAAGAAGACCTACGGCAGGAACTGGTGGAACGCTTGCTCGCATATCGAACCTTCAAGCAGGCGGCCCAAGTCTTAGAGGGGTTAGAAACTTCTTCAGGACGCTCTTACTACCGTGAAGTTGACGTTGAAGGATTACTGGCTGATGTAGAACCGGAAGATCCCCTCAAAGGAATAGCCTTTGATGATCTTTGGAAAGCGTTTTGTCGTGTCATCGAACGGGCCGAAAAAGGGGAAGAAATTCAGCTGGTTGAACCGGATGAGATCTCAATTGATGTGATGCTTGCGGATGTTTTGCGCCGGGTTCTTCTTCATCCGAAAGGGATGCGTTTTGGCCAGCTGATGCGGATCGGCTCGAGAATGGAAATGGTGGTTTCATTCCTGGCGTTGTTAGAACTTTTGCAATCTGGAAAAGTCCGCGCCGAACAACTGACCTTGCTGAGTGATATTATGATATTCCCAACCAAGAAAGCCTGGGAATTCACGGAAGAGGAGTAGATAGAATGCTGTTTCGGGAACCAGAAACGGCTGCGTTAGAAGCCCTACTATTTGTAGCCAAAAATCCACTAACGATTGAATTGCTCGCGGAGATTCTCGAATTGGACGGGTTGAAGGTTGAAGAACTGCTTCACGAGCTGAAAAAGCGCTATACAGTGGATTCCTGTGGATTGAAACTCCTCGAAATCAATGGCGGATATAAATTAGGCACCAAGCCGGAAGTCGCCCGTTATATCGAAATTCTCTATAAACAACCGTCTCAAGCGCTCTCCAATGCGGCGCTTGAGGTGCTTTCAATCATTGCTTATAAACAGCCTGTGACCCGTGGAGAAGTGGATTTTATCAGAGGAGTTCAATCCGATCGGGCTTTGGCGACGTTGGTGGAAAAGGGCTTGGTGAAAGACGTTGGCCGTAAGGACGGTCCAGGACGCCCCATACTCTACGCTACGACAGAACAGTTCCTCCTTCACTTTGGCTTACGTTCCTTAGAGGATATGCCCAATCTTCTTGAAGTGGACTTGGTTCATGAGGATGAGGTGGCCAGCACTATAGAGTAACATATAGTGAATAGACCTATTAGCTAGTCATTAATGGCTAATTAATAGGTCTATATTCGTTTGCAGTTTTTTTGTAAGGGAACTCGTCCAACTAATGATAAGTAATTGTAGTTAGGAATTACACCCATTTTATGGTCTTCGTCTAAAAAATAACAGTATGCAGGAAGGGATTTCAATCTTCCCGCCGAAGAATGTTCCATTGCCTTAGAATCATTTATGATTGCTGGAGTAGGATAGGAAGGTAGATTAAATGTGTTTCAATTTGTGATTGATCATGACGTAGAGCTGAGAATGTTAGAGACTAACCATTCGGATCAGTTGTCCGAATTGACCGATTCATGTCGGCCATACCTAAAGGAATGGCTTCCTTGGCTTGATGGATCGCAGAGCGTTGAAGACACCAAAGCATTTATTGAAATGACGAAAAAGCAGTATGCCTCAAACAACGGGTTTCAGGCCGGAATTTGGTACAAAGATAATATTGCAGGCGTAATAGGGTTTCATGAAATAAATTGGTCGAACAAATCGACCAGCATTGGATATTGGCTAGGCGAAAAGTATCAGGGGCACGGAGCTATGACGAAGGCCTGTCAAGTAATGGTGAACTATGCTTTTAGAGAGTTAAAGCTTCATAGGGTAGAAGTAAGATGTGCAGAGGGTAATTTTAAAAGTCGGGCAATTCCTAAACGGTTAGGTTTTATTCAAGAGGGAATCATCCGGGAAGCGGAGTGGCTTTATGACCATTATGTTGATAATGTCGTGTACGGAATTCTTTCACGGGAATGGCTAAGTGATTGATAGGTCGAGAAGACGCCTAAAAAAAAGCCTGCTTCACAGCAGACTAGAAGATTGTACTCATTTTCATTTTACTATGTACAGAGTTTAGATTCTTGATTTCTGAAAATCGTTGCCTATAACGCCGCCACATTCAACCGCACTGAGCTCGCGCTTGCCGGAACTCCCATGTTCGATCAGTTCGAACGTAGCAAGTCTGGCATTCCAAATAACTTTGTAAATGACGGAGGAGGTTTTAACTAAATCGCCTTCATACACATCTATTCCATTTTCATCAGAAAAACCAGTCCATTGAAGCAGTTGGAATTTCCCGATCGGTTCCCACGATCGACCAGGTACACTCACAGCAAATGGAACTGAACTTTGCGTGTCAAAACTTATGGCTTGTGGTATTAACATTTTCTCCTTAACCTTGTCCCAAACCTTAAATTTTAGTTCTCTCAATTTTAGTCCTCCTTCGTTACGCAAAAGGTTACTCTTATTAATACGCAGGGGGAAGTGTATTTAAGGGGGTACAAAGAAATATCAGTTCAGGGTCTGAAACGGGCACTAATTGTCAAGATAGAAGGAGTGGAGTAGGGGATGAAGAAATATTTGGCAGTATGCTTATCGACTCTTATTATGGTGCTAGGGTTTAGTACACTTACCCCTTCGGCAGAAGGAGGCGATAAAGCATTGACAATTCTTTTCACGAGCGATTTACATGATCGATTCGAGCCTTTTGAAATTAATCAAAATGGAACGGTTGTTGATGTTGGAGGATATGCTCGGCTACAAAATGCCATTCGTGCTGAAAATAAGCTCAAGCCCGAATTATTGTTGATCGATGCAGGAGATTTTTCGATGGGTACTCTCTTTCAGTCTATCTATGCTAGTGACGCACCTGAACTTAGAATCATGGGTCAGATGGGGTACGATGTCGTCACCTTAGGAAACCATGAGTTTGATTTTAGGGCTAATGGTTTGACAGAGAGTTTGAAGGCCGCCAAGCAGAGTGGGGACAAATTACCACAAATTGTGGCATCAAATGTAGCGTTCGCCAAGGATAAGGACGGAAATTTAACGCAATCCTTAACCAATCTACAGCAAGCTTTTCGGGATTATGGTGTAAAAGATTACACTGTCCTTGAGCGCAACGGAGTAAAAATAGGGATCTTTGGCTTAATGGGTGAGGATGCCGCTTCCAAGGCACCGATGTCGGAAGTCGAATTTACAGACGTCGTCGAGAATGCGAAACGCGTTGTGGCGATTTTAAAACAAGAAGAAAAGGTCGATCTAGTGATTTGTCTTTCACATTTGGGTACCTGGACGGATAAGTCGAAATCCGAAGATGAAATCCTGGCGGAAAAGGTTCCTGAAATTAATGTTTTGATCAGCGGTCACACTCATACAAAGCTAACTCAACCGATTTTGGTCGGTAAGACGATCATCGGCTCAGCCGGGGAGTATGGCGAAAGTTTAGGAGTTCTTCAGATTGCACAAGCTTCGAACAAGGTGTGGTCATTAGATACCTATCAGCTTAAGGCAATTGATAATAATTTGGACTCTGATCCAGAGATAGTAGAGACTATTGAAAGGTATAAAACCATCGTGCAAGAGAAGTACCTCAACAATTTTGATATGAAATTCGATGACATCTTGGCCAATTCGTCGTTTAACTTTGTCTCGACCCCCGAAATAGGGAAAAAACACGCCGAGGATACACTGGGTAACCTTATAAGTGATGCCTACATCTATGCTGTGAAGAAAGCCGAAGGGACGGATTACACTCCGATTGCCGTGGCCATAGTGCCAACTGGTACTATACGAGGCTCCTTCGTCAAAGGAGATATCACGGTGGCCGATACTTTCGCCGTGAGTTCTTTGGGTATCGGTCCGGATAATATTTCGGGCTATCCTTTGATATCGGTTTATCTTACCGGGAAAGAACTTAAAACGGCCTGTGAGGTGGATGCTTCTATCGCACCCATTATGAATGATGCTCAGCTTTATATGTCTGGCATGAACTTTACGTTTAATCCCAATAGGTTGATTTTCAACAAGGTTACCGAAGCAAGCTTGCAAACTGCCGACGGTAGCGTTGAACAGATTAAGGATACGGAACTTTATCGGGTGGTAGTCGGGTTATACTCTGCTCAAATGCTGTCCGTTGTGGGGGATAAATCCTTTGGACTTTTATCCATTGTACCAAAAACAAAGGACGGCACGCCAATTACCGACTTCGAAGCACAGATTGTCAGGGATCAATCGAGTGGTCGTCAGAATGAGGTGAAAGAATGGTTAGCCATAGCTGAGTATCTCAAATCATTTAATCAAGTAAACGGAGTCGCCCAGATCCCTCCGTATTACCAGGAGACCCATGAAAGAAAGAGGATCGATACGACTCACAACGTTTTGGCCTTACTGAGTCATCCTAATAAAATTGCGCTGGCAGTCTATTTTATCGTTCTTATTATTCTTGTCGGTATGATCTTAATCATTCGCCTCATCGTAACTCGTCAGAAACGCAAGCGAAGACTAGTTGCATAAGAACCCTAGTAATCGGGCATCCTACCCTTTTAGGCGAAGATATGAGTGCGGAGGGGTGGGTGAAGGTGCGGGTTTTAGCGTTCTTGCTCGCGATGATTTTTCTGATACTTATGGGCTTAGCGATCAAAGCGGAAGTCAATTTTCGTTACAGGCGTATCGAGGAGAAAGATCATATTGAGATCGATTTCCGTGCCTTTCACGGGTTATGGCACGTGCAATACCAAGTTCCAACCCTCCAACTAGAGTGGGAAAAAGGACCACAAGTTGAAATTGAAGCAGTTGGTATAGGTAAAGGCGGAACGCGCCAAGCAACGAAAGAAACACGTATTCGGTATATTCGTAGAGGGTGGTTGACTCGTTTTTGGCTGCATATTCCTCGGCTGTTGCGGTACATCAATCAAATAAAACGGCGATTCTATAGGGGGATCCGTTGTAAGGCTATTAATTGGCGCATAGAAATTGGCTATCAAGATCCGGCACATACGGCGATTATGGCAGGAACTTTTTGGACGATGTTTGGTTTTGGACTTTCACACCTTTATCAACAGGTGACGGTTGAGGTTAGTCGCCCAGACGTACTAGTCGTCCCCCAATTTAAAAAAGAAGGGTTTTTATGCGATATTCAATGCATATTCCAATTAAGATTAGGTCATATTATTTTTGTAGGATTTAATGTATTGAGAACGCTAAGGCGAGGCATAAGGGGGTAGTTAGGCACATGGGTAATCATCCGATCGAATCCTTAATGAAAACAGCCATGGAGAGTATCCAACAGATTGTTGACGTCAATACGATTGTTGGAGACCCGGTCGAGACCCACGACGGATCTATAATAATTCCGATCTCAAGGGTTTCATGTGGTTTCGCTGCAGGGGGTAGTGAGTTTGCACCCGCGGAGGAAAATAAAGAAAATGTACATATGGGTGGACAAGCACCCGCCCTTCCCTTTGGAGGCGGTGCAGGTGCTGGGGTATCCGTGCAACCGGTTGGTTTTTTGGTCGTCGGTAACGGGAACATTCGACTCCTGCCGATTGACAGTAATGTAGTCGTTGACCGATTGATCGATACGGTTCCTGATCTTTTAGACCGAGTTTCAGGAATGTTTCAAAAGAAGAAGAAACCTGTAGATGATATTATCATTGCTCGTGACTAACGGATCGGAACGTGATTATCCGATTATAAGACTCGATGTTCAGCTTTAGCTGGACGAGTTCACTTTAAGAGATAATAAGGATAAGTAATGAAGAACGAGAAAACCTCGTTCTTTTTTACTTGTCCTTTTCATATTTTTAGACAAGGGGGTGAGAAATGGTTAATCTCATCTGGCTTTTGATGTTGGCAACTGGAATTATTGTCTCAGCGCTTAATGGGCACATCGAAAGTGTAACGGCCTCGGCCATGAAAGCAGCAGAACTTGGAGTAGAGGTTGCCATTGAACTCATCGGGGTTATGAGCTTATGGCTTGGTCTTATGCGCTTGGCTGAAGAAGCTGGCTTTATTAGAGGGCTTGCCCGTTTATTTGGCCCTGCAGTTCGTCGTTTATTCCCCTCTCTAAAGCCGGATAGTCCTGCTCTGGGCGCCATTATTATGAATTTAAGTGCCAATATATTGGGCTTGGGAAATGCCGCTACCCCTTTCGGTCTGAAAGCTATGCAAGAACTCCAAAAGGAAAACCCGACACCCGACGTGGCAAGCCCTGCCATGATTACGTTTCTAGCTTTGAATACATCGTGTATTACCATTATCCCTGCGACAATTATTGGAGTACGTCTTAAAGCAAATTCTGTGAATCCAACCGAAATTATCGGCACGACTATCGTCGCGACGGGATGCGCTATGACCGTCGCTATTATCGCGGATTATCTTATTCGCCGCAGGAGGAGATCATGAAGGTTATTGCCGAGATTTCTCGATGGGCGATTCCATTACTCCTGTTACTTATTCCAGTACTGGCTTACCTTCGAAAAGTTCCTGTCTATGAATCCTTCGTAGCGGGAGCGGAGGAAGGGTTTAAAACAGGTGTGCGGATTCTGCCCTTTCTAATTGGCATGCTGGTGTCAATCAGAGTTTTTGTGGATTCCGGTGCACTAGAGATGGTGTCGCATTGGTTACAGCCATTGTTCGCGTTTTTAGGCTTGGATCCAAATTTCGCTTCGATTATACCCTTAGCTATTATGCGACCGCTGAGTGGTTCAGGAGCCTTAGGGGTCGCAACCCAGCTGATTAATCAACATGGACCAGATTCCTTCATCGGTCGTTTGGCATCAACTCTCCAAGGGAGTACGGATACGACTTTTTTTGTGCTAACCGTGTATTTTGGGTCAGTTGGCATTAAGAAGTATCGTTACGCTCTTAAGTTAGGCTTATTAGCGGACATAGTAGGTTTGATTGTTTCAGTTTGGATTGTCACTAAGGTGTTTTATTGAACCGTACTTTGTACATACTAAACGATGAACCGAAAGGGGGCATTGTTAGTATGTTATATATTGTTTTACCTGCCTATAATGAAGAGGCAGCGCTGCCTGCTCTATTTGCAGATATCGAACAAAACTGCGCGCCGATTCCCCATCAGATTGTTGTCATCGATGACGGGAGTACGGACGGTACTTCGGAAGTTGTCCAACATTACGCTCAAACACATCAAAATATTCACAGAGTTAATCACGAGCAAAACCAAGGTCTTGGGGCGGCCTTAAACAGCGGCTTTCAGTATGTCATGAACTATAACCAGCAGCATGGTAATCAACAGGAAAGCTATAGAGATCTGAACCAAGTAGTTCCGGATATGGTGATTACCATGGATGCGGATAATACCCAGCCGGCAGATCGAATCCCAATGCTTTATAAGGAGATTTGTTCCGGATCGGACCTTGTCATTGCCTCTCGTTATGCCCAAGGTGGACTGCAGCATGGACTTTCCTTAGGGCGTAGAGGTTTATCCTGGGGGGCAGGTAAATTCATGCATTACTTTGCCCCTATATCTGGCGTTAGAGATTATTCTTGCGGCTTCCGTGCTTATCGACTTTCGATATTAGCGGAAAGCGCTCGGCGATATGGTCCTGATATTATTAAAAGTCGTAACTTTTCAGGAATGGTTGAGCTACTCCTAAAAGTTGCTCCGTTTGCAAGGCTCGTAACAGAAATCCCTTTAGAACTTCATTATGAACGTAAAAAAGGGGTTAGTAAAATGCGGATAAGAGCAACGATTTGGGGCTATATTCTGCTCATCTATCAGATAAAACGCAAAAGGTGGAACAGGGTAAAATGGGCGGAAGAGTAAGACGACTTCTCTTGTTGGGTATTTTACTGATTGCTTTAGGAGTCCGTCTAAAAGGAATAACGAATCCCTTATTGGATGATCAAGCCTGGCGCCAAGCAGATACAGCGAGTATGGCTTTCAATATGCTTGGGCAATTAACTGATTTTCCGAAGGTCTTCTTGCCTCTGCTAAATTATGATGGGGTTACCCCACAAGGGGTTGAATTGGAGTTTCCATTTTTACCTTACCTTTTGGCTTGCACATGGACACTCTTTGGGTGGGCAGATCTTTGGGGACGTTTATGGTCGGTTGCCTTATCCTTGGTGACTGTAGGTGGAGTCTACTATTTAGGGCGAAAAATGTTCACGGACCGAGTGGGGCTTTGGGCGGCAGCAATTTATGCCTTAATGCCCTTATCCATTTATTATGGACGAGTTGTCATGCCGGAACCGATGGCCCAAGCTTGGAGCATTTGGGCGTTGGCCATGGTCTGGCAATGGCGAAATTCGCCAGAAAACAGAGGAGTTTGGTGGATTGGTTTTTTAATGGCAGGAGCAATTTTAGCCAAGCTTCCTCAACTGATGTTGTTTCCGGTGGCTCTTCTGCTTGGTTTTTATCCCTTCAAATATTCGCAACTTGGTCAGCTGATACGATTTAGCTTGATTGTGCTTATGCCACCCGTGGTATATTATGTATGGGTACATTTTAACGTCGCACCCTCCAGTCAATTTGTATCCGGGATAATGTCCGGAAATATGACAGATGCTAGTAACCTGGGCTGGAATCTATTGGCTAAAAATATTAGACTTGGATTGACTGACAGCGTGCTTTTACTTTCGGGAGTCGGCCTAGGTCGACTGATCTATTCGCGTTCTCCTGTACGTCTAGCCCTTTTAACTTGGGGAGCAATCGGAATTCTCTATGTAGGGGTAGTTTGTGTACGTATTCCCTTAGATTATTACCTCGTCCCTATTTTGCCGCTGGTTGCTTTGTTGAGTGCTTATGCCTTGGAGTGGATTGGTTTCTTGCCCGCCACAGCGCTTGTCATGGTGTTTTTGGTCTTGATCAACTGGGAATCCTATGACTACTTAGCGCCAAAGTATGATTGGAATGAGGAATATCTCACTCAAGCAAGCTGGATTAGGAAGAATACTTCTGACTCAAGTATTCTTGTCTTAAGTGACCCTCCGCCGATGACATTTTATTACGCACATCGTGTGGGTTTTCGGATCACTACCCTTGACGATGCAGCCGTTCCAGAGGCAATTCCGCACAAGTTCCCTGCTGATTTCTTGGTCCATCTTCCCCAGAGTGCGCAGAACGAATTATTTTGGAATAAAGTGCGCGCAAGTTATCCGGAAGTTGGACCGGGTGTTTTTGATCTAAGAGAATTTACGTCCCAGTTTCGAGGAAAAACTGATTTCTAGTTATCAGATATCAGGGAGTACATAGTTCATCATAGTTCATGTCTGGTATGGGGAAAAAGTAACGGGAGTAATGGTTTAGATGATAGATTTAGAGAGGAGAGCGGAAATTCGTGGAACATGAGAAAAAGCCTCTTGAAAAAGGTAACGGAGAACGTTTGCAAAAAGTGCTTGCCCAAGCGGGAGTCGCTTCTCGTCGACATGCCGAGCAACTCATCGTAGACGGTCGGGTGACAGTCAATGGCAATAAGGTGGAGGCTTTGGGGACTAAAGTGAGTCTTCAAGACCAGATTCAAGTTGATGGGCGTTCCATCTACCGCTCTGAGGGGCTACACTATTATCTTCTTAATAAACCAGTCAGTGTGATTACCAGTGTTAGTGATCCTCAAGGACGTCCGACGGTGATTGATTTATTGAAAGATGTCCCGGTACGGGTTTATCCAGTCGGTCGACTCGATTATGAAACATCGGGTTTATTGGTACTTACTAACGATGGGGAGTTAGCACATCGTTTAATGCACCCAACCTATGGGGTCGAGAAAACCTATCGTGTCTGGGTACAAGGACCAGTGGGTATCAATGCCCTTGAGACATTACGGCAAGGAGTACTTTTAGAAGATGGAAAAACCGCCCCGGCTAAAGTTGAACGCCTGAGCGGTACTTCCAAAGCAGCAAACCTTAAGACGAAAGCGCATCAGTTAGAAGTGTTAGAGGTGACCATCCATGAAGGTCGAAATCGCCAAATTCGTCGTATGCTTGCAGCGATAGGATATCCTGCGGTTAAACTCGAACGAGTGAGATTTGGATCATTATTTCTAGGAAACTCCCTCGGAAACGGCGCTTACCGAGCATTGACAGTCGAGGAAGTCAAGGAATTGCGCACGATAGTAGGGCTAAGCAATTAATGAAGAGGGTATAGAGGATGCTCAATTTCGGTATTCCATTTTTCTATGTCTCTTCCACCATAGCCCCGTAAGGTGTTGGCGACGCCATTGATTTTCTCATGGCTGGTTTCGATCAATACCAACCAATGCCCTGTACGAACTTCATGTTCATAATGTCGTGCACGAATTTCTGAAAGGCCATAGATAAGGAGCACTTCGACAAGTCCGCGCCCTTGAGGTTGGTGCAGGAGTTGACGCGCTAGAGGTCCGGCGACTACCACTTCCCCAAGATTGGGAACATTAAAAGGGGCCGTATGAACTAACCTGGAATTAAATATGTCTAAGTTAATCTCACTGGGGTAATAGGCTAGTTCATGGGCTATTTCCTCTCGAAATTGACCTTGATTGATAAATTCACTGCGCACAATGACGGATATTTTACTATTCGCTAGGTCTTCTGCTTGAATTTCTTCAATGGCCTCTTTGGTTTGTTGAGGGCCTTTAAAAATTGCAATCGCAGTTTTTCTCATTAATAGTAGCCTCCTTTAAGAGTAAACGTAGTGTAAGCTTTTTTGAATTTGACTTAGTATGTCCACAAATTACAACACTAAAGCAAGACTTGCAGGAGAAAAACAAGCCAATGGAGAATTATTTTATGATGAATTAAAAATTAAAATAGTTTTATATAAAGAAACGAGGAGAGCGATGATGAAGATTCGGATCGGTAATGAGCTCCTTACAGAACACGTTCGTGTGCGGATTCGTGTAGATTATCGCGGAGAATCACGAAGTGGACGCTTTTTCTTTGGTGGGAAAAGTAAAGAACAGATGGCAGAATCGATGCGGGAGCAACAAGTGGCTTTACTGCGCAATGTTCCACTTCAAGGGATTTTTATTGAAGATGTCGATTTAAGCCTCGACGTCTATTCAGTCAACGAAGGGGATGGAAGGCGTACTCGCGAAGTCGCCTATGCACCCATTATCCTAACGCTTAGGATCGAAAACCTTGACGATTTACTCCCCTTGCTGATCAAACCTGAATTTCGCAAAATTGAGTTCCTTAGCCCTGAAAATATCTCGCTGCATCGCTTGGACATGGAACGTTTACTTTTCCGAATTAGTCAAGCATTTCAACAAGAGATCAAACAACTCGAACAAAAATATGCGCGTTAGGAAAAATCAATGGAATTAATATTGATATTAGTTGAAAGGCTCAGTATTATAGCCACCATAGCGTTACTGATGACGAAGAGCCAAGTCTTTCGTCGTTATTTGAATTCCCAAATAAATCAACGCGAGACCTTGACCCTAATTCTGATTTTTGGCGTGTTTTCTATGGCAGGAACTTACACAGGGGTCCCAATTCATGGTGCTAATGCCGCGAATACGAGCGCTATTGGCACAGTAAGTGCCGGTTTGCTAGGCGGACCACTGGTAGGGGTCGGGGTTGGCATTATTACCGGATTACATTTTTATATATTTTATGGAGGATTTACCGGTTTAGCTTGCGCAATATCGCCAATCATACAGGGTTTGTTGGGAGGACTCGTTTATTGGCTGGCGCGTGATAGAACCTACGACTGGAAAGTTGGCATCGTACTCGGAGTCATTGCCCAAACGTTGGAAATGGTCATTATACTTATGCTTGCGCGTCCTTTCGTTGAAGCTTGGAACCTTATTAAGGTGATTGCCACGCCAATGGTTATATTCAATGGTCTTGGCGTGGGTCTTTTCCTATACATTATCAAGACAGTTTATACTGAAGAGGAGCAGATTGCAGCCATACAAGCCCAGAATGTTTTGCGAATTGCCGATTTGACCTTGCCTTATTTTCGAAAGGGACTAAATCTCGAAAGTGCGCAGAAAGCAGCCGAAATCATTCGAAAAATGTCTAATGTCGCGGGAGTGGCATTAACGAACACGGAACAAGTTATTGCCTATGTCGGATTAGGAGCAGACCACCATTTTAGTGGACAACCAATAATGACAGAAGCAACGCATATTGCTTTACAAACTGGAAAGCCTTTTCAAGCGATATCTGAAATGGAGATTGATTGTAGCAATCCAAAATGCCCTCTGCGTTCGGCAATTGTTGTTCCTCTACGCCAAGGGGAGAAGACAATCGGAGTATTAGTACTTTATCGCGCTCAGCGTGGTAAATCGGTTATGGACGTAACCTTAGCGGAAGGGCTAGGAAAACTTTTTTCCACTCAGCTCGAACTCGCTGATCTTGAACATCAAAAAGAGTTGAATGTTGCCGCTGAAATCCGTGCACTTCAAGCTCAGATTCAACCACATTTCTTATTCAATACCCTGAATACCATCGTGAGCTTGATTCGGAGCCAACCAGAAAAAGCTCGTGAGATTCTTATCTTTCTGGGTGAATTTTTACGCCACAATATGCGTCATGGAGTAGCTTTCCATTCCGTGCGGGAAGAATGTGAACACGTCCAAGCCTATCTGGCTATCGAAGAGGCCCGATTTGGAGATAAGTTAAAGGTTAATATGGACATTGAGGATGGGACAGGAGGTGTTTTACTTCCACCGCTTGTATTACAGCCGCTGGTAGAAAATGCAGTCAAACACGGGCTCTTACCCAAGAAAAACGGGGGCACTGTCTCAATTCATACCCATATCGAGGGGGATGGCTTAAATATAATAGTTAGAGATGACGGAATTGGCATAACTGGTTTTAAGTTGCACGACATTTTAGAAAGGGATCAAGATGAACCTGCCGAGATAGGTATAGGTCTTAAGAATGTACATCTGCGTTTATTAAGACTCTACGGACAGGGACTGCAGATTGAAAGCACTCTTGGTGAGGGAACTATTATTTCGTTTCGAGTACCCATTTCAGGCAATGCCCTTAGAGGGGTGACTTAATGATCAAAATAGTGTTAGTCGATGATGAACAGCCGGCGCGTGAAGAACTGCGATTTTTGTTAGAACAAAATTCTAAACTAAAAATCATCGGTGAGTTTTCTAGCGGGACTCAGGCTATTGAAGAGATTCCCGGCTTACAACCGGAGGTCATTTTTATGGATGTTCATCTGCAGGACATGGATGGACTGGATGTTGTTCGTGCTCTTCAACAGTTGGACGTTCGAGCGTCCATCGTTTTTGCCACCGCTTTCGATATTCACGCCATACGTGCCTTTGAACTTAATGCCGTGGATTACATTCTCAAACCCTTTTCTCAGGATCGCTTAAAGGTGACGATTGATCGGATCCAACAACGATTGCACCTAAATGATCCTGAATTGTCGCAGAAAATAGCACAGGTTATTCAGGAAATAGGGGTTAAACAACGGCCACGCAAACTTGCGGCAACCAGTAAAGGACGCGTCGTCCTGATTGACCCTCAGGAGTTGCTTTATGTGGTCGCTGAAGGGCGCTACGCCAGTTTGGTCACAGCCCAAAAAATGTGGCCCACGACGTTCAGTTTGTATGAAATCATGGAGAGACTGGATCCAGCTCAGTTCTTGCAAACTCACCGATCGTACATTGTAAACCTTGATCGTATCAAAGAAGTGATTCCTTGGTTTAACGCGACCTATAAGATTATCATTGATCAAGAAAATACACCTGAAATTCCGGTGAGTAGAACGTATATCAAAGGACTTAAAGACCGGTTAGATGTTTGAGTGTTCTCTTATGAAGAACACTTTTTCTTTTTGCTTTTTTATGCTAATCAATACATCGATTTGTAACTTCATGTTAGATTATTTGCGTTTCATGCAAAGAGTCTAGAGAATTATTACGCAGTATATTATGCTCTAGATACTATACTGAAAGGAGGAAATAAAGGTCTGTTCTGCAATTATTATTAGAATAATACATTTGTGCCAACTGAATTAATTTATTTTTGAAGGGAAGTTGGAATATGCAGTTTTTCCAGAATTATAACCCAACAGGTAGTGCGTTTTTTTCAACCATTGTTGCCGCTATCCCCATTGTTTTATTATTATATTTATTAGCGTTCCATCCCAGAACGGACAAACACGGTAACAAACACAGAGGTATTGAGCCTCCTCCAGCTGCACTTATTTCTGGTTTTGTAGCTATTCTAATTGCAGTATTTGTTTTAAAGATGCCTGTGTCTTCAGCGTCGATGGCATTTGTCAACGGAGTAGGCTTCGGTCTTTTCCCGATTGGTTGGATTGTTATCGCTGCAATGTTCTTGTATACGATTACTCTTGTTAGCGGAAAATTTGAAACTGTTAAGGACAGCGTCAGTAATTTATCCGCTGACCGACGGATTCAAGCCGTTCTTATTGCTTTCTCCTTCGGTGCATTTATTGAAGGTGCCGCTGGTTTCGGTACGCCGGTAGCTATTGCCGGTGCATTGATGGTAGGCTTAGGGTTTAAACCCTTTACTGCTGCTGTACTGTGCTTGATTGCCAATACTGCTCCCGTGGCCTATGGTGCTATCGGTACTCCGGTTATCACACTTGCCAAAGTTACCGGACTTCCTGAATTTGCACTGAGTGCTATGGCTGGACGTCAACTGCCACTATTTTCTTTAATTATTCCTATCTGGACCATTGCTACCATGATTTATATGGATAAGAAAAGCATGAAAACCGTTGTTAAAGACACTATGGAAGTTTTGCCTGCTCTGCTCGTAGCGGGTATCAGCTTCGCTGTTACTCAGTTCTACGTCTCTAACTTTATCGGACCAATGTTAGTCGATATTCTTGGTGGTATCGTGTCGATGGGTTGTACAATTCTCTTTCTTAAAGTCTGGCAGCCAAAATCAGTTTATCGTTTGGCTGGAGAAGCACCGGTAAAAGCTGGTGTTAAGCATCCTATAAAGGATGTTGTCGTGGCTTGGATACCTTGGGGATTCCTAACCACCTTTGTATTCCTTTGGGGTTATCCGCCGGTTAAACTCTTAATCAACAAGTTTTATACTTTCCCTCTCCAAGTTCCGTTCCTTCATAACGTGGTTATTAAGACTGCGCCTGTCGTACCTAAAAATAGTCCTGAGGCTGCTGTATACACCTTGAACCTGATTTCAGCGGCAGGAACTGGTATTTTAATTGCAGCAATCCTGACTGGGTTATTCCTAAGAATTACGCCCGCTCAGTGGATGGAAGCAATCGTTCGTACCGCCAAGAGAATGAAAACCCCACTGCTTACGATCGGACTGGTCATGGGCTTGAGTTTCACGACTAAATTTGCTGGTATGGATGCGATCCTTGGACTAGCATTTACCAAAACTGGCTTTATGTATCCGTTCTTCGCGGCTATGTTAGGTTGGTTGGGTGTCTTCTTGACAGGGAGTGACACGTCTTCTAACGTGTTGTTTGGTAACATGCAGAAAATTACGGCTGAACAGCTTGGACTCGATCCTATCTTGATCGCGGCTTCTAACAGTACGGGTGGTGTCATGGGTAAAATGATTGACGCACAAAGTATCGTTGTCGCTACCGCCGCTTGTTATGAAGATAGAAAAGAAGGTAGCCTTGCGGTTGGTCCAATCTTCCGTACAGTATTCTGGCATAGTGTCGTTTTAGCGTCACTAGTCGGTGTAGTCGTCATGCTGCAAGCGTATGTGTTCCAATGGATGATTCCTCCTGCTGATTGGGGCGGTAAAATCACAGCGCTTGTTGCCCTTAAACTAAGTGGTACTCAACTGCTAACTATCTTAGCAGGGCTACTTGCTGGATCGTTTGTTCTAGGTATTGCCTTAGACACTACGGGTAAAAAAAATAATATATCAAGAAATCTATAACCCATTCCAAAAGGCTCCTCAATTTCACTCGTTTAAATCGAGGAGCCTTTTGACAAATATGTTTCATAACCACATAAACCATGAACGTGAAAAAAGCGCAGAACCTTCACCTAGCATCGACAGGGCGAGCCTTTCCATCTCTGTCAGCTGTAGCATTCCTCCTAGTCAGGAAGAATGGAATGAGGGACCGCGATAATGATAGTAGTGGTAAAAGTAAGAGGTTGAAAGGAGGCGGTGATCGCAAATACGATGAAGAAAACCGAGTATTAAGCTTATAATTCAGGAGTTTTGAGACGTATGGCAACTCCGACGAGCATCGGAGTTCCGACAAACCAAAGGAAACGGGAGTACTCTGAATCATCATTCCAGCTACGTCGGCAGCCGTAGCTAGAAACCAAGTCCAACATCAAAGGAACAGTAAGTGCAGCAGGAGCATTGAATCCTGCTGCATTTTTATTTAAGACTAAACAACCAAACTGCCAAGCAATAACGCAAAAATAATTATTCTATAATGAATAGTGAACTCGTTCAACTAAAGTTGAACATCTAAACTTCGGTGGGATAGTCTACCCCGAAGCGGAGTACGTGGTACCACTCCCACTTGTAGAAGTGGAGTCTTAAGATTGTATGAAGATTGCATAAAGATGTGAGAAGTAGATTTTTTTCAGATGGTAATTTTTATTATTGAAATTTTTCTAAAATTAGATTAATATATAATTATATAAAAGCGGTCTGACCATCAGACAAAGTTTTGAGGGGGTTAAAGGATGTTAGCTCGTGAAGTATTGCAAGAACTTGTTCAAAAGCTCGGTGCTGAAAATGTCCTCACAGAGCAGGAGGACTTACTAACCTATGCTTATGACGCTACAGCGGCTATGAAGCATCGTGTGCCAGATGTTGTCGTTTCGCCTATGTCCGCCGAACAAGTTGCAGAAGTCGTTAAAATCGCCTCTCGTTATAAGCTCTCGATCTATCCACGAGGAGCTGGAACAAACCTTAGTGGGGGAACCATTCCCATTGAAGGGGGTATTGTTCTTTCAATGCTCCACTTAAATAAAATCATAGAAGTAGACCAAGATAATCTAACCGCCACAGTTCAACCTGGGGTGATCATTCAGGCGCTTAATGATGAAGTGATTAAGCACCTGAATGATCACCCCAGGTTGAACTGTGGCGGTTAGATTATCTTGGTCTACTTCTATGATTTTATTTAAG
>CAKMJS010000008.1 GCA_927405585.1 uncultured Desulfosporosinus sp.
TATGGCCGGAATTATTCCGGGTCTCTTACTAGGCGGTGTGCTCCTGGTCTCGGCTATAATTTATGCTAAGAAGAATAATTATGGGATGGGAAAGAAATATACCATGGCCGAGCGGTGGAAGGCCAGTCTCAAAGCTATTCCAGCGGCATTCATGCCATTTCTTATTCTGGGTAGTATCTATTCAGGTGTTTGTACACCGACTGAATCTGCAGTTATTGCTGTTTTTTACACCATTATAGTCTCGATATTCATTTACAAGGAATTAGGTTGGAAAGACATTCGCCCGGTTTTAGTGGATACCATAAACACAACGTCCATGATCTTCTTGATTATCGCTGCAGCCATGCTGTTTGCCTTATTCCTTACGAACAATCAGGTTCCTAATCACGTGGCGGCGTGGATTTCGGACAGCAATCTTAATAAATGGTCCTTCTTCTTAGTCGTCAATATAATGTTTTTCGTCATGGGAACGTTTCTCGAGGCAGTATCAATCATCCTCATCACTTTACCTATTTTACTACCAATCATCAGGCATCTCGGCATTGATCCGATCCACTTTGCCATTGTTATGACAGTGAATATGGAACTGGCGATGATTACACCCCCAGTTGGACTGAATCTCTTTGTAGTGAGTTCAATGGCCAAAGAACCTTTGGGTGAAGTAGTAAGAGGGGTATTACCGTTTATCTTACTCATGATCGTCATGATGGTAGTCTTTGTGTTCTTCCCAGACCTATCACTTTTCCTTCCTAATGAGGTTATGAAATAGTAATTGAAAATAGCCGAAAATGTTAATTAAGATAGTGGTTAAGGATAACATTCCTTAACTGCTATCTTATCCTTAAATTAGTACCCTGAAGTTATTAGATTGGGTCAATTTTCTCTTACTTAGGTCATTAAATGTCTATCTTAGTGTGAAGGCGGAGAGATAATGAAAATTAGGACAAAATTACTTAGTGCATTGTTTGCAGTAATTGTGATATTTGTAGTTGGCAATGTTTATACTCTCCTAAATATTAATACCATGCAAAAAGCGGTTAATGAAATTAATCAAAAGCAACTTCCAATTGTAGCCGATATGGGAATATTAAATAGGAATATTTCAGACGTTCCTCGACTCATTGAAGCTTATGTTTTAGAAATAGAAGAGCAAACGAAGATGGATATTGAAGAAAATCTTAATGCAGTGTTAGAGGACATCATCATGACACGAACGCATTATGAAACATATATTTCTGGGACTGAAGAACGACAGTTATATGAGAAGTTCTCCACAAATTGGGACGCCTATCTCACTCAGATACCTGCGATTTTAGTTGATGGCAAGGTGAACAACTTTGAGGCTGCTAACTATAAAATTGGAACTTCGAACTTATACTGGGATACAGTCAGTGAAACTCTAGATGCGATTAGCACTATTAATCAACAAAATGCTGATCTAGTCACCCAAGCCAGTATTACTGCAGCTAGTAAAGCTAAGTTATGGAGTATCATATTGTCCGTATTTGCCAGTATTCTTGGAATACTAATTGCTTTCTTCTTCTCAAGTAATATTACAAAGTCATTATTAATTTTAGGACGTTCTATAACAAAAATAGCAGAAGGCGACCTTACTGAGCAATTAGCCGTAACTTCTAAGGATGAATTAGGAGAATTAGCTAAGATCTTTAATAAAATGAGCCATGATCTACGAACTATGATCAAACAAATCATGGGTACTGCAAATGATTTAGGCGCAGCAAGCGAAGAATTATCCGCAGTAGCAGTGGAAGCTAGCGCATCTAGCGAACAAGTTTCCTCAACTCTAAATGTTCTTGCCGAAGGAGCGACAAATCAAGCTAAGTCTGTAGCAGATACCAGCGAAGTAATCAACCAAATGTCGATAAATTCTCAACTAGTCGCCACTAATGCCGAGGCTGTTAGTCTAAGTAGTGAAAAAGCGATCCAAGCCGCTCTCTTAGGGGCTCAACAGGCGGAAAATGCTATAGTAAAAATTCAACAAATTAGAGAAGTTTCCGTCCAAACCAGCGAGGTCATATTCATATTAGGTGACCAATCTGATCAAATAGGGAAGATTGTTGACGTGATTACTGGAATTGCGGAGCAAACCAATCTATTAGCGCTAAATGCTGCGATTGAAGCAGCGCGTGCAGGAGAGCAAGGAAAAGGTTTCGCGGTTGTTGCTGAAGAAGTGAGAAAGCTAGCCGAACAATCTTCTAGTTCAGCAAAGCAAATAGTGACTTTAGTCGGTAACATTCAAAGAGAGACCGAACGTGCCATCGTAGTCATGGAGAAAGGAAAGATTGAAGTAAATGCTGGAGTTGAGGCGGTTACAATAGCAGGTACTTCGTTTAAAACTATTGTGGCTGAAATTGAGACTGTGGTGGAACAGATTCGACAAGTGTCAGTTGCGGTTAAGCATTTGGCCGATGGGACTGCTCAAGCCGTCGAATCTATCAGTAGTATCGGTTTCATAACTGAACAAGCGGCTGCTAGTACACAGGAAGTTTCTGCTTCTGCGGAGGAGCAAACCGCAACAATGTTTACGGTTAGTCAATCCGCTGAAACCTTAGCAAAACTCGGAGAAGGTCTAACACAATTAATTACAAAATTTAAAGTTTGAGTCTTATTAGTCACAAAAGTTGATCGTCTCAGTGCATATTCAAAATGAGAAATTAGTTTCCGCATGATGACCTTTAATTCATGCGGCTCTTCTTTGTTGAGGGACAGTTAATTGATGTACCTTAATCACTTTTTTCGTTGTTTATCATCAAAATTACTGCTATAGTAATATAGTACGCATGTAAGCTTCAGCGAAGGTTGAAGATCAGAGTATTTGACTTTTTTTATCTCCAGTACGATAGTCTCCGGTGGAGAGTATCGCCGAAGCCGCAATCCCAAAAGGAATACGTACCGGCGTAGGATAGAGTATCGCCGAGCGCCTTTCCCAATAGGAACACTTGGCGCGAAGGAAGTAGACTCCCCCACCGAAGTCTCGATGTTCAACTTTAGTTGGACGAGTTCACTTACGAGGAGGGAATTAATTGATCCTAAAACGAGCAAATGTTTACAGTGAGAATACCGAAAATGAAATGCTACACTTGGAGCAGATCTGTAAAGACCAAGATAATCTTAAAGGGAGCATTTTTGTTGATACAACGATGAATTTTAATCAGGATATGAATAGTATATTTCTCATGTATGACAGTAACGAGTTAATTAGTTTACTTACCATTTTTATGCCCACTCAACAAGCAGCAGAAATCACAGCTTTAACCTTGCCAACCCATCGGGGAAAAGGACATTTTAAGGTGTTATTAGCTGCAGCAGTTGATGAACTCATAAAGTACGAAATTCAGGAAATTCTTTTTGTCGTAGAGAGTCAATCAGTTACGGGTAAACAAGTCATATCACACCTAGCTGCAGATTACGATTTCACAGAATATTGCATGAGGCTAGATGCTGAGAAGTATGTACCACTAGCCAATAATCGTTCGAAGTATCTCAAACCAAGTGAGAAAGACCTTGAGATATTAATCAATTTGAGTATGAAAATTTTCAAAGACAGCTATGAAGATACTCGAGGAATGATTCTGAATATTTTCCAATCGGCTACGCGCGACCAATACCTTGCGATCTTGAATGATGAGATGATTGGGATGTGTTCTTCAAGCCGGGATGGGGATGAAGTATCAATATTTGGCTTTGGCATCACCCCAAAATTCAGAAATATGGGCTACGGATATGAGCTTCTTCATCACGTTGTAAATCAGCTTAAACTGAGTGGTATTCGAGAAATCGTCATTGAAGTCGATAGTAATAACTCATATGCATTTAAACTTTATCGAAAATTTGGTTTCAAGATAGAAATAGCCTTTGATTATTACCGAAAAAAAACCTCATGAGTTAAAAACATAATTGTCTAAGTGTGTATAACAGATTCAATACTAAACTAAAGGAGCTATTATGGAACTAATAACTGGTTTAATTGATTTTATCTTACATATTGATAAACATTTAGTTGAAATAATTAAGGACTATGGAACTTGGACATATCTAATTCTGTTTATGATTATTTTTAGTGAGACCGGATTTGTGGTTACTCCTTTTCTTCCTGGAGATTCATTACTTTTTGTAATTGGGGCTTTAGGAGCTTCACAGGCTTTGAATTTCAAGCTAGCCCTTTTACTTTTAATTATTGCCGCTATTGCTGGGAACACAGTAAACTATTTTATTGGCAGAATGCTAGGACATAAGTTACTTGCTATGAAAAGTTCTCGCTTTTTTAAGAAAGAATACCTCTATAAAACCCAAGCCTTTTATGAAAAACATGGCGGTAAAGCAATAATTCTGTCAAGGTTTTTACCAATCATACGGACTTTTGCGCCTTTTGTTGCTGGGCTCGGCAAAATGAATTTCGCCAAGTTTTGTTTTTTTAACATAATCGGTGGACTAGCTTGGGTTCTATTATTTATGTTCGCTGGGTTATTCTTTGGTAATATTCCAGTTGTGAAAAATAATTTTACGTATGTAATATTTGGAATAATTTTCGTTTCTGTATTACCGACTCTTTTCCCGTATATTCGTAGTAAATTAAAATAAGCGATATTCTGAGCAGACAAATTATAACAACAGATTATGGCTAGGGTAAGGACTAAGATTCAATGGATTGAGGCAAAATGGAATTGAGCCTAAATATCTTTTGAATCTAAAATATTAAGGAGAGTTTTTGTGAAAAAACCATTAGTCTTATTCACAGCCTTCTCGCTTTGTACCACTTTAATCCTCAGTGGGTGTGGAAATCAGTTTTTACCTTCGATTGATCATCAGTTTTCAAACGTTGAGGACCCTGCGATTCAGCAGACTCTAGCAGTTCCAGTATATCAACGGACAGAGATTATTTCTTCCCCGGAAGAGGCGCGACAACTCCTGATTGATGGTAACAAGCGATTCACATCTGGTAAGCCCTTAGGTAAAGATCTCAGTTCCATAAGACGAGAGGATTTAATGAGCAACGGTCAGCATCCCTTTGCTGTCGTTGTGTGTTGCTCTGATTCGAGGGTTCCTCCCGAATTACTGTTTGATCAAGCCTTAGGCGACCTATTCGTTGTACGTGTGGCTGGAAATGTTATAAGCCCAATTGAGCTAGGAAGTATAGAGTATGCGGTAGAACACCTGAAAACTCCTTTGGTTGTAGTTCTTGGTCATGAGGAATGCGGAGCTGTAACAGCTGCAGTCCAGGGCGGAAAGACCCATGGTAGTGTCGGTACAATTATCGAAAAGATTATGCCTTCTGTCGTCAAGGCCAAATCTATGGGCTTGACTGGCAAAGATTTAATTGAAATGAGTACTAATTTTAATATTAAAAACGCCTCGCAGGATATCTTGAAGAGTCCAATTGTTAAAGAGAAAGTAGAAGTAAATCAAGTAAACATAATCGGTATCAAATATGACCTCGATGAGGGAATTATGAACTTTAATCTAGTAGCAATTAATTATCTATAATTGTAAGTGCAGGATTTCATGGTCAGAACTGTATTTTAGGGTTAAGCTAGACCGTATTTCGACGCTCTAGCTTTTGTTTTACCCATTTGAATCCTCACTTAGAATGTAATAAGATATAGTTTAGTTATGGATGTCTAAGTATTAGCAGTCTCGAGACATCGTACATGTCCATTCAAAATAACGCGACAAGGATAAGGTGAGTATCATGCCACTACCTGAGAATAACTTATTGTTTGGATTTGCACCGAAATTGACCACTGAACAACAGGACTATGTAAACGCGATGTTCGATAATCAGTTAGTCATGGTAAACGCCAAAGCCGGAACTGGAAAAACCACTCTGGCGGTAGCTTGCGCAAAAATTTTCAAAAAGCCGCTTACATATATTTTCAATCCCGTGCAAGAATCCTCCATGGGTTTTAGACCAGGCACACAATCAGAAAAGGAAAGTATCTATCATCAACCCCTGATAGACGCTCTCTTAGAGATCAACGAGAACCCTATTCAGTGTGTCTATAACGAAGAAGTATTGGCAAATGAAGCACTTCGTAGAAAGGTAACCGTTAAACGCGTGATGGATAACATTTGGTGTTACCCGAAGAGTCCATTGTTCCTTAGAGGTACCAATCTTAAAGACATGACCATCATCATCGATGAATGTCAGAATTTCACGATCATGGAATTGCGTAAAATATTTACACGCATTCATGATTCCTGTAAAGTCATTTGCATAGGACATTCTGGACAAGTTGACATTCCTGTTTCAAAAAGCGGTTTTGTCCCATATATGGAACATTTTAAGGATCAACCGTATTGCAAGATTGTTACTTTAACTAAAAACTTCCGCGGGGAATTGGCCAATTGGGCTGATTCATTGAAGTGAAAATTATTAGTGATGGAGGATTGTAGATTGTATGGTATTTCAAGCAGTCAAACGTATATATGTCGAAAAGAAGACGGGCTATGATATAGAAGCCCAAGGTTTGTATAACGATATATTAGAGAATATGGGTATCAATGGGTTAGACGGCTTAAGAGTTATTAACCGTTATGATATGTCTGGAATAACCGATGAGGAATATGCTGAGTCCCGACCAATTATTTTTGCCGAGCCTCCTCTTGATTTAGTGTTTGACGAGCATCTTCAGATTCCCATCGGGGATATGGTCTTTGCCATGGAATATTTACCCGGTCAGTATGACCAACGTGCTGATTCTGCTGCCCAATGTATTCAGATTTTGACTCAGAAAGAGCGTCCCAATATTGTTTCTGCTAAAGTTATTGTTTTAAAGGGTGTATTATCTGAGGAAGATTTCAGGAAAATAAAGAATTATTGTATTAACCCGGTTGAATCAAGGGAAGCCTCTCTTGAAAAACCAGAAAGCCTTGAGTTTGAACCTGTGAATCCGCCTAATGTAGAAATTATTGATCGTTTTATTAATAAATCGCCGGATGAGTTGAAAGCGTTTTTTCTAGAAACTGGTTTAGCCATGAGTTATGACGATTTGACGTTCTGCCAGGACTATTTCCGGGATACGGAGAATCGGAATCCGACGATTACCGAGATTCGGGTAATCGATACATACTGGTCAGATCATTGCCGGCACACGACGTTTAATACCCAGATTGAAAAGGTTTCTATTCAAGAAGGGTTTTTTGCCCAACCAATAACCAAGGCTTATCAGGATTACCTTATATCTAGGAATTATGTCTATGGTGAAAATCCTTCTTATAGAGACGTCTGTCTTATGGATATAGGTGTTCTGTGTGCGAAAGAGTTGAAGAAAAGAGGTCTTTTAGCAGATCTCGATGAATCGGATGAGATTAATGCCTGTAGTATAGTTGTGAATGTCGATATCAATGGCCAAGATGAAGAGTGGCTTGTAATGTTTAAGAATGAAACCCATAATCATCCCACAGAAATCGAACCATTTGGAGGGGCTGCTACCTGCTTGGGTGGAGCCATACGTGATCCATTGTCCGGGCGAACTTACGTTTACCAAGCTATGCGTGTGACAGGGAGCGGGGATCCTAGGGCAAAACTAGAAGCGACACTATCCGGAAAGTTGCCTCAAAAAAAGATAACCAGAGGAGCGGCAGCAGGATACAGCTCCTACGGTAATCAAATCGGAATAGCGACTGGACAAGTTACCGAAGTTTATCATGAAGGCTTTGTGGCCAAACGGATGGAAATTGGGGCTGTGATCGCGGCTGCACCTCGAATAAACGTTCTACGCGAAGCTCCCGAACCAGGAGATGTCGTCGTTTTAGTCGGTGGAAGAACCGGCCGGGATGGGTGTGGAGGAGCCACAGGCTCTTCTAAAGAACATACTTGTGAGTCATTACTAACCTGTTGTGCAGAAGTGCAAAAAGGAAACCCTCCTACAGAACGCAAGATCCAAAGGCTTTTTCGCAACATACACGTAAGTACACTTATTAAACGATGTAATGATTTTGGAGCGGGTGGCGTTTCAGTAGCTATAGGAGAATTAACGGAAGGCCTAGAGATTAACTTAGATAGTGTTCCTAAAAAATATGAGGGTCTAGACGGCACAGAACTTGCGATTTCTGAATCGCAGGAACGCATGGCGGTGGTGATTTCAGCTAATGATCTGGAGACGTTTGTAAGGTATGCCCAGGAGGAAAACTTGGAAGCCACTTTAGTAGCAACGGTAAGTGCTACCCCTAGGTTAAAGATGAATTGGAGAGGGCAGGCAATTGTCGATGTCAGCAGAGAGTTTCTTAATACGAATGGGGTTCAGCAGAAAACCAAGGTCAAGGTCACCCTTCCTGATGCCAATCACAGCTACTTTGACAGGCTGCCAAAAACAGTTGAGCAAAAATTAGCCGTTGAGAATGATTCGGTTCCCAGTATCAAAGAGGCATGGTTGGTTAATCTAGCAGACTTAAATGTCTGTAGCCAGAAAGGGTTAGTCGAGAGGTTCGACAGTAGTATAGGGATGTCATCTGTCCTAATGCCGTTGGGTGGTACGTATCAAATGACACCAGCGGAAGGCATGGTGGCAAAGCTTCCTGTCTTATCCGGGGAAACAACCACAGCGACAATTATGACTTATGGCTATAATCCAGACTTAGCTATCTGGAGTCCGTTTCACGGTGCCTTATACGCTGTTGTGGATGCTGTTACCAAGGTAGTGGCCTTAGGTGGAGATTATCGCAAAGTGCGGCTTACTTTACAAGAGTATTTTGAAAGGTTGGGGACGGATCCAGAAAAGTGGGGAAAACCTTTCAGTGCTTTGCTCGGAGCCTTCTATGCTCAGAAAAAACTTGGCATCCCAGCCATCGGTGGCAAAGACAGTATGTCCGGTACCTTTATGGATTTAAATGTGCCACCAACTTTAGTTGCCTTTGCGGTTAATGTTATTCATGTTGATAAGGCTATTTCTCAAGAATTTAAAAGAATTGACAGTCAAGTGGTCTTGGTATCGACTGATAGGGATAAATATGAAGTCGTAAATTTTGAGCACTTAATTAAAAATTATCAAAAGATCAACGAGTTAATTCATACAGGGAAAGTCTTAGCAACGCATACCGTTAGAATGGGAGGATTGGCTGCTGCTCTAAGTAAGATGTCCTTTGGCAATCGGATCGGGATCGCTTTAAACAAACAGGTAGATATTAAGAGTTTGTTTACTACGGACTATGGTTCTATGGTCTTGGAGATCGGTGAACACGTAGATCTAGACGATGTTTTTGGTGAGGTGGAGTATAAACTGCTTGGTCATACTCAAGAAAAATTGGTAATCACTGTGAATGGTGTAGACATTGAGTTGAATCTTGCTTTACAAGCTTGGGAAAAACCCTTAGAAAAAATATTTCCTACTCAGACGGAAAAAGTTGCTGTTCCGGTCGTGATGAGTTATGACCTTCGCAATACTCAAAAGTCGTCGCTAAAAGTGGCCAAGCCGAGAGTCTTTATTCCTGTATTTCCTGGTACCAATTGTGAATATGATTCATCTAAAGCCTTTGAGAAGGCTGGAGGTTTAGTAGAAACCTTGGTGATCAGAAATTTAAATGCAGTTGATGTCGAGCAATCCATCCAAGAGATGGTAAAAAAAATCGAACAGTGCCAAATTATTATGTTACCAGGCGGCTTCAGTGCTGGGGATGAACCAGACGGCTCGGGTAAATTCATTGCTGCCATGTTCAGAAATCCCCGAATTCACGAAGCGGTGTTAGACTTAATACAACATCGTGATGGTTTGATGCTCGGAATATGTAATGGTTTCCAAGCTTTAATAAAACTCGGCCTTGTACCTTACGGAGAAATCAGAAATTTAACTGCCGCTTCTCCAACCCTCACGTATAACAAAATAGGACGTCACACATCTTGCATGGTTCAAACTAAAATTGTTTCGACTTTATCCCCTTGGTTTAGTGGAGTGAGTCTCGGTGACATCCACACGGTTCCAATCTCACACGGAGAAGGACGTTTTGTGGCACCTACCGAAGTGATCCAGGCATTGATTACTAACGGACAAATCGCCACCCAATATGTCGATCTTGACGGTAATCCAAGCAACGATATTATCTATACACCCAATGGTTCTTATGAGGCAATCGAAGGAATTACTAGCCCAGATGGACGTATTCTTGGCAAAATGGCCCACTCCGAAAGAACTGGTAAGGGTGTCGCAATCAATGTCCCGGGGAACCAGTATCAACCTATTTTCACCGGTGGAGTAAACTATTTCAGAGGATAACTTCTAAGTTTTGATGGAGCAGATACTTATCCAGTCCCTTTTTTCTCCCCACAACCACTTCTTCTGCAGGTTTTTCCAGGCGTTTGTCGAACAATTAAACAAAAGACCATTGATTAATACAATAGGAGATGAATTTGTGAAAACTCAATTTGAAAGCGCTATTATCGCTGAACAAGGCAAAAATATTGCCATTGTTTCCGTCCAACCCGCCGTATTTAAAAATTCAACGGATGCAACTGTAATAATCAAAGCATTGCTACCTGTCTTTAAAGGAATGCCCGTTGTACTTGTGACAAAAAATGAAGAAGGGGTACCAGCTTATTTCGGAAGATCTGACCTGGTTCTTTTTCTCGAAACTATCAACATTGATGAAGCCACCTGGAGTCATGTATCCGCTGAAATTGACTTAAATAATGGTGCCTGCCCGTCAAAAGAAGGGATTGAAATTGAAGTCTGATTAAACGCTTAAGTCGTATTTGTAATACAAGAATATTATTAAATAATTAGCCCCTCGGATTTTTTGATTCGGGGGGCTATCGTTATTAAGTTGACATATCTTTAACCTTTGAAGGTATTGGACCTATAATTGTTGAATTTAGATAATACTAAACTACTATTTAATCTATAATAAAGGAGTAATGAAAAATGATTAATCGTGAAAGATTATTAGCAGAGTTTTTAGAACTAACGAGAATAGATTCCCCTACCAGAAAAGAACGACAAATTGCCGATCTACTCAAAGCTCGTCTAGTAAACTTGAAAATGACAGTAACCGAGGATCAAGTAGGTTTAGTGATTAGGGGAAACTGTGGTAATGTCTTTGCCTATTTGAAAGGAAACCTTACACAGGCTCCTGTCGTGTTACTTTCGGCACACATGGACACAGTAGACCCCTGCCTTGGTATTGCGCCAAGGCTTGAGAATGGACTAATTACTTCTGCTGGTCCGACCATTTTAGGGGCCGATGATAAATCGGGTATTGCACCCATTCTGGAAGCCCTAAGAGTGATCCAAGAATTGAATATCCCACATGGAGATATTCAGGTTATTTTCAGTGTAGCTGAAGAAGGCGGCCTTAATGGCGCTAAGCATCTAGATAAGACGTGGTTGAAAGCTGATTTGGGATTTGTCTTTGACAGTGGTGGTGAACCAGGGAGCATTATTCTAGAGGCACCTGGGCAAGATCGAATCAACGTGACTATTATGGGCAAAGCCTCCCATGCCGGAGTCGCCCCCGAAGATGGAATTAGTGCAATTGTTGTAGCAGCTAAAGCGATCTCCAGCCTTCAAACAGGCCGCATAGACGAGGAAACGACTTCCAATATTGGTACGATTAATGGCGGACTTGCAACGAATATTGTGGCTGAAAAAGTTGAAGTGACTTGTGAATCAAGAAGCCGCAACATTGGAAAGCTTGAGCGACAAACGGCTCAGATGTGCGACACATTTAAACGCTGTGTTGATGAGGCGGGGGCAACTGCTAAAATCGAAGTCATTAGGCTGTATGACCCATTTAAACTCGACGAAAAAGATCTCATTGCACGTCTTTCAGCGCAAGCAGCTCAGTCCGCTGGTTTAACTGCAACGTTTAAGGTAACCGGAGGGGGGAGCGATGCCAATTATTACAATCGCTATGGTGTACCGTGCATTGTACTGGGAACGGGTATGCTGAAATCTCATACTACAGAGGAATGTATCCACGAGCAAGATTTATATAACACTGCAAATTTCGTCGTAGAGATCATAAAAGTTGCAGCCAATCCAATGACCAGTGATTCTGGTTTAACTACGCATAGGGGTGAACGGATTGAATAAGGATTTTAAATACGTTGGTAAAACATTCCCAATCCATGATGCGCCTCAAAAGGTGAGGGGAGAGACAGTGTATGTCAGTGATCTGAAGCTACCTAATATGTTATATGCAAAGTTACTACTAAGTTCGGTAGCTCATGGACTAATTATAAAAATTGATACCAGTAGTGCAGAAGCTCTTCCTGGAGTCATCAAGGTATTTACGTATTTAAATACGCCAAGTAAACTTTACAGTCGCTATCGAATTATACCTGACCAAGAATTTTGCATGGAAGATGAGCGTCTTTTAACTGAAAAGGTAAGGTTCGTTGGGGACCGGATTGCTGCTATCGTGGCTACCAGCCTTGAAATAGCCACGGAAGCTATCTCACTTATTCGGGTAGAATATGAAACCTTACAAGTTCTTAGCACTCCTGAGGTTGCATTGCATGATCATCAGACATTAATCCATCCTGGGGGAAATGTGATACATGAATTTGAATTCCAATTGGGAGAAATCACTCCAATTCACGAGGATGACCTAAATTGTGAGACGTTCACTTGTACTCAAAAGGTTCATCATGCAGCAATAGAAACCCATATCTGCCTAGCGGATTACAATAGCTCCGAAACACTTACTATATGGGCAGCCTGTCAAGGTGTTTTTGGAGTGAGAACGGTTGTGGCTGATTTACTAGAATTAAGTTATAACAAAGTGAGAGTCATTAAAATGCCCACGGGTGGGTCTTTCGGCGGGAGACAAGAAGCGACCATCGAGCCAATAACCGCTTTTATGGCAAAGGAACTTAGATGTCCTGTCAAATTGATTTTTAGTCGCGAAGATAGCATTATTGCTACTATGACTAGGCCTGCAACGCGTACAAGCATAAGAACAAGTGTTACAAAAGATGGAGTTATGAAAGATTGCGTTGTAGATACTTTATTGGATGCGGGAGGCTATGCCACTAGTTCAGCAGACAATGCGCATGCCATGTCCCAAAAAATATGTAAGTTGTATAGGATTCCTTATTACAAACATCAGGGCAAGATCATCTACACTAATACGCCCATAGCAGGCGGTGCAAGAGGGTGGGGTGCACCAGAAATTATTACGGCTATGGAAATACATATGGATGCAGTAGCTAAACTATTGACTATCGATCCGGTAGAATTACGTCTTAAAAATCTTGTCCATCCATATGACTACGATAAGGCCAGCAATATTTCATTGGGTAATGCACGGATAATTGAATGTTTACTAAAGGGCTCTGAAACCTTTGGCTGGACCAAACGTTATAAGCGGGAGCCCGATCAAGGAAGGTATCGCCGAGGAGTTGGCTTTGCATGTGCTGCACATAAAAATGGCATGTATGGTGGCTTTCCTGAACATAGTACTATGACACTGAAGGTCAATGAAGATGGAAGTATAATTCTTAATACCGGTCTTCATGAGTTAGGGTGTGGAACGATTACTTCAATTAAACAGATTGTTGCTGAGGTTTTAGAAATCAATCCTAGCTATATTACCATTCTAGAAGCCGATACAGAATATGGCCCTTATGATTTTGGTACTTACGGAAGTCGAGTCACCTATATATGTGGTGCTTGTGCCTATCATGTAGCGATGCGAGCAAAAGAAAAACTATTGGAATGTGCGGCGCATATATTCCGTAAGCCTTTACAGGCCTTAGAAATTAAAAACAGTAGCGTATGGGTTATTGGAGATGAGCAGCAGAAGTTAAGTTATCGAGAAATTGCGACCACGGCTAAAATAAAGGATAACCAAGATATCGTAATTACTCACACTTATCAAGGCACATCTAATCCAGGTTCCTATGCTGTACATTTTGCTGAAGTTGAAATTGATACTTTGACTGGACTGGTTAAAATTATAGATTATCTGGCAGTGCATGATATAGGAAAAGCCATTAATCCTGGGATGGTTGAAGGTCAAATTCAAGGTGCGGTTCAAAACGGTATAGGTTATGCATTATTAGAAGAGATTAAAATAGGTAAAGACGGGAGCATCGCGAATACCAACTTTAAAACCTACCATACGGTTAATGCACCGGATATGCCAACTATAGATATCCTTTTGATCGAACAAGGAGGAGATGAAGGTCCCTTTGGTGCCAAAAGTATTGGTGAAATTGCCTTTGTTCCCGTGGCTTCAGCTATCATCAATGCAGTAAACAATGCACTTGGGACATCATTATCAGAGCTGCCACTTATGCCAGAAAAAATTGTGACTGCCTTGAGAAGCAGCGGTTAGGTGGTTGAGTAAGACGTTTAACTTAGCTGGTATACAAATGTCAAATTCGATTATTCCAATGTAAAGTATCACAAGCTTATAGGGCTTCTATGTAAAGAGTTTGGAGTAACTCTAACTTTTGTTTGTAATGCAGGGAACTGTCAGAGCATTTAATTAAGTGCGTGACAGTTTTCTTTTTTAATAAATTTTTTAGAAATATAATC
>CAKMJS010000009.1 GCA_927405585.1 uncultured Desulfosporosinus sp.
AGCCGGCTAACAGCACTGTGGCCAGACTTACCGGGACAGAAAACATTTTTGACGGAACGGTCATCGAACGACACGGCGAAACGGCCCGACTTTGGGTAGAAGAGTTACACGTACATCTCACCATTCCCAATACTCTAAAGCAAGACAACCTTTCCTTAGGAATTCGGCCGGCTCAGCTAATTGTAGAGCAGGACCATTGTACCCAACTCCAGGACCCAGAAAATGGTTTCCCTGGGCGAATCGTTCAAACAATTCCTACACCTGACGGGCAAATTGTGTATATTCAGTTAGCCAGAGATGATCCGGATTCTCTCTCAAAAAATTCTACGTTGTCACACCGGCAACGTGACTATGATCTTCAGGCATATGTCCCGTTCAATTACGAAAAATCGGATTATCGTCTGTTTCAACCTAGGGATCTTTGTCAGGTGAATTTTGCTATCTCCGCGATGGCACTTTGGCCGCAGGACAAACAATAAGTTCTCCTTCTATTTTTGATAGACAGGTTGTAATAACAAAACTTTTTTGTCATAACGCCTAGACGAAGGTCTTCATTGCATGAGATAATTTAAGTTCTCCACAGTACCTACTGTTTTTATCTTCATGCAGAAAGAAATCCATGACTTACATCTTGAACATAACCCGATGGCGCTATTAGTAAAGGGGACTGCCTATTCTTGGCTATTTAAATAAAGTGTGTTACAATTTGATTATTAAAATAGGTGATGGAGTTCGCCATAACCGCCTTTACAGGCTAATGACTCCTACTAGTTGTAGAATTCACCATATTTCTGCAACTAGTAGGGGTCATTTTATTGCTGAATAACAACGTCCTCTTTTTGATCAACAACACGCTTTCAAACATTGAGGTTTGTAACTCATGAATATCTTAGTGTATCTAACGTTGTTATCGATACCCACGTTTCTCATGTGGTAGAACTTTAATTTCTCAAATGCAGATTGATTTAATTTTGGTAGTTGTTTTAAGGAGGAATAAGATTAAACAATGCAAAGTATCATGGTTATTGCTTTAGGCGGTGCACTAGGAGCTGTGTCCCGATATGAGCTGGGTTTATGGATATCTAGCAAATGGAACCAAGGATTCCCGTTACATACTTTTATCATCAATATTACTGGGGCTTTTTTATTAGGATTTCTAAATATATTGTTTATAGAAAAATTCACGATAAGCCCATTATGGCGGTTAGGTATTGGTATAGGCTTTTTAGGAGCCTATACCACATTTTCAACGTTTGAATATGAAGTTATGATGTTATTAGAAGGAGGCAGTCTACTTACAGCAGGACTATATACTTTGCTCAGTGTAATCGTTGGTTTTGCAGGAGTTGCTCTGGGAGTTGGACTCGCCCGTATACTGTAATCCGATTTCTAAGTACATTTAGTTCCTATTTAAGCACGGGTCATCTTGAAGGGAGGTGTTAAGATGCTAGGGAAAGCAAAGTTGCTTAAAGTTTATTTGGGTGAAAGCGAACGGTACAAAAATAAGCCCCTCTATCAATATTTAGTACATTGGCTGAAGGAAAAAGGGATTGGCGGCGTAACCGTTAACCGAGGAATCGAAGGGTACGGTGCGGATAAAGTTCTCCATACAGCTCGTTTCTTGGAGTTATCCTCTGATTTGCCGATGATATTGGAAATTGTGGATGTCGCTGAAAAAATTGATCCTCTGATCCCAGAGATTTGCGCAATGGTTCCGAAAGGCTTAGTTTTTGGTATAGATATCAATGTCTATAAACACGGAAAAGAACAGCCCTAATCGGTTTTTAACAGATAAAAGGCAGGGTGAAATTTATGGAAATCACACCTATCGAAGCGATCAATAAAAGGAAACTTGCCCTACAGTTTATTCTTCTCTTTGGTGTCGTAAGTGCCTTCGGAGATATCACCTATGAAGGAGCCCAAAGCGTCTATGGTCCATATCTAGGCTATTTAGGGGCGAGTGCTAGCACTATTGGAATTGTAGCAGGGATTGGCGGATTTTTAGGTTATGCAGTAAGACTGGTATCCGGCTATTTTATTGATCGTACCCAAAAATACTGGTTTATAACTATTCTCGGATACTGTATGCTGATCGCAGTTCCCCTTCTTGCTATTGCAGGCAATTGGCAAATCGCCGCATTATTTCTTATTTTAGAACGTACTGGCAAGGCAATACGGAGTCCAGGCAAAGACGCCATGCTTTCTTACGCAACAAAACAGTTAGGGACAGGATATGGCTTTGGACTTCATGAAGCACTTGACCAAGTGGGCGCGTTCATTGGACCGTTAATCTTTACAACGTCTCTTGCATTAACAGGGGGATATAGGCAGGGATTTAGAGTTATGTGGATTCCTGCAATATTAACAGTGGTCATTGCCTTCTACGTCAGACATAAAGTTCCCAATCCTAAAATGCTTGAAGAAAACCTGCCAAAAACGAAAATACTGCATGTCAACTTCCAAAAATCTCTTCCAAACGTATTTTGGTTATACGCAGCATTTACGTTTATCACTGTTTTAGGATTTGCAAATTTTCCAATCATCGCCTACCACTTACAATTTCAAAAGGTCATTCCAGAAGCACAAATTCCAACCTTATACGCAGTTGCAATGCTAGTTGACGCTATCGTAGCAATTATAATTGGCAAAACGTATGACAAAATAGGGTTTGTTTCGTTAATATCAATACCGATACTAACGTTACCTATCGCCTTTTTAGGCTTTTCCAATAACTCTTTTTTTGTGGTAATTGCAGTAATGCTTTGGGGGGCTGTTATGGGGATTCAGGAAACAATTATGCGGGCTGCCCTAGCAGATATAACGTCAATTAACAATAGGGGAAAGGCTTACGGCATTTTTAATACAATATACGGGTTAGCACTGCTTATCGGTGGTGTTGCAATGGGATACGTATATGAATATTCAATTACATATATTATTGGTTATATAGTTGTAGTAGAACTATTAGCATTCGTAGCCTTTGTTATTTTCAAAAAGAAAATCGAAGGGCAATAGTTTGACGATAATGAGTTATTTTTCAATTTGAGAGAAGGAGTAAGAACGATGAAAGAAGTAATTTCAAGTTGCGCCATGCACGGGCCTGCGCCAATTCCTCAAGAAGGGCGCTGGACGAGAGCCTTGGAAATCCGTGATTTAAATGGCTTGACTCATGGAGTCGGAGGATGCGCTCCACAACAAGGTGCTTGTAAACTGACCTTGAATGTGAAAAACGGGATTATTGAAGAAGCGTTAGTGGAAACAATCGGCTGTTCGGGAATGACGCAAAGTGCCGCGATGGCGGGAGAAATTCTTCCTGGGAAAACCTTACTTGAGGCACTGAATACCGACTTAGTATGTGATGCGATCAATGTTGCCATGCGCGAACTCTTTCTTCAGTTAGCGTATGGAAGAAGCCAAACTGCTTTTTCTATGGGAGGAATTCCGGTGGGTGAAGCGGGGGAAGAACTGGGTAAGTTTATGCGCTCCCAGATCGGTACGATTTACAGTTCTCGCCAATTTGGGCCTCGATATTTAGAAGTGGCCGAAGGGTATGTCTTAGAACTGGGGCTTGATGAAGACAAAGAAATCATCGGGTACAAATATGTGGATTTAGGGAAAATGATGGTCTTTATTCGGGATGGACTCCCGCCCGATAGTGCTTATGAAAAGGCTACTGGTATCTATGGTCGGTTTAGCGAAGCCGTAAAAGTAATCGATCCAAGAAAATCGTAAGGGGGATCATTCATGTTTACTGGATATGAACACCGTCAACGAGGAATTAACGACGCGCTCAAGCGTCTCGAAATGCGTGATCTCAACGAAGTAAAAGACTATACCCTAGCGAAGGGAATCGACGTCGAAAAGACGACCCGTGAAATACAACCGATTGCCTATGACAATGCGATCTGGGCCTTTACTCTGGGAACAGCTCTGGCGCTTAAGTCAGGGGATACCGAGGCGACAAAAACGGCCATCTCCATTGGGGAAGGCTTACAATCGTTTACCATTCCCGGCTCGATTGCTTATCAACGAGAAGTGGGATTGGGTCATGGACGCTTAGCTAATATGTTGCTCGACGATCGAACGAACGTCTTCGCATTTGTGGCTGGACATGAATCGTTTGCAGCAGCTGAAGGGGCTTTGGGGGTATCCAAGTATGCAGATTTAGCCCGCAAAAAACCGCTAGAAGTTGTCCTCATTGGTCTGGGTAAGGACGCAGCTAAGATCATTGCCCGCATAATAGGGTTTACGTATGCTCAAACTGACTATGATTTTGCCAAAAATGAGCTAATTATTTTGAATGAAAAGAAATACGCCACCGATAAACGTCAGGCAGTGAGAGTCTTCGGGGCAAACTCGGTGGATGAAGGGGTTGCCATCATGAAAGCTCGCGGCGTTAATATTTCCATTACTGGAAATTCGACAAATCCGACACGTTTCCAGCATCCCGTTGTGGGAACCTACAAAAAATGGGCCATTGAAAACGGGCATCCCTTTTTCTCAGTAGCCTCTGGTGGAGGAACTGGGCGGACACTTCATCCGGATAACGTAGCAGCTGGTCCGGCATCTTATGGGTTTACCGACACACTCGGTCGAATGCATTCGGATGCTCAATTTGCGGGGTCAAGCTCCGTGCCTGCACATGTTGATATGATGGGCTTTATTGGGATGGGCAATAATCCTATTGTTGGAGCGTGCGTTGCCTTAGCGGTTAAGGCAGCCCAAACCAACCAAAGAAAATTTGATGAAACCGCAAAATAAGAGCATTGGTAGCTTCATTTCAAGCTGGCTTTTCCTAACAGTGAAAAGCCAGCTTTTTATCTTCAGACTATAAAGAGCTTAAAGGGGGGCGTCAAGTTTAAAAATAAATCCCTATATTTTTTTGCACATCTGGGTTCGGAAAGAATGCCTGAGTGCGGCATACTTGCAGAAGCAGGAACGGCTGACCAGCACGTAGGAACAGGGGAGGGAGCCCGCCCTTCATGAATGTTCTGGACAGCTAAACGGAAATGCGTCTCCTGACGAAGGGCCCGTGCGGCAACGTTCCCTCCTGCGTCGGGACACTGACTGAGACTGACACAGGAGGTGCGCCGGAGCGGGGACGATATAGGTAGCCTATTAATTTGCTCAATCTCTGGCCGCTTAAAACTGCAGTAAAAGGACTTTGAGTCGGGCGAGCTCATCTGCTCAAATAAAACTATTAAATTGCCATTGAATAAAACACATTTAAAACCAGAAAATCATTCAATCCCGATAAACTTATCTTATCGAGCGGCCGCTTCAAAGGCGCTCTTTTTGTTGCCATACCAGATGGGCCCGCTCCGCGGGAACCGCTCACACATTCGCGGTACCCGCTCCGCTCGGACATTCTCATCCTGCCGCTGCCGCTCGCGTGATCTGCCCTAGCCGGGCAGCTCCCGCTCGCTGAGCCGGCATTTGTGGTCCTGGCAGCCCACGCTTGGCAGTCTCCCCTCGTAGCCTCGGGAAGTCGGCCCTCGCTTAGCGCGCGGTTGCCGGTCTTTGCTTAGGTCATTTACTCCGGGCGGCTGGATCAAGATGCTCGCTCGTACCTCGT
>CAKMJS010000010.1 GCA_927405585.1 uncultured Desulfosporosinus sp.
ATGTTCCACGTGGAGGCCTTAACCCGAAGGGCAATTCGTGAATTGCCCCTACTACAGTATTATATAGCGCGTACCAAACCTATAAAAATACTCCAAATGTTCCACATGGAACATATGCAATTTTAATCGATTCTAATGTTCCAAAGTTCTAAAAGTCGATTCAACTCTTCTTCGGAAAAATATTGAATTTCAATTTTACCTCGTTTAAGATCTCCTTTTAATTGAACTTTAGTTTGAAAACTCGTTCTTAGTCGATCCTGTATGTTTTTAAATAGTGTAGGTTGTTCCAGTGGGACCTTATCTCTTTTAATTGTTTCGGCCGTTCTAGCTATAAGGTCCTCGGTCTCTCGTACAGATAACTGTTCTTTTGCAGCTGTTTGAGCAGTTTGTAATTGATTTGAAGTTTCTTTTATCCCAAGTAACAACTTTGCATGACCAAGAGATAGCTTGTCGTCACTCATTAGTTCTAAAATTTCTACAGGTAACTGTATTACACGCAAAAGATTTGCAATAGTTGTTCGCGCTTTACCTACGCGTTGGGCAACTAGATCCTGTGTCATACCGTATTCTTTAATAAGCCTAGCATAAGCAAAGCCCTCTTCCACAGGCGTTAAATCAGCGCGCTGAATATTTTCAATTAGGGCTCGTTCAGCCATTTCTTGATCTGTGCAGACTTGAACGATAACTGCAATTTTGGTAAACCCTGCAATTTGGGCAGCCCGCAAGCGCCGCTCTCCTGCAATTATACAATAACGTTCTCCAACGGGCCGGACCAAAACAGGTTGAAGAAGACCATGAACAACTAAAGACTCAGCCAATTCATTAAGAGCTTGGGGGTCAAAGTCCTTTCTTGGTTGGTCTGGGTTAGGGATAATGTCTGTTATGGCAATTTCTTTAATACTAGGGTTATCACCCAACTCATCGGAAATCAACGCTTGAAGGCCTCTACCTAACGCTTTTTTAGACACGTTCTAAAACCTCCTTTGCCAGCTCCCTGTATACTTCAGCCCCCCTAGATCTAGAATCATAGGTATTTATAGCTTTTCCATGACTTGGTGCTTCACTAAGTCGCACATTTCTTGAAACAATTGTACTGAAAACCTTTTTTGGGAAATACTTTTTAACCTCATCAACGACCTGTATAGCTAAGTTAGTACGTGCATCGAACATAGTCATAAGAGCTCCTATAATATTTAGATTTGGATTTAGATGTTTACGTACTCTCTCTAAGGTATTCATCAATAGTGTCAAACCCTCTAAAGCGTAGTACTCACATTGAATAGGGATTAACACATCCGTTGAGGCTGTTAAAGCATTTAAAGTTAACACGCCTAGTGAGGGTGGACAGTCAATGAATACAAAGTCATACTCTCCATTAATGGATTCAAGCGCATATTTTAGTTTTCCTTCACGCGATAGTTGTGCTACCAATTCGATTTCTGCACCTGCTAATTCGATTCGAGCTGGAACAACCCAAAGATTGTTTTGCTCGGTTTGATGAATAACTTGTTCGATGGGGACATCGTTTATTAGTACATCATAAATACACTGGGTTAATTTGTGTTTTGCTATACCCAGTCCACTTGTTGCGTTTCCTTGAGGGTCTAGGTCGATGAGAAGGACATTCTTCCCCAGTTCAGCCAGACAGGCACTTAAATTGATTGCTGTTGTTGTCTTCGCGACACCGCCTTTTTGGTTGGTAACAGCAATTACTTTAGTCATCAACTAGCGCTCACTTCCTTTATTACTACTCATAATCTCTATTTATAGTGATACTCTAGATAGTATCAAACTCAACCCAATAAAAAAAGCGCTGCTAACGCCTTTTTTAAGAAATATAAAAATATTTACCACTATTTATGGTCCTACTGAGTAAATCGTTGGTAACGCAACATAGCGACTTTGTCTTAAGGGCTCACTGCTTATAACTACTCCATTAACTTTTACAGTACGAGCAGACTTGACAATATATCCAGGTTGACCCTGTTGCTTTAATACGGATTCTCCATGTGCCATTGTTTCATCAACTAAGCGTTGTTCAGGAGCTGGTATAGTAGACATGACAGTATTTGAGATGGAAACTTCTTGCCCAGGAATAACCTTACCATATAGTTCAATTGTTATGGCATTATGTCCCATTTTTGTACGGATAAGGAGATATCCTCCGGAATTATTATTGAACTTTAGATCAAGATCGGGGTATGCGACCGTCGCATCTTGTCCCAGTGGAACATAAGAAATTGCTAAGTCATGGTTACTACGTTGAGTAACGGATAAATTTGCTAATAGTCCTGTATTATATAAAGTACTAGAGACTTGACATATTCCGCCCGCTAAACCCGGGACGAACTGGCCGTTAACAATAATATAAGCATCTTTATATCCTCCTGCAACAGTTCTTTCACCGACGATTTGGTTGAAGGATAAAGTAGCCTCAGGCTTAATTACAGCCATATCTAATGCTTTTGCAGCAATCCTTACATTCTCTGATCTGGCAGTTTGTGTTGGATCGAACCGAGTTGTGTAGCTTGATAATAAACCTGTAATTTTCTGATCTTCAAGTTGAACAGCAGTAATAAGTGGAGTCTCTATCTTCAACTTAACGTCAAGCTCAGGGGATAACTTATAGATGCTCATATCCGTGATTCTTAGAATAAGTTCCTCAAAATCAATGATTGATCCAATCTGTTCACTTTTGATTGTCATAATATTTGAGTCTGAAATCTGAAAAGTAGCATCCGAGGATGGTTTATTAAATTCTTCTAAATTTACTCTGAGTGCTTCACGTAACATTGAATCATCCCACTTTTGGGAAAAATTAATATTTACCCCTTTTCTTGCTGACATTTTCGAAGATACCTTTTCAAAGATTGTCCCCTTCTTACCAATGTCAAAAGCTTCTTGTAGCGCCAAATCTGCATCGACAACAAGACCTAAGTCCTCTAGTTTAAGTTCAGTAGTTCGTTGACCAATATTTAATTTCAATGTTTTGTTCAACAATCTGTTAACCTCAGCGTCGGTTATTTTCTTAGCTTCATTTTGAGTTAAATTACCGACTTTAAGTCCAGATATAGTTACTCCTTCGAGAATCTTTTGTTGCTCATGTGTATAAAAAAGCGCAACGGCTCCGACTGAAAATAATAGGATAAGTATTGCACCGATTGTAATCAAAAAGTATCTTTTCCGTATAAGGCTATTTAAACTTGTCCTCTTCCCCTTACTGGATTCGTACCCTTCTCCACTTATTACGGTGCCAGTATCATTCTCAAGTCTCTGACTTTCCTTTTGCTCTTTTGAATCGTCCAAAATGATCCCTCCATACGATTAAAACCTGTTAATCGTTTACCTTCAAATTATTCGACGTTCTAAGCATATTTTCCTTTACATTAATAAAAGCAGTCTGAAACCTATTCTAACTTGTCCCCTTTTAGGTGCACCCTAAGTGAACTTTGTTTAACTAACTATAACTTCTAGCCCCTATATTGGCAGTCTCAGGATAGGATAAAATCTAGCTAATGGGTGATTTTGTCGGAGTTCCTGCTTGACGCGGGTATTGAAGAGGAGTTTCTCTTATCTTTCTTATTCTGATTACTGCTCGATGTTCTACCCCTTCTCCGAAAGAAAATAAATCAGTACCTTCTACTCTTCCTCCTAAGAGTTGTAAGGCTTTCTTAGATTCAGCCAACTCATCCTCGAACTGGGATCCTTTTGGGGCTAAGAAAAGACCGTTCACTTTTAGAACAGGTAGTGCGTATTCCAATAAGACAGGAAGGCGAGCAACTGCACGTGAACTCACTGTATCAAATTGACCTCTGTACTGTACATTTCTTCCAAAGTCTTCCACTCTTGAGTGGACCGTCTTAATCTTTCTCAACTTTAAGGTGGTGATAACAACTTCTAAAAAATCCAACCGTTTCTTTAATGAATCCACTAAGACTATCTCTAAGTCTGGACGCAGTATCTTTAGAGGGAGTCCAGGGAATCCAGCCCCAGTCCCTAAATCTGCGAAAGTCGTACCAGAAATATAGTTTGCAAGAACCATAGAATCAATAAAATGCTTTATCACGACTTCATGTGGCTCAGTGATTCTAGTTAAGTTCAAACGTTGATTCCAGTCTAGTAAAAGATCTCCAAAGTCACAAAGCTGATTAACCTGTATATCAGTTAGGTCACTACCTATGTGTTGGAAGGTTAACTGATGAATTAAAGCAGCATACTCCTTAAACATCAATTATTTCCTCCTCTTCGGCGTTGTTCTAAAGAAACAAGCAAGACGGAAATATCCGCTGGAGTTACCCCTGTGATCCTCGAGGCCTGGCCTAAGTTTAAAGGGCGAACTTCCATAAGACGTTGCCTACCCTCAGTAGATAATCCTCGTACTTCTTCATAATCAAGCATCTCTGGTAGACAACGGGCTTCCAATTTCGAAAATCTCTCAATATCAGCCCATTGTTTTTCGATATAGCCAGCATACTTTGTTTCAATCTCAACTTCTTCCAGTACTTCTCGGTCATATTTTTCTATTTCTGGAAGTAGCCTCACTATATGGTCGAGAGTAATCTCAGGTCTCCGAATAAGATCTTGGGCACTAATGCCTCCACGTACAGGTGTCGACTTAGCTTCTGCCATAACTAAGTGCAAGTCTTCTCTTAAGGGGGAGAATACAGTCGACTTCCATAGTGATTTAATCTCATGATAATTATTCCTCTTATTCTGGAAACGCGTCCATCGTTCCTCACTCACCAATCCTATGGCCTGCGCTTGATCTGTCAGCCTTAAATCTGCATTATCCTGCCGGAGAACTAGACGATACTCTGCGCGAGATGTTAAAAGACGGTAAGGCTCCTTGACTCCTTTCGTGACCAAGTCATCGACTAATACACCTAAATAACCGTCCGAACGGAGCAGATAAAATGGGGCTTTTCCGGTCGCACGAAGTGCTGCATTAATACCAGCCATTAAGCCTTGTGCAGCAGCTTCTTCATACCCTGAAGTACCATTTAATTGGCCTGCAGTGAACAATCCAGGTAGTTGCCGTACTTCTAAGCTAAGAGAAAGTTGATGAGGTTTTACATAATCATATTCAATTGCATAGCCCGGTCGTAACATGCGAACGTTTTCTAGCCCCGGAATACTCTGTAATATTTTTACCTGTACATCCTCTGGCATACTAGTCGATAACCCTGCAACATATAGTTCGTCACTTTGCCATCCTTCCGGTTCTAAAAAAATTTGATGGGCCTCTCTTTGAGCAAATCTGACCACTTTATCCTCAATCGAAGGGCAATAACGAGGACCAATTCCCTCAATATTCCCAGAATACAAAGGCGCTCGATAAAGGTTCTCTCGAATAATATCATGGGTTTGAATTGCTGTGTAGCCCAACCAACAAGGAACTTGTTTCGAAGAGTCCGTGTGCCAAAACTGACTCTCAGTGGGTAAAAAGGAAAAACGCCAAAGCTGCACATCCCCCGGCTGAATGCGAAACTTGGAATAATCTACAGACTGACGATGGATTCGGGGAGGTGTCCCTGTTTTAAATCGTCCTAACTCAATTCCTAACTCTTTGAGTGAATCAGATAGCGACATAGCTGGCATTTGTCCATTGGGGCCACCTTGGTACATAGAATCCCCGATGATGATTCTCCCGCGTAAATATGTGCCACTAGTTAAAACGACGTTTTCCGATTCAAACCGTGCACCGGAACGAGTAACAACACCGGCTATTATATGCTTCTCCACCACAAGATTTTCTACTAAGCCTTGGACCACAGTTAGCCCACGTTGTGATAATAGAACATCCCTCATTCTATTCTGGTAAGCCTGTTTGTCTGACTGCACCCTTAAAGCGTGGACGGCTGGACCCTTCCCGGTGTTTAACATTTTTACTTGTAAGGATGTCTCATCCGCTACAATTCCCATTTGTCCACCTAAAGCATCAATTTCCCGTACTAAATGACCCTTAGCAGGTCCTCCAAGGGATGGATTACACGGCATATGAGCGATTGTATCAAGATTTAAGGTTAGTAATAAGGTCTCGCACCCCAATCGTGCTGCTGCAAGTGCTGCTTCACACCCTGCATGTCCAGCGCCAACAACTATAACATCGTATTTTCCAGCAAAGTATTCCAATGTTTATCCTACTTTCCGATACAAAATCGAGAAAATATATCCTCCAGAAGAGATTCTTGAACATTATGACCCGTAACTTCTGATACAGAATTTAGTGCTTCACGAAGATCTATAGAAAGTATATCCCACGGCATACCTAGCTTAATACTCTCCAACGCCTGCTTTAAAGCCGTATCGCAACGCTCCAAAGCTGAAATCTGCCTCACACTAGAGAGTAGAGGATCTGATGTAAGCACTGCCTCTCCTTGATAAACTCTACTACGAATCTCAATTTCAAGCTCTTCAAAACCCCTGTGCTGAAGCACAGAAAAAGGTATCCATTTCCTATCTTTATACTCTAAAAAAACTTCTTTACTTTCCAATAAATCGATTTTATTTGTAATAATAATTACTTTTTCACCATACATATCTAAAATATTACATTCATCTTTGGTTAACGGTTGATTAGCTTGAACTACTAGCAAAATTAACTCTGCGGTTTGTAGTGCTTTCCATGTTCTTTCTATTCCAAGACGTTCGACAAGATCTTGACTCTCACAGATACCCGCAGTATCCACCAGTTTCAGAAGTATACCTCCTACACTGACTGACTCCCTAATTTCATCACGGGTTGTTCCTGGAATATCCGTAACTATAGCTCTCTCTTCATGCAACAGAGCATTGAGTAAACTTGACTTTCCGACATTAGGTCGCCCAACAATAACTGTGAGCAAACCATCCCTTAGAATTTTGCCCGTTTTGCTTCCTTCTAAAAGATGCCTTGTATCGAGTAATGCCTCACTTATTCTATGACTGAGGTTTTCTCGATCTAAACTTTCAACATCGTCTTCAGGGAAATCAATACCCGCTTCAATAAAGGCAAGAGTTTCCAATATCTTTTCTCTCAAACTAACTATTGTTTCTGAAAGACCTCCGCCCAATTGAGTTAATGCTAAATTTGCTGCAGTTTCCGTACGAGAACAAATTAAATCTATGACTGCTTCCGCTTGAACTAAGTCCATCTTTCCATTTAGAAATGCTCGTTTGGAGAATTCACCTGGTTCTGCAAGTTTTGCCCCATGACGAATACATGCTTGTAAAATTCTCTGGGCAACAAAAGTGCCTCCGTGACAATTAATCTCATAGACATCCTCTCCTGTATAGGAGAAGGGAGCTAACATTCTGCCTACAAGAACTTCGTCGAGTACTCTTAATTCATCTTTGAAAACGCCAAGGTTCAATGTGAAATTATCCCGACGTGACCAACGTTCCCTATTCTGAGGCTCAAAACACTCTTCAATAATGGTTCCGGCTTTAGAACCGCTCAATCTAAGAATATGAATACTGGTCTCACCCATTGCTGTAGCCATAGCAATAATCGTATCATACAAATCCGATCATCTCCATTTTATATAAGTCAAATACTCTCTCTATTATTTTCTAGTAGTCCTCTTAAAATACGCTGTCCAAGATGGCCGAGTGTCCCTGTCACTTAATCATTCATACTGATGGAGAGAAACAAAGAAAATTTGGCTAGCTCCATACGTACATACGTCGGCGCTAGCCATTTCATAATACAAACATAATCAAAGTGAACTCGTTCTACTAATAATCAATTATACTCTTTTTAATGAAATGACTACACGTCTATTAGTGTTATCACCCTCACTAAAAGTAGAAATTCTATTATCATCTTGTAGTGAAGTATGAATAATTCGTCGTTCATGTGGGTTCATCGGTTCTAAAACAATTCTTATACCCGTTCTTTTAACCTTTTCGGATAATCTTTTAGCAAGTCTTACTAAAGTATCTTCACGACGTAACCTATACCCTTCTACGTCAACTATTAGTCGAACACGCTCAGATAATTTTTTAGCTACGGCTAAATTTGTTAAATACTGAAGAGCATCTAAGGTATCACCCCGTCTTCCGATCAGTATTCCAAGCTCTGGTCCAGTTATATCAATATGCCAATGTTCTCCATCTTTACTCACTTGGGTATTTGCCTGAACGCCCATAGCTTGACAGATTTTCTGAATAAAATTTGTTGCTAATATGCCAGGGTCATCTTCATAAGAAATACGAACTCTTGCCAGACGTGTCCCAAAAAGTCCGAATAAACCTTTTTTGCCAGGTTCTTCTATGACCTCAATTTTTACTCGATTACGATCAACACCTAATTCTAGAACCCCAGCAGTGATCGCTTCTTCAAGCGTTTTCCCGGTTTTTTCTGCAACCTTCATGACCGATCCTCCTCACGTCTTCCACGTTACTTATGCAACGCTTTTAGCTTGACTTGCCAACCTTCTATTAATATAAAGTTGTTGGAAAATCGAAACAACGTTCATTGTTACCCAATATAAAGCCAAACCTGCTGGTACGGTGGCACTAATATAAGCAAAAAAAGCTGGCATAAGATATAACATAGTCTTCTGGGTTGGATCCGAGGTATTTGGATTTGTTAGCTTAGTTTGAAGGTAAGTTGTAGCAGCAGCAAAAATTGGCAATATCAAATGGTATGTTAGAGCAAAACCATAGGTTTTCGTAAGATCAAAGGACAAAAAAGTATAAACAGCAGGATCTGTTCCATATTGAAACTTGAGTAGCGTGCTATATAATGCCCAAAAAATCGGTAATTGTACAAGAATTGGAAGGCAACCGCCCATGGGATTTACTTTATGTTCCTTGTATAATTCCATAACTGCTGCATTAGCTTTTTCTTTATTGTTTTTATGCTTTGCTTGGATAGCTTTGATCTTTGGTTGGAGATCAATTGTTTTACGCATTGATTTCATTTGTTTATAAGTTAAAGGATAGATTATGGTTTTAATCAAAATAGTCAAAAGTATAATCGCTACACCATAATTTGGAAAACCCATAGAAGCAGAAAAATTATAAAGTATATTTAATAAATTGGTCATTCCTTCAACAATAAAACTCACAATAAAACCTCCTTAAACTGGATCATGCCCTCCCGGATGAAACGGATGGCATTTAGATATTCGCTTAATTGCTTTCCAACTTCCTTTAGTTAAGCCATATTTTTGTATAGCTTGTGCAGAATACTCAGAACAAGTCGGATAAAAGCGACAAGTTTGTCCTTTCAACGGAGAAATAAATTTCTGATAGAATCGAATTAATATAATGAGGAATTTATTCATATCATTTACTCACTTTTAATCAAGACATTTGCCTTTTTTAACATATTCATCATAGTCTTTTCGACTTCCAAATAGGAAACTCCTTTTATACTTGCTCTGGCAATGAGAATTATTTGAATATCATTTTTTATATTAGATAAATGAAGACGAATTACTTCCCTCATAAGTCTTTTGGCGCGATTTCTTTGTACTGAGTTGCCTACTTTTTTTGAGGCGATAAAACCAAAGCGTTTCGGACCTCTTAAAACATAAATTGCTACATATTTTACGGAATAGTTTTTTCCTTCCGCAAAGACCTGTTTTATATTCGATTTCTTGCGCAAGCGAAAACTTCTCTTTAGCATAACTCCTCCAGGCTTGAATAATAGGTTAAATATTATTCTATCCTTATAATGCTTAAGTCTAAACGTTTTTTTGAATTTGATCAACTCAGAAAAATTTATTTAAAAAAAGGCCACATAATGCGGCCTTAAACAGATAATTTTTTCCGACCTTTTAATCGACGGCGCTTAATAACATTACGTCCAGTTGGTGTACTCATACGACTTAAAAAACCGTGAACACGCTTATGACGGCGATTCTTCGGTTGATATGTTCTTTTCAATTTAACGACACCTCCTTATTTTCATGACCAAAACACATTTATAGCAATCAAACTTACTTAGAGATTATACTCTAATAATTTTTATTCTGTCAAGCAAAGAACTATAATAAGATGTGGATAACTCAACTACTATAAAAGTTATCCACTGTTAATAATTTAGTTAAACTGATAACTTCCTGTTGATAACCTTACTAAAACTTGATATTATGTTTTTACATCCTTAATAAAACAGCGTCTAGTGAATTCTTTTATCCACACCTCTTAATTTGATTAAGTTATCCACAAATGTGTATAAGTTTGTGTATAACTTTTTTATTGTCATTAGTCTACATTTTTTTTAATAAGGGAGGTCCGTCCATGCCACCACAGTCAATATCACCTGAATTATTGTGGCAGGAAACTTTAGAAAAGCTGAAAACTGAACTATCTAAGCCCAGCTTTGAAACATGGTTTAGTTCTACACGACTTTTTCATATTGATGGCGACACAATTGTCATTAGTGTTCCCAATGAATTTGCAAAAGATTGGTTAGAAAGTCGTTATGCCCCTTTAATACGATCTTCTATTCAATCCGTTATAGGACATTCTGTCATTCTTCGTTTTATTATACCCTCACCAGAAGGATCCTACGCTGAAGATCCAGTTGTATCACGGTCAGTCTCCCCAGTCGCTCCCAAACAACCTGAAACTTTACCCAATTCTCTCAATAGTAAATATACCTTTGACACGTTTGTGATCGGAAACAGCAATCGATTTGCTCATGCAGCCTCTTTAGCTGTAGCAGAATCGCCGGCTAAATCGTATAATCCTCTATTTATTTATGGCGGAGTTGGACTGGGAAAAACCCACCTCATGCATGCTATTGGTCATCATATCCTACAACGATCTCCAAATACTAAGGTTCTTTATGTTTCAAGTGAAAAATTCACAAATCAACTCATTGATTCGATCAGGGATGAAAACTCCATTGAATTTCGTAATCAATACCGGAACGTCGATATACTTTTGATTGATGATATACAATTTTTAGCCGGTAAAGAGCGAACTCAAGAGGAGTTCTTTCACACATTTAATGCACTTCATGAAGCAAATAAGCAAATAATTATTTCTTCCGACCGCCCTCCTAAAGAAATTCCAACCTTAGAAGACCGATTGCGTTCTCGCTTTGAATGGGGTCTTATCACAGATATCCAAGCTCCAGATTTAGAAACCCGAATTGCAATTCTAAGAAAAAAAGCTATGCTTGAAAACCTCCAAGTCCCTAATGAAGTAATGGTTTATATAGCAGATAAAATACACTCCAATATACGCGAGCTTGAAGGGGCTCTCATTCGAGTCATGGCCTTCGCCTCCCTAAGTTTGATTCCCATAACCGCTGATGTTGCAGTAGAGGCATTAAAAGATATAATACCAGCTAATAATCCTAAACAAATAACCATTGATATTATCCAACAATCCGTTGCAGGGTATTTTCATTTATCTCCTAGCGAATTTAAAGCAAAAAAGAGAACTCGTGCTGTAGCTTTTCCAAGGCAAATTGCTATGTATCTTTCTCGACAACTTACAGACTCCTCTTTACCTAAGATTGGTGACGAATTTGGTGGAAGGGATCATACAACAGTGATGCATGCTCATGATAAAATTACGAAAGCAATTATTGTTGATCCTATATTGGAAAAAAAGGTAAATGAGATGATTCAACGTATACAATCCGAATAATACTTATTTTAAATGTTGTGTATAACATGTTTATATTATTCCTATAAATTAGCCAATAATTATTATATGTGGACATGTGGATAAGCTTAATCCATTTGTCCACACCTTTTTCAACATACTTTTTGTCAGTAGATTAGCGCTATTTTTATACTTATCCACATGTTGACAAGTAATACTACTATAACTACTAATTAATTATCTTATTATTATTAAGCCACATTTAGAACCTTGATTATAAAAGTTTATAGGAGGATTCGAGCTATATGAAAATCTTCTGCTCTAAAGATGCTCTGCTTTCTGGTGTCAATGCTGTTCAAAGAGCTGTGTCTGGTAAAAACACCTTACCTGTATTACAAGGTATTTTAATCAAAGCTGAACAACAGTCTTTACAATTTGCAGCCACTGATCTTGAAGTAGGAATACGTTGTGAAGTACCAGCCCAGGTTATTGAGGAAGGAATAATGGTTGTCCCTGCAAAACTTTTTACAGAAGTTGTTCGTAAATTGCCAGATACAACCATTACCTTAGAAGAAAGGGATAAAGCAATTACGATTAGTTATAATCAGTCTGAAATAATCTTAAATGGGTACGATCCAGATGAATTTCCTTTACTTCCAGATCTGTTGGATCCTATATCATTTACTTTAACAACAACTATCTTTAAAAATATGATTCGTCAAACTGTATTTGCTTGTGCTATAGAAGAAAATCGTCCCGTTTTTAATGGGACTCTATTACAGATTGAAGGGTCAAATGTACGTTTGGTAGCGACTGATACACATCGTTTGGCTTATAGCATTGCTGAAATACCAAACCCCGAAGAATCAAACTTTAGTGGTATTATTCCTGCGAAGACTTTATCAGAAATATATCGTTTACTTAGGGATGAAGATGAAGTATTAACTATTAGCTTTAGTAATAATCAAGTGGTATTTCAATTTGGTTCAATTTATTTGGTATCCCGTCTTATAGAAGGTCAGTTTCCAAATTTCAAACAAGTTATCCCTCAAACTTGCGAAACAAAAGTTAATCTATCCGTGAGAAGTTTTCTTGAGGCTGTAGAGCGTGCTTCATTGCTGTCACGTGATAAAAGTGGAGCCAATGTTATTAAAATAAATGTTGAAAATAATGAACTAAGAATTGACCAGATGTCTGAATTTGGTAAGATTTCGGAGCAAATAAACATTGAGTTGGAAGGTAAAAATGTAATGATTGCTTTTAATGCAAAATTCCTAATCGATGCATTGAAAGTAATTGATAGTGATAAGATTATATTTGAGCTTTCTGGACCATTTAGCCCAGGAGTTATGAGGCCATTAGATAATCCAAATTATCTTTATCTGGTATTACCGGTTAGGACGTCTTAATTTAATATTATGATGATTAATTATTTTAAATTACAAAATTTTCGTAATTACAAAGACGAGACGATAGAATTTTTACCGGGTATAAATATCTTAATTGGGGATAACGGTCAGGGAAAGACTAATCTTATAGAGGGTATTTATTACCTATTGACAGGAAAGTCATATAGAGTACAAAAAGAACATGAACTCTTGAGCTGGGACCAAAGTGAGTTTCATCTACATGGAGATTTTTTAATGGCAGCCCATAAAGTTTCTTTGGAGAGTCATTATAAAAATAAAAAGAAAATGGTAAAAGTTAATCAAGTACCTTGTCAACGTTTGTCGGATTTTGTTGGTACAATTAATGTTATATTTTTTTCCCCTGATGACCTTGTTATGATTAAAGGAGGTCCTTTGGAAAGAAGAAGATTTTTAGATTTACATATTGCTCAAATGCGCCCTGGACATGTCAGTTTGCTCAATGCATATAATAAAGTGATTCAACAAAAGAGTGCACTTTTAAAATCCTTGGTTTCAAAATCTTTAAAATATACTCAATTACAACTTTGGAATGAACAACTAATTACACTTGGTGAGAAAATTATCCGTAATCGCGTAGATCTGACGAAAAAGTTACAAAATGTAGCGGATCTTATCTATGGAAATCTCACTTTTCAGAAAGAAAAACTCAACGTCACGTATATTGCTTTGGGTAATAACAATGTGAATGAGGCTATCTCGGAATTTCCAAAATTACTTAATGATAAGTTGGAACAAGAGATTGAACGTCAAATGGTACTTATTGGTCCACATCGTGATGATGTACAAATTCTATTAAATGATAAACCTGCACGACTTTTTGCTTCACAGGGTCAACAGCGTTCTATAGTATTAAGTTTAAAACTGGCAGAACTAGAACTAATTCGTCAAGAAAAAGGAGAATATCCGCTCCTCTTACTTGACGATGTATTGTCTGAATTGGACCGTTTTAGGAGAGACTACTTAATGAATTTTATAGAGTCTTCGGGCATCCAAACTTTGATCACGATGACAAGTGCAGAAAAGCATCTTGAGTCTGGCTCACTTTACTTCGTGGAAAAAGGGCATATAAGGAGGAAACGGTAATTGTATATACATCTTGGTGGTGATGTACTAATTAAAAAAAATAAAATAGTTGCAATTATTGATTTAGATACCGTGACGGAAGATAAAATTAATCAAAAATTTCTAAAAAGCCTTAAGAATAGTAATAAGGTCAACTATATATCAGAAAATGGTAAAGAAAAAACACTAGTTATTACGGTTAAAGAACATTATTTATCATCAATTTCGTCCACAACTTTATATAAAAGAGGGGGACTTGTTTGACACAGCGCTCGGTACTTACAACGCAGAGCAAACTTACCGTGTAAGCTCCTAAAAGGGGGACGGGGTTCATCCTTCGGCGATTAGTATTATTTTAAAGAACACGCCTACGGCGATAATCTCCACTGGAGACTATCGTGCCAAATTCGCCATCCTTGGCTCAGTTGGCGGCTTCGCACACGAAAGCCTCCGGTGGAGGGTTTCGCCGAAAGCGCACAACCCTTAACGAATACTTTCGCGCTGAAGGTCCTGTGCTCAGCCCCCAACGTCTCCTCGTTCTCCGTTCTCCGTTCTCCGTTCTCCGTTCTCCGTTCTCCGTTCTCCGTTCTCCGTTCTCCGTTCTCCGTTCCAAGCCAGGTACGCAGTTTGACACGAGAGCGACGTCTTTACAAAAGCAGCCTAGCAAACGTCCGTGTAAGCGACCCCCGATACGGGGCTGAGCACAGGACCTTCAGCGCGAAAGTATTCGTTCAGGGTTGTGCGCTTTCGGCGAAACCCTCCACCGGAGGCTTTCGTGTGCGAAGCCGGCAACTGAGCCAAGGATGGCGAATTTGCCGGGAACCCCGTTCTCAGAGACTGAAGCCTACACGCGTGTCCCGACACAGAATTAGAG
>CAKMJS010000011.1 GCA_927405585.1 uncultured Desulfosporosinus sp.
CAAACTAATCTATCGTTATGTCCTGCCGTGTTCCTTGCTATAGTGAATCATATTGTCCGGTTCTCTCTGGGTTTCTAGGGTTTCTATCGATTGAACCGCCCCTATCACTTCATCCGAATCTTCATAGAGGTCATTAGGGTCTGAAACATCCCGATTTGTACCTAAATCTTGAAGGGAATCTGCTGTACCGTAGCGAGCCACAGCTTGCCAAGCGTCCTCACCATCAAACTCAACGCGATCTGTACCATCATTAAAGGTTCTGGAAAAGGGGCGATTCAAAATCTCGTTCTCGACAGGTTCACGGTGTAGGGAATGCTGTTCTTCATTCTCTTCCTCACGACTACATTCTGTACATACTGTTGTATACGGCAGGGCCTCAAGTCGTTCATATGGAATTTCCCGACTGCAATGTTCGCACTTTCCATACTCGCCTTTTGCATATCGCTCCAAAGCAGCGTCAATTGTTTCAACCTTGTGGAGAAGCCGATCATGCTGTGCAACATCTCGTGAACGTTCATACACCTCTGTACCAACATCCGCGGGATGGTTATCTATTAGCGACAATTCCCCCAAAGACTCTCTCATGTCACCATTGAAGAGTTCTGTTGCGGTTTCCAAAGAATCCTGTTTCTCTTTTTGAAGTGTTTCAATCAGTTTAATATACTGCGTCTTATCCTTCAAATTCTCGCCCCCTATCGTTTCTATGGCTGATTCACATATTTACTTAATTCTGCAATAAACCCTCCAATAACTGGCAAGTTAAGGACAACGATGCGTTTTAATAAGAAATAAGCAAATCCGGCTAGGAGTCCGGCTCCTAAAGCTGTGCCCAGTCCACGTAAAAGACCGACTAAGAAATTAAACCAAAGAAGGCGTCCCGGGCGATTTAAATAAGCAATATATTCAGCCAGCCTCATCTTTTCTAAGGTCTCTGCCAATAATAAAACTTGTTTTCTTAAACCGGCTAACTCTTCTTCGCTTACAGGCTCAATTACATCGTTCTTTGCAGTGAGTAACGCGCCCGATTTTGTTTCATTGTCCGAAACCCCCACACTATCACCTCACTAAAACATATAGTTAGTCTTCCCACGTCTAACAATTTTACTACTGAACTTAAACTTTATCTAAGATGACATCCGATAAAAAAATGTATAGGCTTTCGACAAATCAGTTAACATTACTCTGAACACGATGACTTGTTAGCTGAGGAGTATAACTTTGATCCTGTAAAAATTATACCTACATTAATAAACCCTGATTTTACAGGCATTTTGGTGGTTTTTGTAGGTATAATTTTTCACGGGAATCAAGGAATAAATTGTAGGGAACGACCTCTGTGTCGTTCCGAAAAGCCAACATAGACGTGTCTATTTTCGAATGAGCCATGCAAATTTGTGCTTAAGTAGACAAACAAGAATGGTATGGAAGGTGAGACTATGGAACTAGACATAGAGGGCGGAGAACGTTTACAAAAAGTACTCGCCCAGGCTGGAGTCGCTTCACGACGACATGCCGAAAAAATGATTCTTGACGGACGTGTGACCGTTAATGGAGAAACGGTGCTTGCTTTAGGGACAAAAGTCAGGGTTCAGGATCACATAGAGGTAGATAAGCGTCCTATTAAACGAACTGAAGATCTGTACTATTATTTACTCAATAAATCAGTCGGTGTGATTACCAGCGCCAGTGACCCCAGAGGGCGACCTACAGTGGTAGACTTACTAAAAGATGTTCCAGTGCGAGTTTATCCGGTCGGGAGATTGGATTATGATACAGCTGGATTATTAGTACTTACCAACGATGGAGAGTTAGCCCATCGCTTAATGCATCCCTCTTTTGGAATTGAGAAGACATACCGAGTTTGGGTACAAGGCCCAGTGGGCATCAATGCTCTCGAGACCTTGCGACAAGGGGTACTCTTAGAAGACGGAAAAACCGCCCCCGCCATTGTCCAACGCGTGAGCGGTATTTCCAAACGAACTAAGGAGGGTGCAAAGGTCGATCCATTAGAAATCCTGGAAGTGACAATTCATGAGGGTCGAAATCGCCAAGTAAGACGGATGTTTGAGGCCATTGGATATCTAGTGGTCAAACTTGAACGGATTGGGTTCGGGTTGTTAAAGCAAAAGTCTACCCTTCGTCCAGGCGCTTATCGGCCTCTTACAGAAGAAGAAGTAAAGGAATTGCGTTCTAATGTAGGACTCTGAAAAGAACTTGAGGGTAAGTCAGTTTAACCAAACGGATGTTGCGGGTGCTCAAGTTCTTTATTCCACAGTTCGATATCTCGCCCACCATAGCCACGTAAAGTATTGGCAACGCCACTAATCTTTTCGTGGGTAGTCTGGATCAGTACTAACCAATACCCGGTGCGAACTTTGTGTTCATAGTGTTTAGCGCGAATTTCCGAAAGACCGTAGCTAAACAGAGCTTCGTTAAGCCCACGACTCCCCGCTGAGTGCATGAGTTGACTGGCTAGTGGACCAGCGACGACGACCTCACCTAGGTCTGGAACGATAAAGGGTGGAGTCTGGACTAGCCAGGCATTAAACTTGTCCAAGTTAAGTTCACTGGGGTAATAAGCTAATTCATGCGCAATTTCCTCACGGAAATTACCTTGATGAAGGAATTCACTCCGAACTATGACGGATATTTTACTATTTGCTAAGGATTCCTCTTGAATTTCTTCAATTGCTTCTTTAGTCTGTTGAGGACCTTTGAAAATAGCAATAGCAGTTTTTAGCATTTTATACCCTCCCAAAAATCTCATTTGTACTCTGAGTTTTTCTTAGTATGTCCAAAGTTTCTGCTCTATTATTAGTGTTGAATTATCAGTCCCTCAAATTAAAATTGTAGGGAACGACCGACCTGACGTTCCGAACGGGACTTATATATCCTAAAATCCCGCAAATTTTTATACCTACAAGAAGAACTATGTAAATACGTTACACATGAAAGAACGATAAGAGAAACCACAGATTAACACAGATTTCACAGATTAAGAAGAATTAAGTATAGAAAAATGGAGAATATCAATTGCGTTACAAGCGATTTATATTTTAAATCTGTGTAATCTGTGGTTGATTAACTGAGTACCTGAATAGTCACAAAAATAATGATTCGTAATTCACAATGTAGGTATAATTTTTCACGGGAATCAAGGATATATCTGCAAAATCAATTTATTAATTAATAAAAGGAAGTGGGGAGAGTCAATAATGAAGATTCGGATAGGAAATGAGTTTCTAACTGAGCACGTACGCGTAAGGATTCGTGTCGACTATCGCGGAGAATCAAAAACTGGACGATTTTTCTTTGGGGGCAAGAGTAAAGAATTAATGGCAGAAACAATGCGGGAGCAACAGGTTGCTTTGCTTCGCAATGTTCCACTTCAAGGAATTATTATAGAAGACGTCGATTTGAGCCTGGATATCTATGCGGTCAATGAGGGGGAGGGGAGGCGAACTCATGAAGTCGCTTATGCGCCAATTATTTTGACACTTCGAATCGAGAATCTCGACGATTTGCTTCCCCTCTTGATTAAACCAGAGTTTCGAAAAATTGAGTTCCTAAGTCCTGAAACGGTTTCACTTCACCGATTGGATATGGAGCGCTTGCTTTTTCGCTTAAGTCAAGCCTTTCAGCAAGAGATAAAATCAATGGAACATAAATACTCACGTTAAATTTATGATGGTTAACATTAAGCAATTAAAAAAAAATCAAGATTCATATTGAAATTTCTATTAATTTGGATTAATATAGACTTATGGTCTGACCATCAGACAAAAAGACAGAAAACATAGAATATTGGAACCAATTTAAGGGGGTAAATGGATGTTAGCTCGTGAAGTATTACAAGAATTAATTCAAGCGCTCGGTAAAGAGAACGTCCTCTCAGAGCAGGAAGATTTAATGACTTATGCTTATGACGCAACTGCTGCTATGAAACACCGTAAGCCGGATGTCGTAGTTTCACCCCTTTCTACCGAACAGGTAGCAGAGGTTGTGAAAATCGCAAATCGGCATAATCTGCCAATCTATACACGTGGCGCGGGAACAAACCTAAGTGGGGGAACCATTCCCACTGAAGGTGGTATTGTTCTCTCAATGCTCAACTTAAATAATATCCTTGAAGTTGACCAAGATAATTTAACAGCTACTGTCCAACCTGGGGTGATCATTCAGGCGCTTAATGATGAAGTGATTAAGCACGGATTATTATACCCTCCGGATCCCGGAACGATCGCTACTGCAACCATGGGTGGTTCAGTTTCGGAGTGTTCAGGCGGTTTGCGTGGTCTGAAATACGGCGTTACCAAACATTATATTATGGGTCTGCAAATCGTCTTAGCGAACGGAGAAATCATTCGCTGGGGAGGCAAAACAGTCAAGAATGTCACCGGTTATGATCTTGTGGCGCTCTATACTGGAGCTGAGGGAACTCTGGGGATTATTACTGAAATTATCGTGAAATTAATACCCGCTCCCGAAGCACGCAAGAGCATTTTAGCTGTCTTTGATAACGTTGATAAGGCAGGGAATGCCATCGCAGCCATCATCCGAAATAAAGTTATTCCTGCTACCCTGGAGATTATGGATAATGTGACCATTCAAACCGTAGAGAATTTTGTGCATGCAGGTCTTCCGATGGACGCTGAAGCGGTTCTCTTATGTGAAGTGGATGGCTACAAAGAAGTGGTCGAGCGAGAAGCTGTCTTGGTTGAGCGGATTTTGAAAGAAGAAGGGGCCGTTGAGGTTAAAATTGCTAAAGACGATCAAGAGCGTGACCTATTGTGGTTGGCTCGCCGTAGCGCGCTTCCAGCTCTCGCCCAAAAACGTCCTACGACTGTACTTGAAGATGCGACAGTTCCCCGGAGTAAAATTCCAGATATGCTTAAAGCAATCCGAAGAATTGCCACAAAACACAATCTGCAAATTGCAACGTTTGGGCATGCAGGAGACGGAAATTTACACCCCACGATTTTGACAGATGATCGAGATTCCGAAGAAATGAAACGGGTTCACCTTGCAGTGGAAGAAATTTTCGAAACGGCTATAGCACTTGGAGGGACTCTTTCGGGTGAACATGGGATTGGAATTGCCAAAATGAAATTTCTTGACTGGGAATTTGGAGAAGCTGGGGTCGCTGCCTTGCGTAGTATTAAAGAAGCCCTCGATCCCAACTATCTGATGAACCCAGGCAAAATTGTAAGGAGGGACTAATCGTGTCCATATATGATTCTCTGGATTCGATTAACGAAGAACTCCGTAAATGTATGAAATGTGGAAACTGTCAGGCAGTTTGCCCGATTTATAAAGAAACACGCCAAGAAGTTGGTGCTGCCAGAGGGAAGATTAGTTTATTAGAGTTTTTCCTCTCGGGAGAAATTGAGATGACCAAAGGACTGGCGGATCGGTTCTCCCTTTGTACGACCTGTATGGCCTGTAATAATAATTGCCCCTGTGGGGTTCGGTTTGACAAAATTATTCTGGGGGCTCGGGCAGAAGCTGTTCGAAAAAAAGGCCTACATCCCGTCAAGAAAATTGCTTTTACTGCCTTAAAGATGCAGCGATTGTTCGATCTTGGGATGAAGACGGGAAGTATCTTTCAGGGAGTTGCCTTGAAGAATATCCCGAATAGATACAGCAAATTAGCACGGATGCGCGTAGATATCGGGATAGGCAAGAATAAAGTCTTCCCAATGTTACCCAACAAAACCTTGCGCTCCGAGTTACCAGAAGTGAATACGGTTAAAAACCCTAAAATGAGAGTCGCGTTCTTTACTGGTTGCATGATCAACTATTTTTATACGGATATGGGTAGAGCCATGGTCGAGGTGCTTGCGGAAAACGACATTGAAGTTGTCATTCCCAAGGACCAAGGATGCTGTGGGATCCCAGCTTCGGTCAATGGAGATGTTGATTCAGCACGTATTTTAGCTAAACGCAATTTGCGGGCGTTTGATAAAATGGGCGCAGATGCTTTGGTCGTTGCTTGTTCTTCGTGTGGTAGCGCTTGGAAGCATGTCTTTGGTGACTTGTTAGAGAATGACCCAGAATTTAAAGGCTTGGCAGATATTTGGGCTGAAAAGTCCTACGATATCTCTGAGTTCTTGATCCATAAAATTCCCTTTAAGAAAGAAGGGTTGGGAAAAGTGTCGCGTAAAGTGACATATCACGATCCGTGCCACTTGAACCGTGGAGCGGGGGTTAATAAAGAACCGCGAGAAATTCTTAGAAGTATTCCTGGTCTGGAACTGATTGAAATGAAAGAACCTGGCCGTTGTTGTGGTATGGCGGGCTCATTTAGCCTTGTACACCCAGATCTGTCCTTACAGATTTCAGATCGTAAAACAGCGGATATTGCCCAAACTAACACGGATACGGTGGCAACAGGCTGTCCAGCTTGTCGCATGCAATTGCAAAGTGGCGTTGAAAATGCCAACCTTGATGAGGAAGTATTGCACACCATTCAAATCCTGGCCGAGTCTTATCGAGCAGGAAAAAAAGAAGGAAAAAGCATATAACTCTGGGGCTAACTAGCTAAGCAGGATACTCAACATGGAAACACTTTTTACAAGAGTTTCCATGTTGATTTTTTCTATGGTCATGGTACACTTAAGAAGTAAATCATCCACTTTCAAAATATTCGACAAATTCCTATAGTTTGGTTATAATTTGTAATTAGATGTTTTCTGCCCGTAACATGGATAGATAATAATTACTAGCACTAACGTGTTAATGAATTTGATTTGTGGCAGTCGAACAAAGGAGTGGTATAGAGTGATATTAAAACCCATTAAAACTAAAAAGATCTACGAACAGATTGTTGATCAAATAGGGATATTGGTTGCTGAAGGACAGCTAAAACCTGGCGACCGACTACCTTCTGAACGTGAATTAGCTGAACGATTTCAAGTTAGTCGCGCCTCCATTCGAGAAGCCATTAGCGCTCTTGAAATGATGGGCCTTATCGAAGTGCGCTCGGGTGAAGGAACGTACATCAGACAGGTTAACATAGAATCAGTAGTGGCTCCCCTCGCATGGATGTTATTTATCGAAAAAGATACTGATCTAGAACTCTATGAAGTTCGTAAAGTTCTCGAGGTTCAGGCGGCAGGGATAGCGGCGGAGAGAGCACAAGAAGATGAAATACGAGACATGCACGAAGCCTTGGAAGTCATGCGCATAGATCTCGAAAAAGATCGCTTAGGGGAAGAAGCGGACCATCACTTTCACTTTGCTATCGCGAGGGCGACGCATAACAAGATCTTGATTCGACTAATGAACACGATCTCAGATACTATGCAGAAGACCTTAAAATCCAGTCGTAGCAAATTATACGAAGACAGGGATACACCTGAGAGATTATATCGTGAGCATTATGATCTTTTCGAGGCAATCAAAAGTCACAATGTGTTGAAAGCACAAGAGCTCATGCTGAATCACTTAATCGGCGTTGAGAACCATTTAGCTAAGTACATGTTAATGAACAGTAAATAGAAGAGGCGGAGGCACAGTGCGTGTGTTTCAGCCTCTTCTATTTAAGCAGTGTGTTTTAGGATAGAATAGATAATAAGAAGTAAAGGATAGTGAGGATTAGCCATGACATGCCAAATGGTCTACCATAACGGGAATTGCCTAAATACGAAAAAAGCGTTTGCCCGTCCTTGCAAATTGTGTATAGAAATATGTCCACATCAAGCTATCTCAGAATTTAGACAGTTGGAGGGCAAACAATGTACAGAGTGTGGGGCATGTATGGCCGTGTGTCCCAGTGATGGCTTTGTCGATCGGAAGCTGGATAAGCTACATGATGTGCTATTTGAGGAGCAAGATATTGTTCTTAATTGCCCACAAGCAAGCCCAAGAGGCTTTGAGATTCCCTGCTTAGGGATGCTGAACAGAGATGGCTGGATGACCCTTATGCTGTTGGCCGAAGAGAAATCTGTTACGATCATGACCGGAGTATGTGCCGAGTGCGAAGATCGTCAGGCATGTGCCAACAGTGTTAAGGCGTTTAAACAAGTCCATGCGGATTGGCCGGACCATGCTCCGATCCGCATCCAAGTTCGACCCGATGGAGAAACAGTAGAGCCTGAGTTCAAAGAAGGGCCTAAGGCAGCGGTGCCTAGTGTTAATCTGACCGGTTGGAAGCAAAAAGGACGGGACAAAATCGAAGAATGGCTCCCTAGCTTAGCAGCTGAGGATACGTATACTGTACCAAAATATCGTCAATGGCTTATTGAGGCATTAGAGAAAAAGATCGATAAGAAAATTCCATTTCGTGCTTTAACCATAGCTGACTCATGTACCAGCTGCGGGGTTTGTGCTGCGATTTGTCCGCAGGGTGCCTTACAGAAACAGGAAATAATGAACTCGGACCAGAACCTTGAGGACCCAACCAAAGAGGATAAGATCGCCTCGTTACGCCTAATTTTGGAACCTGAGAAATGTGTTCAATGTGGACGTTGTGTGGAAATCTGTCGACCTCAGGCTTTGTCATTGGATCTAAAATTAATGTCCCATCGATTACTGACGGGAAAAGTATTGATTCACGAGGGGAGTCCGAACTATTGCATCAGGTGTGGCAAACGAATTTTCGATAATGCAGAATTATGCTTGGCTTGTTCGACCAGCGATCCGGGTAGTCACGGTTCTTTCTTCCTATAGGAGTCAGTTTCTTAAACACCTCACTGGTGATTTCCACACTTGCAGGTTGGGCTGTGTTCATGCTTAGGTTTCTTAGGTTCGCGCAAAAGTTGATCAACTAAATGAGTCACGTGTGAAATGGGCTGTTGTTGGATGGCTTTGGCCAAGGCTAGGACGTCACGGAGTTCTTCGGGTTTTATGCCCAAGGTTAGGGCTTCCGTGATAGAAATGCGGAGCGCAGCTAGGGCATTACAAGCTACTGCTGCAGAAATCTGTGTCAAAACAATTGTGCGTGGATCAAGACTCATGAGACATGCCTCCTAATGTTAATAAACTTCGTCTGATGACTAGGATTTAATGTATATTAACATAGAAGCGTTCTAAGGGCAAAATGAAGGTAGAGTTACAAAAACATCCTGTTAAGGAAGTATTGGAATATACCTGATCGTCAAATTGAAACATCAGTCGTTTTGGTGGAGATATAAAAATTCATATGTCTGATTGGAGTGCTTGAAGTGAGAAATAATAAGGTATCTGCAACGGATGAATATTTAAAAAGGCTTTATTTATCAAATCCGATAAGGGAACCTATTATTCGAACTGCAATTAGTGAATTGGGACTTAACCACAAACATTATCTACACGACTGGACAAGACTTGAATAAAGCTAAATACGGAGGGTTACACGAATGAACGAGTATCAGGTTATTGTGGTGGGTGGTGGAGCAGCTGGAATGATGGCCGCCGGACAAGCCGCGAAAGGCTGTGCAAAGGTTCTACTTCTGGAGAAGAAAGAGCGTTTGGGTCGAAAGATAGCTATCACGGGGAAAGGGCGATGTAACTTAACCAATGAAGAGAACGTTTCAGATTTCGTTAGCCACTACCCTGGTAATGGTCGCTTCTTATATGGAATCTTGAGAGATTTTGATAACGTGGCGTTACGGGACTTTTTTGCCAGTTATGGAGTTGAGACGAAGGTTGAACGGGGAGGTCGAGTCTTTCCTGTTTCTGATGATGCAGAAATGGTGGTAAAGGCCCTTACGACCTTTCTGGCAGACAACGGAGTAGAGGTGCGAGCGGGGATCGCAGTTGAGGATATATTAATTGAGAACGGGCAGGTCAAAGGAGTTCGGGTGGCTGGACAAACAAAATATTTAGCACCAACGGTTATCATTTGTACTGGAGGGGCCTCTTACCCTGCTACTGGCTCAAACGGGGATGGGTATAGGTTCGCTCGGAAACTGGGGCACAGTGTAATAACCCCACGGCCGGCTCTAGTTCCCTTAAAAACCTCGGAAGAGTGGGTGAAGGAGCTACAGGGTCTTGCTTTGAAAAATGTAGAGGCCACGTTGTGGATAGGTGGAAAGAAGAAGAGTGCGGAGTTCGGAGAAATGTTGTTTACGCATTTTGGAGTATCAGGACCGATCATTCTAACCTTAAGCCGCCAAGCGGGAGATGCCCTTCGTAAAGGAGACCAAGTCGAGTTGAGAATTAATTTAAAACCTGCTCTGGCGTTAGATCAATTGGACGCCCGTGTCCAACGGGATTTCCAAAAGTATAGTAATAAGCAGTTCAAAAATGCACTGGAGGACCTCTTACCACAAAGCCTGATTCCCGTCATGATTCGCTTGAGTGGGATCAACCCGGACGGGGTAGTCCATCAAATCAGCCGTGAAGAACGAAAACGCTTGGTTGGATTATTGCAAGAGTTACCCATGACGATCACAGAAACCCTTTCGATTGAGACGGCGATTGTCACAGCAGGGGGAATCAATGTCTTGGAGATTAACCCGAAAACAATGGCATCAAAACGTATAGAGGGGCTTTATTGGGCTGGAGAAGTTGTGGATGTTGATGGCATTACAGGAGGGTATAATCTCCAGGCTGCGTTTGCAATGGGTTATAGGGCAGGACGTTCTGCAAGCGATTCTGCACTCTCGTTGGTCTGATTAAGGGCTTTTTTGCATAAACTCTTTTCGAGGTGGTGTACGTGCGTCGAAGAGCAAGTGTATTAGAGTGGATGTGGAATACTGTTCAACGGGGAGAACGCAAGCTCATCCGGGTTATGGTTTTGGCATCGGTCATACTTTTATTAATGCAATTAAGTGCGATAAGGGATCCGCTTGAATTTTATATGGCTGTCTCAGCACAGGTCGAAGAGCCTCCTTTAGAACTGCCAGCACTTACCGAAGTGCAAAAGACCTGGCAGTTGAGGTTGAAAGCGACACCGGCTGCTCCGATTCGTGTACTTCAAAATGGCAAAGTCATCGGTACCTTAGCCAATGGAGAAAAGCAACTAACGGTAGAGTCCGGTCAAGTCCTGTTGGATGGAAGGGGCTTGGCTCAGATCATTCAGGTTCAAGTGATTAACAAGGATATCCAATTGGTGGAACCACGCCAGAATCAGATTGTCGTGATCCAGGGGGATATTAAGAGTCTGAGGGTCAGCCCGTAGTAGGTCAGCTCGTAGTGTTGCAAATCAGACGTTGACGTACTATAATTCAGTCGTCTATAGTTTTTCATGTCTTTAAAGGAGGGTAGTACGGTAGGACGGAAGTAAGCGAAGATTTATATACGGTGGTTATGATTTCGAGTAGCACAAAGGCACCAGTCAGGTGTCTTTTCAATCAATTTATCCTATCGTGAGACTCCCACGTCGACCAGTGGGAGGTTATATAAGGAGGAAGAACGCGATGATGGCACAAAGTAAGAAAATTGCGCTCGCTGCCTTAAAAATGGCTATGACAGAGAGCCGAGAAGAAGAGGCCCATTTAAAAGAATCTTATCTACGCCAAGGGATAAAGACTGCTGCCGTGGATTACGGTGGAGAGTACGTTAGTTCGATAAGGAAAATTGTAGAGCGTGCTATCGTCGCCGCTAAACGCGAAGGGGCAATCCAAGAAACACACGGGGATGAAGGCGCTGTAGCCGGTGCAACTCGCGAGGCCTTAAGTCAAATTATGAATAAAGCTATGGGTTTGAATATTGGTGGTAAGATTGGGATTGCCCGTCAAGATGATCATTTAACCGTGGCAATTTTCTTTGGCATCGGGCTTTTACATTTAGATGAGGTTGCAGTGGGACTAGGACATCGCGTCGCTCCTAAAGAAATAGGGGGTTAGCATATGGTTCGAGGAATTCGAGGTGCGACTACAGTCGACAATAATGATGCCGTTGAGATAAGAGAAGCGACCCAAGAACTTTTACAAATGATTCTAGCTGAGAATGCGTTAAGCACAGAAGACTTGGTTAGTGCCATATTTACAGTTACGCCAGATTTAAATGCCGATTTTCCTGCCTCAAGTGCTCGCGCGATTGGCTGGGAGTTGGTACCGCTGCTTTGTGCTACAGAAATCCCAGTGCCGAGTGGTCTCACTCACTGCATTCGTGTGCTGTTACACGCCAACACTACACATAGCCAATCGGAAATAAAGCACGTTTTTTTGCGTAATGCCCAAGCTTTACGCAAGGATTTAGTGAGGCTGGATCTTAAGAATTAGTGATCAACTGAGTAGAGAACGTAGGATGAACTGAGGAAGAAGGGAACACGGTGAAGCTAATCGCTCGACGAAGGGATGAACAACAAGAAACCACTGCGGTTCGAGTGGGAGATGTTATCATTGGTGGTCCTGAATTGGTGGTGGTTGCCGGTCCATGTGCCATTGAAAGCTATGAACAATTATTAAGTACAGCTCTAGAAATTAAACGTCTCGGTGCCACCATGCTTCGAGGTGGGGCGTATAAGCCTAGGACCTCTCCCTACTCTTTTCGTGGAAAAGGGGAGCTTGGCTTGGAAATGTTGTCCAGGATTAAGGAGTTGACCGGACTTCCTGTAGTTACAGAGGTCATGGATGCACGGGATATCGAACGGATTGCGGATGTTGCCGACATGTTTCAAATAGGGTCACGGAATATGCAGAATTACACTCTCTTATCTGAACTTGGGAAAACCAAGCGACCTGTATTGCTAAAACGAGGTTTGGCTGCAACTCTTGAGGAATGGATTTATGCCGCTGAGTATATAATGTCAGAAGGAAATGACCAAGTCGTCTTATGTGAACGAGGCATTCGGACCTTTGAGACGTATACCCGAAACACCGTGGATATTACTGCAATCCCAGCCTTAAAAGAACTAACCCATCTTCCTGTTTTCTTAGATCCAAGCCATGGTACTGGCAGATGGTCATTAGTCAGCCCAGTAGCTCTAGCAGGAGTTGCAGCAGGTGCAGACGGCTTAATGATTGAAGTTCACCCGCAGCCGGAGCTCGCGTTAAGTGATGGGAAACAATCCTTGAACTTTGAGCATTTTGCCGACCTGATGGACAAGCTTAGCCCTGTAGCTAAGGCAGTCGGCCGTAAACTGATTTAATCATAAGATAGACCCGAAATTCAATTATGGGGGTTGTGAGGATAACCCATTCTGTGTTAAGATAGTTTATCTTTAGAGTTCAATAGTCACGATTCATATCGGTGGTAGAAAGCTAGCTTTGTCAGGCAAAGCTATATGTAGGATGGTGGTCGTGGGGTTCCTATGGGTGCTTCGCGAAGGACTCGACTGAGAAAAGTAGGATGGAAGGATGGGGGCGATGAAGAGTCAAGGCACCCTCTGTTCGGGGTGCCTTTTTGGGATTAATTTTAGGGCAAAGCTCGAATAGGGATCGTTGTAGTGATCGTAATAGGAATAGAGAAGGAATTAGGAAGTAATAGGTATAGGTATAGGTATAGGTATAGGTATTGTAAGTTGTGATGAGGTAGATTCGGCGTATTCGTTGAGTCCAACAGGGGAAGATAAATGTAGTATGGTAGAAGGGGATGGAAAAAATGATTATAGTATTAAAAATGGGTGCAACAGCAGAACAGATTGAAGAGGTTTCCACACGATTAACGGATGAGGGCTTCAAGATTCATCTTTCCCAAGGCGTGGAGAAAACGATCATGGGGGCTATTGGGGATCGCACGAGAATGAAAGCGCTCGATTTAGAAGCCATGCCTTGGGTAGAAAAAGTCGTGCCGATTTTGGCACCGTATAAATTAGTCAGCAGGGAGTTTCATGCTGCGGACAGTATTATTCGTGTGGGCGGACAAGAAATTGGCGGTAATAAGATTCATGTGATGGCAGGGCCTTGTGCTGTCGAGAGTAAAGCGCAAATCATGGAAACGGCGCACGCTGTGCGCGAGGCGGGAGCAACTTTTTTGCGCGGGGGTGCCTTCAAACCTCGTACTTCTCCTTACTCTTTCCAAGGCTTAGAGGAAGAGGGCTTGCGCTATTTGGCAGAAGCGCGTGACGAAACGGGACTTTTAGTAGTCACAGAGGTAATTGATGCGCAGGATGTCTCTCTAGTGGCCCATTATTCGGATGTTCTCCAAATAGGCGCTCGGAATATGCAGAACTTTATTCTGCTCAAGCAAGTTGCCAAATGCGGAAAACCAGTCATGCTCAAAAGGGGTCCATCCGCAACGTTAGAAGAATGGATGATGGCAGCGGAGTATATCCTGGATGGAGGAAACTACCAGGTGATGTTCTGCGAGCGAGGCATCCGTACCTTTGAGAGTTATACGCGAAATACGCTCGATCTAAGTATGGTTCCTGCGCTACACGCCCTTTCCCACTTACCAGTCATTGTTGACCCAAGTCACGGAACTGGAAAATGGCAATTAGTTCATCCCATGGCGAAGGCGGCTCTGGCTGCTGGAGCAGATGGCTTGATCGTGGAGGTTCATCCCCATCCAGAAAAGGCGGTTTCAGACGGTAAACAGTCTTTAACTCCGGAACGATTCAAAGTGATGATGGCTGATTTGGCAAGGCTCACAACGGCACTCGATCGTCAATTGGGGGAAGTGAGTTCGTGTTAGGAGGTCCAGAAGAGATTTTGACCCCTGGATGGACTGGTCATCGTCATCCGAAGGCTTGCATTATAGGTTTAGGACTGATAGGCGGGTCTTGGGCAGGAGCATTACACCGTTCTGGATGGCAGGTTTGTGCCGTTGACCCGGAGAAGGCCAGTATCGATGAAGCGGTATCCAGGGCATGGATTCAGGCAGGATGGACTGAAATGCCACAGTTTCTGGAGGTCGATTTGGTTATCCTAGCTCTACCCCTTCAGGCGTTGGCGGAGGGGTATGATCAATTAGTGGGTAGGGTTCCGAAGGGAACAATCGTGACCGATGTCGGAAGCATTAAGACTGAAATATGTAATAAATCTCTAGCGAATGCCCAAAACGGCTCTAGTGGCTTCTATTTTATAGGCGGTCACCCTATGACGGGTTCGGAACAGTCCGGGTTTGGTGCTGCAAATCCCACTCTTTTTCGCAATTATCCCTATGTCTTAACTCCTGCAGGCGATTGTCCACCCAACGTGGTTCAAAAGCTTGTCGAAGTTATTCAAGGCTTTGGGGCTAAAGTTATATTTCGTGAGCCACGGGACCATGATGTAGAAGTGGCCATGGTCAGTCATATCCCTCATTTGCTAGCAGTGGCCTTAGCGTTGGCTACGCATGATATATCTCAAGAGGGCGGAGCAGCCTTAGCGTTAGCCGGACGGAGTTTTCGAGAATTAACGCGTATAGCAGATAGTTCTCCCGTAATGTGGAAAGAGATTATGGTGCGGAATTCCGAGGCAATTCTCGGAGGGCTTAGCCTTTGGGAACATAGAATCAAGGAATTACGGGATAGCCTTCAGCAGGGAGACGGAGAGGCTATTGCCGATGCCTTTCGAAAGGCTCATATGGTTCGGGGATACATTAATTGAATCGTGAGAAATCGTTATCTAGGGTAGCTAGTGACAAAGGGAGGTTATACCTATGCCGGGCGTGTTCATTAAGCCGGTCTCAGGCGTGGAGGGGGAAATCGAAGTCCCTGGCGATAAGTCTATTTCTCATCGGGCAGCGCTCCTGGGTGGGATGGCACACGGAGAAACTCACGTTACGAACTTTCTATTAGGCCAGGATTGTTTAAGCACCCTACGTTGCTTACAGCAACTGGGAGTCTCCTGGGAAAGACAGGGCACGGAGGTTTGGCTTCGTGGTACGGGGATGGAAGCCTGGACGGAGCCGACGGATGTACTGGATGCGGGTAATTCAGGGACAACCTCGCGGCTGATGCTGGGAGCATTGGCGGGGAGTCCCTTTGCGGTCACCATGAATGGGGATGCCTCCCTTCGAGCTCGACCCATGCGCCGTGTCACCGATCCTCTGAAGCAAATGGGCGCTCAGATTATGGGACGCCTTGACGGTAATCTATTTCCTCTGACAATGGTGGGGGGGCAGTTGCAAGGACAAGCCTTTCGCTCAGCGGTGGCCTCAGCCCAAGTCAAATCGGCCATTATCTTGGCGGGCTTGCGAGCGAGTGGAGAAACGAGCGTAGAGGAACCAGCGCTTTCTAGGGATCATACTGAGCGAATGCTTAGGGGGTTCGGAGTGGAAGTGCTCAGTGAGAAAAGGTTGGTCAGAGTGCAAGGGGGAGGTCGCCTGACGGGTCAAGAGGTTTCTGTGCCTGGGGATATTTCGTCAGCTGCTTTCTTCCTGGTCTTAGGTAGTTTGGCTGGACGTGGAGAGCTGATTTTGCCGAATGTTGGGGTTAATCCAACTCGTACGGGGATATTGGACGCTCTTAGAGCGATGGGTGCGGATATCGAGTTGATCGACATAACGGAGATCTGTGGTGAGCCTAGAGCAACGCTGCGTGTCCGTCCAAGCAAACTCCAGGGCATTGAAATTGGTGGAGAAATGATCCCGAGACTGATTGACGAAATACCCATTCTGGCGCTAGCCTCCAGCCTTGCCGAAGGTGAAACCGTGATTCGAGAGGCTGCAGAGCTGAGGGTCAAGGAAACTGACCGCATCCGAACGGTGGCGGAGGGACTCAGCGCTTTGGGCGCTAAGGTTGAAGAACTTCCCGACGGGTTGCGTATCCTTGGACAACCCTCCTTACGCGGGGGGCAGGCGAGTAGTCAAGGAGATCATCGCTTGGCTATGACCTGGGCCATTGCAGGAATGCTATCGAAGGAAGGGGTCAGCGTGGAAGACATAGCAGCAGCGGATGTATCGTATCCTGACTTTTTGGACGTGATCAAGAAGGTAGCTCGATGAGCGACGAAATTGCCCAAGACGTCAGGAAAGGATTTGCCTATGGCCTGCGTCAATCCTTGACGATTGTGATTGGTTATGCGCCCGTTGCCGTGACCTTCGGCATTCTAGCGACTCAATTTGGTTTAACCTATTGGGAAGCAGGCCTGATGTCGTTCTTTGTTTACGCGGGTGCATCCCAGTTTATTGCCATAGAAATGATTCATCAAGGGGCTTCTTTTTGGATGATTGGCTTAACCACCCTAATCGTTAATATTCGTCATTTGTTGATGAGTTTATCCGTGGTTCCCTATTTCCCGGAAAGGACGCTTAAATGGTCTTTAGGATTAGCCCATGGACTCACGGATGAGACGTTTGTGCTCAATACGAGGGTGATGAAGGATGTGATCGGTGAAGAGAACCGACGACGGGTCATGCTGGGGATTAATTTAGGCGCTTACAGCTCGTGGTTCGTTTTCACGATCCTAGGTGGTGTGATCGGGAAGTGGTTACCGATCCAATTCTCAGGTTTTCAATTTGCCCTTTTGGCCTTATTTATTATTTTGACCACGATGTCCTTATCTAAGAATAACTATTTAACCTATCTCCTAGCGGCAGTACTAGCTGTCGTTCTCAAACTGCTTATCCCGGGGAAAATCTATCTAATTTTGAGTGTGGCCTTAGCAGCTGGCATCGGAGCCTTGTGGCGTAAGAGAGCACGTTCTCGGCTGATTAATCCGTCAAATGAGCAGACGATAAAGGTGTCGTAGAGAAGGAAGGTAACCATGTCAAACCAACTATTAATGACGATTTTATTAATGACTGTAGTCACTTATGGTTCGCGGGTGGTACCCTTCCTTCTCTTTAAAGGGAAAAATGTTCAGGGCTTTGCTCGCGATTTTATAGAACTTGTTCCCATTGCTTTATTGGCGGCGCTCGTCATACCGGAACTTGTGACCCCCAGTGGTTCGATTGTTATTATGCATAACCCGTTTCTATGGGCAGGGGTTTTAACGTTTATATTTTCTAAATTGGTGCCAAATCTTTTTCTGGGGATTATGTTTGGCATGACTGTGTTCTGGGGATTGGATAAATTACTCCTGTAATTGCTCCTATAGGCTATGACTGAACTCGGCCCAGGAGGTAACGATGTCTACAATTGTAGGCATCTTTTTTTATAGCTTAAGGAGATTATTTTTGGTGTACTTGAGGGTACCCTAGTTCGTGGACGTCCGATATTATGTAACAGATAATAACTATGACAATAGATATATTACACAATTATAATAATTCTAAAAATTTCGTCAACTGTATAGCAAGAATCTTCCTTTAGTAGTATAGTGAATCAATGGGCCTAGTATATTAAGGAGGAATTAGATGAAACTATTAGCAAACGTCATGGAACAAGTTGTGAAAAGAAACCCAAACGAAACCGAATTTCACCAGGCGGTAAGAGAGGTATTGGACTCACTTGAGCCTGTTGCTGAAAAGCATCCGGAATGGCTTCAGGCAGGGATCTTCAGCCGATTTGTAGAGCCAGAAAGACAAATTATCTTCAGGACGTCATGGGTAGATGACAACGGAGATGTGCAAGTTAATCGTGGTTTCAGAATTCAGTTTAACAGTGCCATCGGTCCTTACAAGGGCGGTTTAAGATTCCATCCGTCTGTAAATGCTGGTATTATAAAGTTTCTTGGTTTTGAGCAAATTTTGAAGAATTCTTTGACAGGTCTTCCCATCGGTGGAGGGAAGGGCGGATGTGATTTCGACCCCAAAGGGAAATCTGACGGAGAAGTCATGAGATTTTGCCAGAGCTTTATGCTAGAATTGTCTAAACATATTGGAGAAAATACTGACGTCCCCGCTGGAGATATTGGGGTAGGTGGTCGTGAAATCGGTTACCTTTATGGGATGTATAAACGACTCCGTAATGACTTTACCGGTGTTCTGACGGGTAAAGGATTAACCTACGGTGGAAGCTTAGCGAGAACAGAAGCTACAGGTTATGGTCTATGTTACTTTATGGAAGAAGCTCTAAATGCTAAGGGTAAGTCCTTTAAAGGAGCATCGGTTACGGTTTCGGGATCGGGAAATGTTGCGATTTACGCAACCCAAAAGATTCGCGAACTGGGCGGAAAAGTAGTGGCCATGAGTGACTCCAATGGTTACATCTATGATCCCAAGGGAATATGGTTGGAAACCATTCAGAAGATAAAAGAAGTGGATCGAGAGAGAATTAGCAAGTATGTTGAGTATCATCCAGGTTCGGTTTATAAAGAAGGATGTGCCAGCATCTGGGATGTTGAGTGCGATATTGCGCTACCCTGTGCGACACAAAATGAATTAGATGAACATGCAGCGAAGACATTAATCGCCAATGGCTGCTTCGCAGTCGGTGAAGGAGCGAATATGCCAACTACACCTGAAGCGGTTGATCTTTTCTTACAAAACAAAGTAATCTTTGGTCCAGCTAAGGCAGCTAACGCGGGTGGTGTTGCAACGTCTGCCCTCGAAATGAGTCAAAATAGCATGCGGTATTCTTGGTCGTTTGAAGAAGTGGATGCAAAACTTAAAGACATAATGGTTACGATCTATAAAAATGTAAGTATCGCTGCCAAGGAATACGGCGAAGAAGATAATCTTGTGATTGGTGCTAACATCGCGGGCTTCATAAAGGTTGCGACGGCTATGCATGCTCAGGGAATCGCCTATTAAGATCTCTTTAGAGAAACTCCATGGAGATCTCCAACAAAATGAATAAATGTCTGATATGAACCGTGCTTGATTAAGTGAAGACCTACCCCCACTTACAAGAAGTGGGGGTCTTAATAATTGGATAATTAGCCTCACGTGCGTCAAAGCTGCGGATACAAGCTGATATCTAGGAGGATGGATTTCTGTGGAGAATTTAAATTCTTATAAAACTCAGTTTTCAGGATTTCATGACATGATGAAATTTCGCGTCCGTGAGATTTTGCTGGTATCCAGTACGTATGATGCCTTTGTGCTTGAAGAAGATGGTCGTTTATCAGAGAAAATCTTTCACGAATACCTAGATATGAATCTGCAATTCGTCCCCCGTATCCGGAGGGTCTCTTCGGCTGCCGAAGCGTTTGCCGCTATGCAAGAACGGACCTACGATCTGATTATCACGATGGCTAGAATTAGAGATATGAACCCTCAAGAATTCGGACGACGAATCAAGGAAACTTACCCAGGGAAACCAGTCGTCTTGCTCACCTACGATACCCTAAATAATGATTTAATCAAGCAAATTAGAGAGTCAAAATCGATTGACAAAATATTTTACTGGTCAGGGAACAATAAAATACTGCTGGCAATTATCAAGTATGTAGAGGACTTAGGAAATGTAGAAGATGACTGCAAGGAAGGAGTTCAGGTCATTCTTGTCGTCGAAGACTCGACTTGGGCGTATTCCCAGTTCCTTCCCCTTATCTATACAGAAATTATGAAACAAACCAGTTACCTCATATCGAAGGGGATCAACAATCTCCACCGTCTGCTCAGGATGAGGGCCAGACCCAAAATCCTACTAGCAGAGACTTATGAAGAGGCTGTGGCGATATTCGAACGTTATGGGAACAATTTGCTGGGCGTGATCTCTGATATGGGCTACAGTAAAGGCGGGGTGCTAAATACGAGGGCAGGCCTGCATCTGGCCCACATGATCAAGAAAGAAAACCCTACCCTTCCTTTTTTGATTCAATCGAGTGAACCAGAGGTTGAAAGGTATGTTAAAGAGTGCGGGATCAGTTTTCTTGATAAAAGCTCCCCCAACATGCACCTTGAATTGTGTACCTACATATTGGAAAATTACGGGTTTGGCGATTTCATCTTCAGAACCCCAGATGGGGGCATAATTGCTAGAGCAGCAACCTTTAATGAATTTGAACAAGTTTTATCCGACCTGCCGGAAGAAAGCCTGCTTTACCACGCTAACCACAATCATTTTTCAAGATGGTTCAAAGCTAGGACTGAGTTCGAATGGGCGGAACAAATTCGTCGCGTCGCTGCCTCTGATTTTCAAAGCCCACAAAGGTTAAGGGAATATATCCTTGAAATTATTCGTTGTTATTTCAAACGCCTCGTGGAAGGTGCCATCGCAGATTTTGGACACTCGAAAGTAGACATGGACAATTCCTTGCTTAAACTAGGGAGCGGATCCCTTGGCGGGAAGGGTCGGGGAATTGCTTTCTTTAATTTCATGCTTTCCCAGACGAAGCTATTTAAGAAATATGAGCAGGTTAAGATTAAGACTCCGCAATCCTTTGTGATCTGCAGTGAAGTCTTTGAAGAATTTCTAGAAATGAACACATTACAGGAAATGGCGGTCAATACGGACAACGAAGAAACGATTGCTACAAAGTTTCTGGCCTCTGAACTGCCAACCAAGATCATCGATGAATTGCACATCCTCATTGAAAAAATTAACTATCCCTTGGCCGTCCGGTCTTCAAGTATTCTTGAAGACTCTCAAATGCTGCCCTTTGCGGGAATATACAGCACCTTTCTCTTACCGAATAACCACAAAGATCCAGAAGTTCGGTTGCAACAACTCCTTACTGCCATAAAACTGGTCTACGCCTCAGTTTTCTATCAGTCACCGAAGCGCTACGTTAAAAATTCGGAGTTGAGAATTGAAGAGGAAAAGATGGCTGTCTTGATCCAGCAACTGGTCGGGGAATTGCATGGGGACATTTTTTATCCGACTATTTCTGGGGTTGCTCAGTCCTATAATTTTTATCCCATTTCCTATATGAAGCCTGAACAAGGGATCGGTAGCTTGGCTTTAGGCTTTGGAAGGGCAGTTGTCGATGGAGAACAAGTTTATAGGTTTTCGCCAGCTTATCCGAAGATGAACACTGAGTTTGCGTCTCCGAGCGATTTCTTGAAAAAGTCCCAAAAGCAGTTTTATGCTTTGAATTTCGCGAACCAATCGATCGATATTTCGTCGGGTCCAGGGTGTTCTTATGGGAAGTATGGTCTGGATCGCGCTGAGAAGGACGGTACGTTGAGTTTTGTGGGCAGCACGTATTCGAAGGACAATGACAACATCAGCGATACCCTGTCGATTCCTGGGCCTAGGCTTGTGTCATTTGCACCCGTTTTAAAGTATAACCTTTTTCCGCTAGCGGAGATCATCAAGGATCTTTTCATTCTCGGTAAGGATGCGTTCAGTTCAGAAATAGAAATAGAGTTTGCTGTAAACATTCCAGTTGACAGAAAAAAAGAGATCGAATTTTATTTTCTGCAGGTTCGCCCTTTAGTGTCAGGAAGAGAATTACAGGACGTCAAGGTCGACACCTATAGCAATCATGAGACGGTATGTAAAAGCAATCACACCATTGGGAATGGAATATTTGAGGGAATTTACGATGTTATTTATGTTGATCCCGATCGTTTTGATTTGAGTAAATCGAGAAGAATTGCTCAAGAAATCGGCGAGTTGAATCAACTAATGCTGAATGAAGAGCGAAACTATATGCTGCTTGGATTTGGTCGTCTAGGGTCCTCAGATCCTTGGCTTGGAATCCCTTTGACTTGGTCACAGATGTCCCAGGCCAAAGTGGTGATCGAAGCTGACCGAGAGAACCTCCAGGTCGAACCGTCCCTAGGCAGTCATTTTCATCACAACTTAGTATCCTTGAGAATGGGGTATTTTCATATTGGCAAAGAGACTGCTTCCGAATTCGTGGACTGGGCATGGCTCCAAAAGGCGACGGTAATCAAGCAAACCGAATACGTTCGGCTGGTTCGCTTTGAAAATACGCTCAAGGTGATTATAGATGGACACACCTGCCATGGAGTTATTCTGAAACCGCAATAAGAACAAGATAATTAATTACTAGTTGAACGAGTTCACTTAACCAGACAAAGGTAGCTGACTTTGACTGAGTTAAATTAATTGAATATTCATGCGAATAAAGGAAGGGTATTTGCTCTGTGTGGAGAATATTCTCATATCTGAGTAATGAGAAGGATGATTGGGTATGGAGTTAAGTCTATTAAGCACACAGGGGTTTGTCCAAAGTGTTGCTGAAGCACTAGCCGCGGTTATGAAGATCGAAGTCGAAATTGTGGATAGTGAGCTTCTAAGGGTGGCAGGGACAGGAAGACTGAGGTCTGAGGTAGGGGTTAAGCAGAAGAGAGGCTTTGTCAATAGTTTTGTCTTGAAGACAGGAGAAATATTTCTAGTCAGTGATCCAGGGAATCATCTCTTATGCAGTGCTTGTGACCTTAAAGGTAGTTGCTTTTATATGAGTGGGGTTTTTTGTCCTATTACTGTGGATGGAAAAAGTATAGGCTTGATTAGTTTAGTAAGTTTTACAAAAGAACAAAGTGATATTTTGCTTGATAACTATGAAAATATTAAATCGTTTATCTTGAAAATGGCAGAATTGCTGGCAACAAAGGTAAAAGAGGAAGAAAATCTCCAAAGACTTAAGATCACAAGCAACAATTTAAAAGCTATTGTAGACTCGATTCAAGAAGGAATCATCGCAATCGATAAGCTAGGGACCATTACTGACTTCAATGTTGCGGCCAGCGATATTTTAAGATTAGGTAGGAATGAAGTGATGGGTCGCCGAGTCCAGGATGCTTTTCCAAGTTTATTAGGTTCAAAAATTCTTAAAGTGCACGAACAAATTCTTGAACGAGTTGTAACGTATCAATCAGGTAAGAAACGTCTTCAGTTAATAAGTAGTGCGTTCCCAATCACCGTAAATAATGAATTTCACGGGGCTGTCGAGTCATTTCGCTTGGTTTCAGACGTTCAAAGGGTTGCTTCGAGAATTGGGTTTACGAATTATAAGACAAGCTTTGACGAAATATTAGGAAATAGCGTCTTAATCAGTCAAGTCAAAGAAAAGGCGTATAAAGTAGCTGTTGGAGAATCAACCGTTCTCATCGATGGTGAAAGTGGTACAGGAAAGGAACTTTTCGCAAGGGCGATTCACTCAGAAAGTTCTCGTTCTAAAAAACCATTTGTCGCCATTAATTGTTGCGCTATTCCAGACAATTTATTAGAGAGCGAGCTGTTTGGTTATGATGAAGGGGCTTTCACAGGAGCAAAACATGGTGGAAAAGCAGGGAAATTCGAATTAGCCAATGGAGGCAGCGTCTTTCTCGACGAGATAGGGGAAATGCCTTTATACTTACAAGCAAAACTATTGAGGGTACTGCAAGAAAGACAAATTGATCGAGTCGGTGGCGTTCGAAGTATCGACTTGGACATTCGAATCATAGCAGCGACCAATAAGAACCTTGGTAAAATGGTGAAAGAAGGCGAATTCCGAGAGGATCTTTATTATCGATTACATGTCATTCCCATAACTATACCGCCCCTTCGAGATCGAAAAGAAGATATTCCTTGCATCTTAGAGCATTTCTTAAGTAAGTTTAATCGGCTTATGAACAAAAGTTTTGAGGGTTTTACACCAGAGGCCTTGGATCTTTTGATGCACTATCCATGGCAAGGAAACGTGAGGGAACTGCAGAATATTGTGGAGTATACCTGTAATTTAGAGACCCATAATAGAATCACAATTGAGAGTCTTCCTCTTAGAGTTAGGCAATATAAGTGTAATTTGACTGACAATATTTATTCTTTTGGAGCTAGGTTAAGTGACAAAGTAAGGGAAGTAGAACTCACTGCACTAACGGAGGCCTTGCAGTGTTGTGGTACTACCGTTGAGGGGAAAGAAAAAATTGCTGAGATACTCGGAATAAGTCGAGCTACACTCTATAGAAAATTAAAAGAACATAACTTACTATAAAATAAACGTCATTTTGGTATGAGAGTTGCATTGGAAAGGATATGCTGATTGAGAACTAAAACTAGGCGATAGGGAGTGAAGAAAATCATCCAACCCTACATTGTCGCGTCTCTTCAATTCAACCCACAATTGCATGAAGTAGAAGACAATATTCAACGTCTCTACAGTATGGTAGAGCAGTCTGCAAAAGGAGGAGCTAAGCTGATAGTTTCCCCCGAGATGGGAATTACAGGCTATCATTTTAGAGATAGAGAGGAGGTTGCGCGATATTCTGACAGCGTGCCAGGTGCGGTTACCGACATTTTTAAGCAGTTGGCAGAGCAATATGAGTGTTATATAGTTATTGGTTTACCGGAATACGACCGATATAGCAGCCTGTACTACAATACGGCCGTTTTATTAGGACCACAAGGCTATCTCAAGAAATACAGAAAAATTCATCTCTGGGAGTCAGAAACGCACTGGGCTGCTTGGGGCAATTTAGGGATGCCGGTTTTTAACACTCCAATTGGACATCTAGCAATGGTTATATGCATGGATGCCTATTTCTTTGAGACTTTTCGCTTGGCAGCCGTTAAAGGGGCAGACGTAGTTGCCTTTCTTACGAATTCTACGGGTGGCTCGCTGGCTAATTTACAGGCTAGGGCCTTGGAAAACTGCCAGTATATTGTAAGTGCCAATCGATCGGATCAGGAACTGGACTATTCAATGATAGGTAATAGCGCAGTTTGGCATCCTCTTGGGAACTTACTGGCCGTCGCTGGCACGCAAGGGGAAGAAATTGTTAAAACGACAATTGATCCGAAGCAGTTTAGAAAACGTCGCAAATCGTTACTTAAACGACGCCGTCCGGAGCTGTATCATGACTTGGCCTTACACATTTCCCCATGGAATTTCCGCAAGAATGAAATGCCGTTAAAGGTGAGGGTAGCTTGTTGTCAATACAAACCCTATTCATCGGATAAGATGGCCAATATGAAGAGGGTTAAACAGTTGCTGCAGGAGGGATGGAACGGGGCGGAAGCAAGGGAACAGATCCTTGATTTGCTTGTCCTTCCTGAGCTTAGTTTTTGTGGGCAGCCTAGCCAAATTGATTTTGCGCAGGCTTGGGAATTGGCTGAACAAATCAATACCTTAGGAACACTAGGCCCGAGTATGGACTATGTCACTGGATTAGCCAAAGATTTGAATTCAAACGTCGTTTTTGGTTTGATCGAGAGAGTGGAAAACAGTCTGTATAATACAGTAATCATGATCGGTCGAGATGGGACAATCCTTGGTAGATACAGGAAAACCCATTTGAGTGAGTCGGACAGGATCTGGGCCACTGCGGGCAACTCATTTACCGTTATTCCTGTTGCAGGGATAGGTAACGTAGGATTTGCGATTGGTAGTGAAGCAGAGTCTCCAGAAGTTTTTGCGTTGCTTGCTATTAAGAGAGCTGACTTAGTTGTCTTGCCTTCTTCCTGTAGTCGAAGCGAAGGGGAGTGGGTTCAGGTAAGTCCATCTATACACCCTGATTCGGGCAAAGCATTGGTCTACTGGGATATCCGAGCGAGAGAAAACTGTTTCTATCTTATAGTAGCAGACTATACCGGAGGCGAATTGGATTATTTAGGCGGAAGTGGTGTGTATGGAATTGATCCAGTTTACGGGCTTGATAAATCCAACTTTCTGGGGACAAGTGTCGAAGGAGTTGTGGTCACTAATTTTAAGACATTACCAGAAAACTGGTATACTCAAGAGCGATTTTTGGCTTGTCGGCGCCCGTCTGGAACCTATGATCCTTTGTTTCTGCGCTTCAGTAAACCGAGGAGATTATAGCTACCACTTTTCTACGAGGAGGAATCACAATGTCAGAGGAGAAACGTGTTAATGGTAACGAAGAAAAGGTAGTGCGGTTCGTGCGAGAACTGCAATGGCAAGACGTCCCGTCTGACGTACAGGAACACGTGAAACACTGTGCCTTAGATGTCTTAGGTGCAATTATAGCTGGAAGTAATACTAAAGTAGGACGGATTATCAGTACCCACGTAGCATCGTTTTGGCCTGGTAACGGGGCTAGCATTCTATTAAATGGTAAGAAGGCATCTGTCCCTGGTGCGACCTTGGCCAACTCATTTATGGCGAACGCCCTCGATATTGACGACGGTTACCGACAGATAAAGGGTCACCCGGGCGCAGTGGTGTTCCCGGCCGTATTAGCGATGGCAGAACAACGGCTCGTAAGTGGGAAAGAGTTTCTAACTGCTCTACTGATCGGCTATGAGATTGCTATACGGGGTGGGATCGCCTGGCACGATTATCATGCTGAGTATCATGGTTCTGGCTCTTGGGGTGCTTTAGGGGCAGCGGCTGGAACCTCTAGGATCATGGGTTTATCACCGGAACAGACGATGCAAGCTCTAGGGACAGCAGAATATCATGCCCCGATCTGTGAAATGATGCGTTGTATTGATGTTCCAGCGATGACAAAGGATGGGATCGGGTGGGGTAGTATGACTGGGGTTACTTCTGCACTCTTGGCGGAACAAGGTTTTACTGGGATAGGCAGTGTTTTTTCGATGGAGCGTTTTACTGAACTAGTCGAGAGTCTGGGGCAAGATTATAAAATAAAGGGTCTCTATTTCAAGCCTTACGCCTGTTGTCGATGGGCTCAACCGGCAGTGTGGGGGGCCTTGCAGCTTCGAAGTAAGTACCACTTTAGGCCAGAAGGCATCGTCCGTGTCAAAATACGTACCTTTAAGGCTGCGACTCGTTTAGCCCGTAAATTACCGAAAAATACCGAAGAGGCTCAGTACAGCATCACTTACCCTGTATCAGCGGCTTTAGTGATGGGTGAATTAGGTCCAGGTCAAGTATTAGATGAAAACTTAGGCAATCCGGAAATTAACAGAATCGTAGGCTTGGTTGAGGTGGAATATGATGAACGCTTTGAAAAAGATTTTCCAACCAAATGCATGTGCGAACTGGAAGTGGAGTTAGCAGATGGACAAAGCCTTAAATCCGGGGTGGTGGCTGCTTTAGGTGATCCAGATAAACCCTTGGGAAGCGAGGGACTCGAGAATAAATTCCGCTGGCTCGCTGGGTACATCTTAGATAAAGAGCGGGTGGAAGCAATTGTAGAAAAAGTTCTCGGACTGGAAACTGAAAAAGACCTTACAGCTCTGTTAAAACTGCTCTAAAAATGTGCTCAAAGTTGAGAATTTGTCTCACTTTTGAGATAGACAGGCAACACCTATATCTATGAACAAACTAAGGCAATAGTATAGAAGTGTCGTTTTGAACGTCGCAATAATGAGAAAATATTGAGCGGGCTTAAGGCTGAAAAAAACGCCCAGCTATGCTTTTGTATATCAGAAAATTCAGTATAGTTCGAGGAATCTGATTACGAAGAGTTATTGGAGTGGATCTGGAATAGTTCTTGCAAGTACACATAAGTAGTAACCTATAAATATTCGAAATCCGATGAGAAGTGAGGTGTAAGGTGGGGGAGGTTGAAGACAAATAGAAGGAGGACGTGGAATGAAAAAAGGTTTACTAACTGGTATTTTGGCAGTTTCTTTAGTAGGGACGTTGCTTGTCGGTTGCGGTAGTACCGCTCCGGCTAAAACAGAAGTTGCTGCTCCCACAGAACAGGTCAAAAAACCAACGATCAAGGTCGGCTCAAAGGAATTTACGGAGCAACGCATTTTAGGTGAAATGATGGCCTTTCTCTTAGAGAAAAATGGATTCACAGTGGATAGAAAAATCGGCCTCAATGGAACAGGGGTTGTTTCCAAAGCTCTCCAAACTGGAGATATTGACCTTTATGCAGAGTATACTGGAACAGGCTTAGTCACGATTTTAAAACAACCTGTCATCACCAACCCAGACGATTGCTACAATGCCGTGAATAAGGCTTATCAAGAACAGTATAAATTAGAGTGGCTTAAGCGCTTTGGCATTAACAATACGTATACTTTGACGATGAAAGCAGATAAGGCGAAAGAATTAGGGATTGCCACACTCTCTGACCTAGTAACCAAAGGCGGCAACTTAAAATTCGGTTCAGACCAAGAGTTTCTAACTCGACCGGATGGCTATCCAGCTCTCTCCAAAGCCTATGGCTTTGTATTCAAAAAGGAAAATATTAAATCTATGGACTCCGGCTTAGTTTACCAAGCGGTAGATACCGCACAGGTCGATATTATTATGGGCTTTGCTACTGATGGTCGTATTAAAAAATTAAATTTAATGAACTTAAAGGATGACAAGAATTTCTTCCCGGTCTATGATGCAGCCCCAGTGGTCAGACAGGAAGTTCTGCAAAAGAATCCAGAGATTGCTGACATTCTCAATAAACTAGAGGGAAAAATTTCTGATGTAAAAATGCAGGAACTCAATTTGCAAGTTGATGTCGACGGGAAGGAACCCGCAGCCGTTGCCAAAGATTTCTTAGTCTCGTTAGGTTTATACTAAATCGAAAGTATTGATGTAATGCTCAAACCGGATACCATTCAGCCAGGGTGTCGAGAATTTTGGCATCCTGGCTGGGGTTTTTAGTGAACAGGAGGAAGCCTATGATTAGTTTACGTGGCGTCAGTAAAATATTTGATAATGGGTTCACGGCGGTCGATAAGGTTTCACTGGAGATTAAAGCCGGTGAATTGGTAGTCTTAATTGGGTCGTCAGGCTGTGGTAAAACTACGACTATGAAAATGATTAATCGTTTGATCGAGCCCTCCTCAGGTCAGATTTTAATCAAAGGGGAAGACATCTTGAAAGCTGACCCGATCGAATTGCGACGGAATATTGGCTATGTGATTCAGGAAATCGGATTGTTTCCTCATATGACGATTGCTGAGAATATCGCCGTCGTGCCCCAACTGAAAAAATGGAGCTCTGATCAGATCAAGAAACGGATTCAAGAGCTACTGGAACTGATGGGATTAGACCCAGACACCACCGCCAGAAAATATCCCAATGAGCTTAGCGGTGGACAGAGGCAAAGGATCGGAGTTGCTAGGGCCTTGGCGGTTGACCCACCGATTATGTTGATGGATGAGCCCTTTGGAGCCTTGGACCCAATTTCACGCGAACAATTGCAGGATGAATTTCTCAAACTGCAGGCAACTGTGAAAAAAACGATTGTCTTTGTCACCCATGACATGGATGAAGCAATCAAGCTGGCTGATCGGATCGTCGTGTTGCATGAGGGTAGAGTGATACAATGTGCCAGTCCACGTGAGATTCTCCGCAATCCGGCCAATGAATTTGTGAGGGATTTCGTAGGCGCTGATCACACTTTGAAACAACTCAGTTTGATCAAAGTGCGTGAAGCAATGCAAAGCGACATGATCACGTTGTACGCCGACGAATCGATTCCCGCAGCTATGGCGAAATTTGCCCAAGGCTATAGAAGCATGTTCGCCATTAACCGACAGGGAATAGTCAAGGGGTATGTCAACAAGTCTGACATCAATCCTCTGCAAGACGGGAGTATTAATCAGTATATAAGAACCCCATTTAGTACCATTAGTCCAGATAAATCACTTAAGGAGGCTTTAACCTTAATGATCCAACGCGATGCCGGGTATATCGCTGTTGTTGATGACCATGGCACCCTGCTCGGCGTGATTTCCACCAATTCGTTACACCGACTTGTTGGAGAACCTTACCTGGAAGCTGAGAGGGAGGTAAGGGAAATTGGAATTCTTTAATTATTTTTTTACCCGTTATGAGCAAATAGGGCGCTTGTTGCTTGAGCACGTTGAAGTCACGCTAATAGCAGTTGTTCTGGCCGTAGTGATTGGGTTACCTGTAGGCATCTTAATAACCAAAAATGAAACAGTGGCCAAGATTGTCTTATATATCGTTGGTATTATTCAGACTGTACCGAGTATCGCCCTGTTTGGCTTGCTAATTCCGATTATGGGTATTGGCAATAAACCGGCCATCGTTGCCTTAGTATTGTACGGACAGCTGCCGATCATCCGTAATGTCTATACAGGGATCAAAAATGTTGACCCAGCTATGCTGGAAGCGGCTCGAGGTATGGGGATGACAGGGCTTCAGATTTTGTGGCGGGTACAGATCCCTGCTACGTTTAGCATCATTCTAGGAGGAATCCGAGTTGCCACTGTCGCTTTGATTGGAATTGCCACGATCGCGTCCTTTATTGGGGCTGGTGGTTTGGGAGACATGATTTTTCGAGGGATCTCTACGATTAATTTTAATATGGTTTTGTCCGGAGCTATTCCTGTTGCCCTGCTCGCCTTGGGAACGGATTATGGGTTAGCACTGCTTGAGCGGTCGGCAGATCCGATGCAGAAGTCCAAAAAAGGGTCCGCTCACAAAAGGGCGCAAGACCAAGGGGGGTACTAAATGGGTTGGCTAAATTACATCATCCAAAATCAAGAAGAATTCTGGCATCTGGTGCGCCAACATCTGATGATCACCGGGACAGTATCGATGCTGGCGATCTGTATCGGAGTACCTTTGGGAATATATATTACCCGTAATAAATATTTGGAAGGACCTGTGATTAATATCGCCAACATTGGGCAGACCATTCCTACGTTTGCAGTGTTTGGCCTAGTCTTGCCCTTTATGGGCATCGGACTAAAACCTGCCATCTTTGCGCTCTTTATTTACGGAATTTTGCCAATCATACGCAATACTTATACGGGTATTATGACGGTTGATCCTGCCCTCAAAGAGGCCGCAGTTGGCATGGGGATGACGTCCAGCCAGATTCTCTTTCGGGTGGAAATTCGATTAGCATTACCCATTATTATGGCTGGAATCAGGACCTCGGTCGTCATTTGCGTAGGAACGACTGCTTTAGCCTCCTTTATTGCCGCCGGCGGTCTGGGGGATTTAATCACTCGAGGTTTGGCCATGATGGACAATGATACGCTATTAGCGGGAGCCATACCGACTGCAATCTTAGCTGTCTTTGCTGACACCATCTTAGGGAGGGTGGAAAAGGCCCTAGTTCCTAGGGGGATCCAGCGATAACTCCAATTTTCATGTCTTACAATTGAGATTCGTCTTGTTTCTGAGAAGTGAGCCTGTGCTCGAATCGTTTACACCTTTGCTACAGCTTATTATCTCAAAAGCGAGACACTCCGTGAGCTTGAGCTACTAAGGGAGTCACTAAAGTGAACTCGTTCAACTAAAGTTGTTAGAGTGGAGAACCTTTTGAGATTAAACAGCTTACCTAAAATAAGAAAAGCGAATTTTCTAAGTATTGGCACGATACTTGCATTTACAATACTTCGGCTGCTTTAGTGTAATGGATGTAAAGAATAATAGTTTGAGAAAGGGGATTTAGCAATGAACCAAGGAGGAGTAGAGGGCGGATCCTATAAGCCCTTCACCACGTCGCAGATAGAAATGTTACACAAAGCTTCGATGAAGGTGTTTGAAGAAGTAGGTATGGAAGTTCATAGCCAACGTGCTCTGGAGATTTTCTTCGCAGCGGGGGCTGAGGTGGATTTTTCGACGAAGCGGGTTCGTGCCTCTGAGGAGTGGATCATGAATCTCGTTAAGAAAGCACCGTCCCAAGTCACTCTATGCGGTCGAGAAGAAAAGAACGACTTAGTTCTAGGAGGAAAACGCGTTTACTTGGGGACAGGGGGAACGGCCCTCAACGTACTTGATATCGATACAGGCATTCGTCGTCGAACGACCTTGTCCGATGTACGCCAGACAGCGAAATTAGTCGATGCCCTTGATAATGTTCACTTCTTCGTTTTGCCAGTTTATCCCTCAGAATTGTCAAAAGAGACCGTCGATATTAACCGCTTTTATGCTGGAATCAGTAATACCAGCAAACATGTTATGGGCGGAGTTTATAGTATAGAAGGCGTCCGCAAGGTGATCCGTATGGCGGAGGAAATTGCTGGCGGTAAAGAAGCGTTGCGCAAACGACCCTTTATTTCAATGATTACAAACATCATGAGTCCACTTAAAATGGATGGAACTTATACCGATCTCATGCTAGAAGTGATCGAAGCAGGAATTCCGTTGGCTACGCCGCCAGCGCCCATTGCTGGAGCCACTTCTCCGGTTACCTTGGCGGGCACCCTTGTCCAACTTAATGTCGAAGCCTTAAGCGGCTTGGTGTTGGCTCAGATCGTGAATCCTGGCACGCCAGTTTTATATAGTGTCGTTCCGACCACAGCGGACATGCGGACAATGGGTTTCTTGTTTGGAGCAGTCGAAAACGGCATTATGAATGCCGTATGCGCCCAATTGGCTCAGTATTATGATTTACCTATTTACGCGACAGCCGGTGTCACAGAGTCTAAGCTTCCGGATGTTCAATCAGGTTACGAAAAAATGAGTACTTCTATGCTGGCAGCCTTAGCAGGAGCTAACTACATTCACGATGCAGTGGGGCTCATCGAGTCTGGGTTAAGTGTGGCCTATGAACAGTACGTCATTGATGATGAAATTAATGGTATGGTACTTCGGGCGGTAAGAGGTATCGAAATAAATGAAGAGACCTTATCACTAGAGGTTATTAAGCGTGTTGGTCCGGGTGGAAATTACATAGCGGATGAGCAGACTTATCAATATATGCGTTCAGAGTTTTTCATGCCTAAGGTGGCAGATCGTTCGCCAGTAACTATATGGGAAACAAATGGCGCCATGGATGGTAGGGAGAAGGCGCGAAGGATCGCTAAAGATATTTTAGCAAACCACTCTCCAACTCCAATTAACCAGGCTATCGTAGAATTGCTTAAGGCTAGAAATCCTGAACTAGTCACTGATTAGTGAGTTGATTTTATCCAACCGGCATTATATTAAAAGCGTTGCTATCAACTACAATTTAAGAAAGAGGTTTTTAGAATGTATCCTGCTTTAAAAGGAAGCCAGTTACGTTTATTTGATGATGCCCAAATACACACCCTCCATGAGGGAGTCGTAAGACTTTTAGAAGAGGTGGGTATGAAGGTCAAGAGCAAACAGGCCTTCGAGATTTTTGAAAAGGGCGGGGCTATTGTCGACCCAGTCTCTGAAATTGTTAAGATTCCTCGTGAAATGTTGGAAAAGGCCATCAAAATCGCTCCCTCGAAAGTTGTGATTCACGGTCGTGAAGAAAAGCATGATGCAGTGCTGGAAAAGAATCGGGTTCACTTTGGAACCGGTGGGACAGTAATGTATGCCTTGGATTTTGAGACAGGCGTGAGAAGGGTTACAACAACTCATGATGTGCGTGACTTAGCTCGGTTGGTGGATAGCTTAGATAATATTGCATTTTATGTCATCCATACCTATCCTGCCGATGTGGCGGAAGAAGATGTTGATGCTAATCGTTTTTACTGGGCCATTACTAATACCACGAAGCCAATCATGGGTGGTATGTATACCATGAAGGGGCTTCGAGAAGCCATCCAAATTTCTGAAATGGTGGCTGGTGGAGCCGATCAATTACGCGAGCGCCCCTTTGTTTCGTTCATTACCTTAATGGTAACCCCTCTAGTCATGGATGGACATTACACTGATTTCTTGATTGAAGTCGCCAAAAAAGGCCTTCCAATAGCGGTTCCATCAGAACCGCTAGCAGGGGCAACTTCGCCGGTAACCTTGGCCGCTACAATTACTATTAATTTAGCAGAGACCTTAGCGGGTCTAACGTTAGCCCAGCTTGTTAATCCCGGAACGCCAACTTTGATCGGAACCACTTCTAGTATCATGGACATGAAGACAGGCACCTATGTAGCAGGAGCCATTGAGTCTTCCTTGATTAATGCAGGAGTTGCCCAAATGGCCCAATATTACGATCTACCTCTTTACGCCACTGGGGGGCAGTCTGATTCTAAGTTAAACGATTGTCAGGCTGGCTATGAGAGTGCTTCTCAGGCCATGACCTTAGGTCTTTCTGGGGCAAATTGGATCCACGATGCTGCGGGACTTCTCGAGTGCTGCACCACAGTGTCCTATGAGAAAACAGTCATTGATAATGAAATTATCGGGAACGTGCTTAGAGTCCTCAAAGGGGTGGAAGTTAACGAGGAAACGTTAGCGATCGAGTTAATTAAAAAGGTAGGGCCAGCGGGCAATTTCTTGGCAAATCCTCATACTGCAGAACATTTCAGGGATGAATTTTTCATGCCTAAAGTAGCAGACCGCTTAAATCGAATTACCTGGAAAGCAAAAGGGAGCATGGACACACACCAACGAGCCCATTTGCTTGCGGAGGAACTATTGCAGAACCACCGGGCTAAACCGATTAACCCAGAGATTAGAGATGAAATTCGGAGAATGTTTCCGGGAATTAAAGGCGAGGATTTAGTTTAGTCTAGGTTTTGTGTGCGGAGTGGGATTATTTGCTTTAGATATCAATAGTAATTTTTTGGAAAAAGTGTACGTAAACAATAGATGAAAAAATAAAATCAATGGAGGAATAAACATGTCGAATGTTTTAGAAGAACTGAACCAAAAAGTGATTGAAGGTAAATTGGAGATTGTACAGGAACTAACGCGACAAGCTATTGCTGAAGGTCATGATCCTGAGGAAATTATTAATCAGGGACTGATTATGGGAATGAACGTAGTAGGCGTGAGATTTAAAGCAGGGGATATGTATGTACCCGAAGTGCTGATGTGTGCTCGAGCAATGAGCGGTGGAATGGAAATAGTAAAACCGTTGCTCATGGGAAAAGAGATAGTCTCAGCAGGTAAAGTGCTTATCGGAACAGTCAAAGGGGATTTACACGATATTGGTAAAAATTTGGTCGCTATGTTGCTTGAAAGTGTGGGCTTTAATGTCATAAATTTGGGTACGGATATCACGACAGAACAGTTCATTCAAGCTATTAAAGAGCATAAACCGGATGTTTTGGGCCTATCAGCTTTGTTGACAACGACAATGCTGGGAATGAAAGACATCATTGATCAATTGGTAGAAGAGGGAATGAGAGACGAAATCAAGGTCATCATAGGTGGAGCACCTATTTCCCAGGAGTTTTCTGATGAAATTGGGGCTGACGGGTTTGCTCCTGATGGGGCTTCTGCAACGGAACTTTGTCAAAAACTGTTGGCTTAATTCTAAGGATAGTGATTGTGTCCAATTAGTACTTAAAACGTTTTTCGTTAAGAAGACAGATTATAATTACCGAATGATATATTTCACATTAGAGCCTTGTGGGGGATTAAGCTAATAACTTCCTTAAAAAGGGGTGCTATGCACCTCTTTTTAAGGAAGTTCTTTAATTTATATTTGTCTGAATAATACGAATATTATTATTGACTTGGAGCAGTTAGTGTGATATTTTTTTATTATTAATATTTATATCAGAAAAGTCCGACTATTTTAACAAAGGAGGCTGAATGGAGGAGAATTTTTTTATTCCAACTGGTTATAACATGTTACTGACTGTTCTTTTTAGAAATAGAAAAGAAAGGAGGTGAAATCTTCTTCCAGACTGGTCATAACATGTTTATAAACTATGGATAATATTAAGGAGGGAAGTAGTAACTTGGCAATTAGTAATGGACCGACTCCTTATTATCAGCAACTAAAACAACATCTTCGCTCTCAAATTGTAACAGGAAACTTACGGGCCCATCAACAAGTACCTTCAGAGCGAGAACTATGTGAGCAGTTTAAATTAAGTCGGACTACCATTCGCCAGGCTCTTAGCGAGGCGGAACGGGAAGGGTTAATCTATAAAGTTCATGGCAAAGGAACCTTTGTTGCCGCTCGCAAAATTGATCAGGGATTATTAACCATTAGTAGTTTCGAAGATACCATTATAGCTCTGGGTTTGCGACCGAAAGTAACAGTATTGTCTGTAGATAAGATTCAACCGGATTTAGAAATTAATACAATTCTTCGATTGGAAATGACCAGTGAATTGACTAAGATATCACTTCTGGGCTATGCGGACGAAGAACCAGTTGTTTTTTATGAAACATATCTTGCGGCGCATATTGGAGAACCAGTTGCGGAAGAAGCTGTCAATTGGGTGAAAAAAGGATTGTCTTTTTCGACATATCAGTTGTATCACGATCGGTTAGGAATACATCCCCAGGTTACTAATCAGACTATCGAAGTCATTGCGGCGGATGCTATCACTGCTGAACTCTTAAAAGTTAAGAAAAGCACACCCATGTTTTTAACGACATCCATTGTATATGCTGAAAATAACCAACCGGTGGAATATAAGAAAGCCATCTACCGGGGAGACAAGTTCAAGTTCAATATTAGTAGGAAACATGTTTATTAGGGAACATTCTAATTCAGAGAGTAGCTGGACATAGTGCTTCCTTCCCTAGCGTTATTAAAAAAGAGTGAGAAGAAGGCTACCCACGGTCAAATGGTATAATGCCTCTTCAACACTCAATTAGAGACTAAGCTGAACTACTAATCAATAATTCAGCACGTCTATTATATTGACATAACTACGCAAAATTTACAAGATTTTAGATTGACTATAAGTGTCAAATCGACTGAATTTTACAAGTAACTAAATACTTATTTACCAAGACTTTAAAAGGAGGTTCTAAATGAATAAGAAGACATTAAAAGTCACTGCTATATTGTTGGTTCTAGGTATGATTATGCTTACCGGCTGCGGAACAAAGGCAGCAAGTGTCGAAAAACCGGCTGCAACTACGTTAAATGGGCAAAATGTTGATCCAAATGCTACTATTACCGTGGGTTTAAGCGCCTCAGTACTTACCCTAGATCCTGCTAATCATCGAGATCGAAATACTGAAACCGTTATACGTAATATGTTTGATGGTTTAGTGACTAGGACGGTGGACGGCAAAATAGTTCCGGAGATTGCTGAATCCTGGAAATTGAATAGTCCAACGGTTTGGGAATTTAAAATTCGGAAAGGGATAACCTTCCATGACGGCAGTCCTTTGACGGCGGACGATGTACAATTTACCTTTGAACGAATTCTTAAAGAAGGAGCTCTTGGTAATAACCTGTCTTCCCCTCGTAAAGGCTTACTAGGACCTGTTACATCGGTTGTTAAAGTGGACGATTTTACCGTTCAATTTAATCTTTCTTCCCCTTGGCCTATTATGGAACAGATGCTCCCACACCAGCAGATCGTTCCCAAAGCCTATGTTGAAAAGGTGGGCAGTGAGGAATTTGCCAAGAAACCAATTGGGGCAGGTCCATTTAAGTTTGTAGAAGGAAAACTAGACGAAAGAATTGTAATGGAAAGATACGATAAATACTATGGAGGGTCACCCGATTTGAAACCCGTGGGTCTTGCCCAGGCCAAAACTGTTATATTCGAAGTAATTCCAGAGACTTCAACACGTCTAGCTTCCCTAATGTCTGGGCAAATTCAGATTAGCCAGAAGGTTCCCGCGGATATGATTGATAAAGTCAAAGCGGATAATAATTTATTGATTAAGTCTGCAGAAGGAACAACTGTAACTATGTTTCAGATGAACTTGAAACAAAAGCCATTTGATAATGTTAAGGTCCGTCAGGCTATGAACTATGCCGTTAATATTCAGCAAATTGTGGATACAGCACTTGGCGGCAATGCTGTGCGTCTGGCCGGTCCCGTACTAGCGACCAGCTTTGCTGTTAATAAGGACCTGAAACCGTATCCCTATGACACAGCCAAGGCTAAACAACTGTTAAGTGAAGCCGGTTATCCGAATGGCTTTGCTCTGGTCATTGATACAGAAGCTGACTTGAAAACCATTGCTGAAGCAGCCGCTGCTGATTTGCAAAAAGTAGGGATTAATGCCACTGTAAGAATTTGGGATTGGGGTGTCTTAAAGCCCCTTCTACTCAAAGGTGAACGCAGTATGGCGCTGACAACTTTTGGAAACTCAACACAGGACCCCTCCGATTTTCTGGAACCTACACTTAAAGCAGGCGGCGGTGGAAATTATAGTCATTATGCTAATCCTGAGGCCGCTACACTTATAGATCAGGCCAAAATAAGCTTGGTTGAAAGTGAAAGAAAAGACTTGTATGTTAAAGCACAGGCGATTATCTATAACGAAGCTCCCTGGGTTTTCGGGTACGCGATGAAACAAACCGAAGCTAGTAGTAAAAAAATTGTTAATTGGGAATCCAGTATGGACAGTCGAATTAACTTGCATGATGTGGGCATTTTAGCAAAGTAATATTTCCAATAATGTTAAAAGAGGGTAGAAGCGTTTAAGCTTTTACCCTCTGGCCCAAGTTTTGGAGCTCAAAGGAAAGAGGGTGAAAGTAAATGCGGGCTGTAAAAATTGTGGAAAGGGTTTTGGCAACAATTCCAATCATGATTGGCGTAGCTATTTTGGTTTTTCTCTTTATGCGCTTCACCCCCGGTGATCCCGTGGATCTGATGATGGGGAAAGATGGTAATGTCAGTGCTCAGGAAGTAGCCACTTTACGTGCTCAGTTTAATTTAGATGAGCCGATATACGTTCAACTTTTTGATTATCTCCATAAAGCTTCCCAAGGTGATCTGGGTTTATCCTTTAAGAAGAATAGGCCAGTCATTGAGTTAGTTAAGGAAGCTTTACCGGCAACCGTTGAATTGTCTTTGGTGGCCGTTGTCATTTCTCTCTTTATAGCGATTCCGATCGGGGTTTATTCGGCAGTTAAACAGAACTCCCTAATCGACCGAGCAAGTATGGGAATATCATTTTTGGGGGTATCCATGCCGGCCTTTTGGTTAGGTATTGTGCTAATCTTGATCTTCTCAGTCAAATTGGGGATTAGTCCTGCCCAAGGCAGGATTGATTATGGAGTCGGATTGGATAAAGTTACTGGATTTTATCTCTTAGACAGCATACTCACTGGAAACTTTCAGGCCTTTAAGAGTACCTTGAGTCATTTATTATTACCGGCGATCACTTTGGGTGCGACTTTAGCTGCCATTGTTACCAGGGTGGTACGTTCCAGTATGCTTGAGGTGTTACGTCAGGATTATATTGTCATGGCTCGAGCGAAAGGCATGTCGGAGTTTAAGGTTGTGGTCAAGCATGCTTTGCGCAATGCCCTGATTCCAACAGTTACTGTTGTGGGGTTAGAAATTGGTGTTCTGCTGGGCGGGAATATGATCGTGGAAACGGTCTTTGGGTGGCCCGGTTTAGGCAGAATCGCAGTAGAAGCTATTTTTAACCGTGATTATCCACTAGTCCAGGGAGTGGTTATGTTTTATGCCATCGTCTTTGTCATGGCGAATTTGATTGTTGATATTCTATATACCTACATTAATCCAAAAATCTCAATATAGGATGTGAGAGAGTGGAAACACATTTGCGATCGTTGCGGTTATTTGGGCAAAACTTGCAAGCTTTTTTTTCCCAATTGAAAAAACATCCTTCAGCTTGGCTGGGTGGTATCGTCATCTTGCTATATGTAGCGATGGCTATAATTGCTCCTCTTTTAGCTCCTCACTCTCCGATTGGAACCGATTTGCAACTTAGACTTATACCACCATTCTGGCAGGATGGAGGAACGTGGAGTCATTTTTTTGGAACGGATGTCCTGGGGATGGATCTGCTTTCGCGGATTATTTATGGGGCGAGAATTTCCCTGTTGATAGGGTTTCTAGCTGTAGGTATCTCTGTCTTAATCGGAGTTGTTTTAGGAATGTTAGCAGGTTATTTTCGTGGATTTTTTGACGAGATTATCTCTCGGTTTGCTGAGTTACTGATGGCCTTTCCGTTCCTGATTTTTGCAATTGGTATTATGGCTGTCTTAGGACCGGGGTTTGGTAATCTATTACTGGCTTTAACCTTTAAAGGGTGGGTAGAATTCTTTCGTTTAGTTCGAGGCGAGATGATGGTGGAAAAAACTAAGGAATATGTTGAAGCAGCTACAGCTTTAGGTGTAAGTCATTTGCGGATTATTATTAGTGAGATTCTGCCGAATGTTGTCCATTCGATTCTGGTGTTGGGGACTCTGCGTTTAGGGTATATGATAATCATGGAAGCTTCTTTAAGTTTCCTAGGGTTGGGCATACAACCTCCAACGCCTGCTTGGGGATCGATGATTAGTGCTGGCAGGGATTATATGATGACTGCCTGGTGGATCTCCACGATTCCAGGAATTGCATTGTTAATTTTGGTATTAAGTATTAACCTTTTCGGAGAAGGGCTGAGAGATGTGTCAGACCCTCGCTTAAAACGGGGTTAATGTGGAAGGGGGGAAAAGATGCTACAAGTCAAAGATCTAACCATGGTTTACGAGACCGATCGGGGCAAAGTTAAGGCTGTTAACGGAGTTAATTTCTCTATTGGTCACGGGGAGGTTCTAGGTCTTGTGGGTGAGTCGGGTTGCGGGAAGAGTGCTACACTTCTAACCCTTCTTGGATTAGTTCCGTATCCCGGTAAAATAACCAGCGGAGAAATTCTCTTCAACGGAGAGGACTTACGCAAAAAATCTCCAACCGAAATGCGAAATATTCGAGGAAAAGATATTGCTATGATTTTCCAGGATCCCATGACCGCGTTAAATCCTGTGTTTAAGGTAGGAGAACAAATCCGGGAGACGTTAAGGATCCATGGGCTAATGCAGGAACAGAAAGGCTCCTGGTGGTCCCGCAGGAAGAAACAGAACCACAATGAAAGGGAGCGGGTCATGGAGTTAATGAAAGAAGTCGGTATTCCTTCCCCGGATGAACGCTTCTTCGAATATCCCCACCAATTTAGCGGAGGTATGCAGCAAAGAGTGGTTATCGCCATCGCCTTGGCCTGTTCTGCCCAACTCTTGCTTGCCGATGAGCCCACGACGGCGCTAGATGTGACAATTCAGGCTCAAATACTGGAACTTCTGAATAAGATTAATAGAGAACGGGAGACAGCCATTATCATGGTTACGCATAATCTGGGCATGGCAGCTGAGTTTTGCCAGAAAATTGCGGTCATGTATGCTGGTGAGATCGTGGAACAGGGGCCGACGGACGCAGTTCTGGAAAACCCAAAACATCCTTATACCCAAGGCCTTTTACAATCAATTCCCCGCATCAGTGAAAGAAAGCAAAGAATCGAGCCTATCCCTGGATCAGTTCCTGACCTAGCAACGTTAGATGAGACTTGTGCCTTTTATCCACGCTGTGGCAAACGCACTAAAGCTTGTCTACTGAAAAAGTATAACTTAGAGGATCTGGGCGAAGGCCATTCAGCTAAATGTGCCCTTTATAGTTAACTGACATTGGGGGAGGTGAAAGAGGATATGACAATAGCCCCTTTGGTAGAGCTACGTGCCATTAAAAAACATTATGTTATAAATAAGAGCTTTCTTGAGAAGGTTGCCGGAGCAAAAAAACAGATCATTAAAGCGGTTGATGGTGTGGATTTGCAGATTTTCAATGGCGAGATCTTAGGTTTAGTGGGCGAAAGTGGTTGCGGTAAGTCAACCTTAGGCCGAACGATTCTCCAGTTGCACAGAGCAACAGCAGGAGAGATATATTTTGAAGGAAAGTGTATTAATCATTTAAAAGGCCATGATTTGCGTAAATTTCGCCAAGATGCTCAAATCATCTTTCAGAATCCCTACTCATCATTAAATCCCCGTAAATCGGTAAGGCAGATCCTGTCGTTAGCGCTCCGCTCCAGGGGCCTTAAGGATTCCCTTGAACAGGAACGAGAAATCCGCCATCTGTTGAGCAGTGTGGGCTTGGCAGAACGGCAAATTGATAATTACCCTCATCAATTTAGTGGCGGGCAGCGCCAGAGGATTGGTATTGCCAGGGCCTTAGCTATGAAACCCCGGTTTATTGTTGCGGATGAACCAGTTTCAGCACTAGATGTTTCGGTTCAGGCTCAGATTATTAATTTATTGGAAGAACTACAGCAGGAGTATAAGCTAACTTATCTCTTCGTAGCCCATGATTTAAGTGTAATTCACTATATTAGCGATAGAGTGGCGGTGATGTACTTAGGTAAGGTTGTGGAAATTGCCAAAACTGAAGAATTATTTAATAATCCGAGACACCCTTATACGCAGGCTTTAATATCGGCAATTCCCAGCGTAGATAAGGAACGAAGAAAAAACCGAATTATTCTAGAGGGAACGGTTCCAACCCCTTTGAATCCCCCATCCGGTTGCGCCTTTCATACGCGTTGCTTTTTGAAACTTGGGCAGATTTGTGAGACCAAAACACCAGAGTTGATTTACGATTCTATGGGTAATGGTGTTGCATGTCATTATGTTAAAGCCTGATATTTTATTTGGTTCAACTGGTTACTACCAGCTACTACCAGTTGATACTAATTTCTACAACTAGAATTATTTCGAAAGGAGTTAAAATTAATGAAAAAGGAATTAACGTTTCTATGTCCCAACGGCCACCTTGGTTTCGCCCCGACTAAAGAGGGAAGTTTCTATCTGGGGGTCCAGGAAAAACCAGACTATATTCTATGTGATTCCGGTAGCGACGATATTGGTCCCGGCCCTTTAGGATCTGATATTTGTGCGAGCATGAAATCAACACAAATTCACGATATTGAACTGATGTTTGTAGAAGCCCGGAAACTCGGTGTTCCAATGATTATCGGGTCAGCGGGGGATACAGGGAGTAATAGCAAAGTTGATATGTATGTAGATATTATTAAAGACTTGGCCATAAAACATGATGTTCCAAAGTTTAAGCTAGGCTATTTTTATTCTGAAGTTGATAAGCAATACTTGTTTACTAAAATGGACAAGGGAGAGAAGATTGAAGGGCTGGACGGTCGTAGTGATTTAACGAGAGAAGAGCTTGAAAAGACAGATCGCATCGTTGCTGTCGCAGGGGTCCATCCATATATTAAACTTTTAGAAATGGGCGCCGACGTTATCATAGGTGGGCGTTCAAGCGATGCCGTAATTTTTGCAGCTCCAGCGATTCAACAAGGTTTTTCCGAAGATTTAGCGTATTACTTAGGCAAAGTATTAGAATGTGCTTCGTTTTGCGCAGAACCCTATGGCGGCAAGGAATCAATCTTAGGCACGATTAGTGAAAATGATGTCAAGGTTAAAGCAATGCTACCTGAACAGAGATGTACTGTTGCTTCGGTAGCAGGACATGCAATGTATGAAAGAAGCAATCCATTTTTTGAGTATGTAGCTGGTGGATTGCTCGATATGACGCATTGTAACTATGAACAGTATGATGAAAAGACAACAAGGATAACAGGTCCAAAATTTGTCCCAATCGATGGGAGAGTAAAAGTTAAATTAGAGGGAGCCGGCAAAGTTGGAGAGCGATTTGTTGGAATCGCCGCAATTCGTGATCCTTATTCGATTAAGAATGTTGATAAAATGATCGAATGGGCTAAAAGTCAGGTTCGCGAGGCATTCGGTGATACTGGATACGAGCTTCATTATATAGTTTATGGCAAAAATGGAGTTATGGGCGATATGGAACCCGTGAAAGAAATCAAATCACATGAACTCTGTATAGTTGTACAAGGCGTTGCTCCAACGAAACAAATGGCTGAGGAGGTCACGCTAACAGGTACTCGCCAGTTGTTTTATTCACGACTCCCAGAAGTTAAAGGCACAGCCGGTTCAGTTGCATTCATTTTGGACGAAGTTATTCAAGCTTCAGCTGCGTATATGTGGACTTTAGATCATACCGTTGAGGTTGACGACCCCATGGAACTCTTTCCAGTCAATATGATTGAAATTGGAAGGTAAAAAAGTAATTATTAAGGAGATGCAAGCATGAAAACTAAAACACTGAATGATTTAGCTAAAACAATACGAAGTAAAAATGCGGGTACTGATAAGATTACCTTCGATATTATTTTTAGGGAAAAAGAAAATTATGAATTAGTTAAAAATAGCGGAGTTATCAACAAAAAGCTTATTGGTCAAATATACGGAATAGAGGAAAAAGAAATTTGTGATTTCGTGGAGTATGATCCGGCATATGCAATAAAATTTACAATCTATCGCAAAAAACCAAGTGGTAGTGCAGGAGAGACAGATATTTTCGGTTGCCAGCAATATCCCCCCTTACTTGATATTGAAATTCCGGTAGAATAATATGAAACCAATCATTGGGATTAACTGTTCTTTCCATAATGAAAATGATCCCTTGCTGAATAAGCTCTGTCTGGCGGAGATTTATGTGCAAGCAGTAATGAAAACCGGGGGTATTCCGATCCTCCTGCCCATTGTGGAAGGAGAGGATAATATCTGGGCTATGCTTGATAAAATTGATGGTTTGCTCATGAGTGGGGGCGGGGGACTGTCATCGCAATTCGCAAATAGTGAGAGGATACCGAGTTTGGCAGAACAAAGCCCCGCCCGTCATAAATTTGATCTTCAACTGGTCAAATTGGCTTTACAAAGGGATCTGCCAATTCTGGGGATATGCCGAGGTCATCAAACGATCAATGAAGCAGCTGGCGGGACGTTACACTTGTCCTTGACTGGACTAACCAAGCAGAATCATAAGCAGGATAGTTCAGATGATCAGGTGTGCCATGAGATTGTATTGGAGCCCAGCTCGCTGATTGCATCCTTGTTAGGGGTTAACACAATCGGAGTCAATAGCATCCATCGTCAGGCAGTTGCGGAACTAGCCCCGGGTTTCCGAGCAGTGGCCTATGCTGATAATCAGATCATTGAAGCATATGAAAGCGAACGACACACTTTTGTGATGGGCTGTCAATTTCATCCGGAGTCTTTAATGCTCGGTGATGTGCGGTTCGCTCGGGTTTACGAAGCATTTGTGGAAGCGGCAACGAAGTTTTCGTCTAGGAAGGTTGTCACTTCGATATCACCAAATATGTAGCACCTTAAAAAGGTATTAAACTAAGAAGCCTGCAGTGAAAACTGACAGGCACCTTAGAATACCCTTAATCGAGAGGATTGCAGAATGGCATTGGAGGAATTGTTCGTCATCGTTTGTTCGAGACAGCGATTAATCGGGGTCTGATGATAGAATTTTCTCATGGTTAGAGCAGGTTGACCATGTACCCTTATGAAGTGCTTAAGGAAATGCAGCCAACTCTCTCGTTGTCGTTGTAGCGATAGCAGAATGAAAGAGATCAATCAACAAAGGAGATAGCTACATTTTGTGAGCTATCTCCTTTTATAGATTGTAATTTTAAGTCTGAATAGGTATGTTGCAATTTGAGTGTATTATTTTATTTATCTGCGATCGAGATTAGCCCTTAAGAGTGCTATCTTTTAAATCCTTAGGCATTCGGCCTCCAAGAAGTTCGGTTATTCTTCTAGCTGCTTTGGTAACGAGATCAGCGCATATATCCATTGACAGAGAGTATTGCACCATTCCTACACAACCTATTACATGAATGACCTTACTGTTAACATCAAATACAGGTGCCGCAATCCCAAATACACCAGTTGTATGTTCTTCAAGGCTTAAAGCATAACCTTTGAGGCGTATTTTTTCTAACTCATACTTGAACTGTTGAAAATTGGTAATAGACTTACTAGTAAATTGTATAAAGCCAATTTTTTCGATAAGCTTCTCTGCCACAGCTTCATCTGAAAAAGCCAGATAGCATTTACCGAATGAGGCGCTGGTCAATGGAAACTGTTGCCCGATACTAACTGTCACGCGAATTGGCCAATGGGCTTCTTCCTTTGCCACATACATTAAAGAAGTTTCAGAAATAGGTTCGAGCAATACACTAGTTTGTTTGGATTCTGCACAAAGCCATTTTAAAACGGGTTGTGTAACCGCCAGATAGTTTGTAAATTCAGAAGCTCTCGCTCCAAGTATTATTAAGTATGAGCCAAGGCTGTAATGCTTGGTTTCAAGATCATAAAAGACAAAGTGATAATTTTCCAAAGTTTTAAGAGTGCGGTGACAGGTACTTTTGTTGATTGACAAGTTCTTTGAGATATCTGACAACGTACTGGTTTTATTCTTATAGCGGCTAAGATATTCAAGAATTCGAATCGCGGATTCGACAGCTGGGACCTCTGATCGATACTCTTCGACATCCATCATATCTACCTCCAAAACAGTTTTCAATAACTCGAGTTCAATTATAAACAAATTTATGAAGTTATGTCAATGGTCGAATTAAATGGAGTATTCAGACTAAAATATTAATATTGAAATTTCTGAATATTGTATTGACGTTTAGTTATCAAGAGTGTATCATTATTTAAAATCAAGGAATGGCATACCGAGTGTGGAACAATTCGGCGATAATTATTATGTTTGGTATTCTAATTGTCTACTTGCAAGAAGTTATTAAGGGGGTGAACGGATGGATTTTAAGTTGAGTGGTTATCCGCCCGATTGATTGCAGTTAAAAATTGGACTCAACTAGAGGATTAATAGTTTATGAACGGGAGAGTCCATGCTAATATGCGTAACATATGTATATTTATAACATAAGGAGATAATTTTAGGAGGTATTAGTATGGGGATTGATATGAAGGATTCAATCACATCTAAATGGGAAAAAGTTGCAACTGTAGTAGCGGTTGCAATGACAAGTTTTCAAGTCTATACTGCTTTCTTTGGAATTCTTGAATCGACACGTCAACGTTCGGTACATCTATTGTTTGCGTTACTATTAACGTTTCTATTAGTACAAATTAATGGGACTAGAACTCACGCGGATCGAAAGGTGCCATGGTACGACATAGGTTTCTTACTTATAGCCCTCTTTACTTATGGGTATGTGGCAATCAACAACGAATCAATATCCAGTCGATTATCCTACGTTACTCCTTTATCTAGTCTTCAAATAGTCATTGGAATAGCCGGTATCCTTGTTTTAATGGAGGCAGCCCGGAGAATTTTAGGTAAAGCTTTTGCGATTATATTAGTGGTATTCGTTCTTTACGCTTTTTTCGGCCAGAATATTCCAGGTATTTTTAATCACAGAGGGTACAACATAAGTTGGATCATTGATCATTTGTTTTTTACCAGTGAGGGAATTTTGGGCATTCCACTCGGTGTATCGGCAACCTATATCTTCGTATTTATTCTTTTTGGTTCTTTTCTGGAACGAACAGGTGCTGGTGACTTCTTTATTCAGATTTCTTTGGCCATGATGGGAAAATATCGTGGAGGACCTGCTAAAACCGCTGTTGTGGCGAGTGGTTTTATGGGAATGCTTTCCGGCAGTGCTGTAGCTAACGTCGTAACCACAGGTGTCTTTACTATTCCACTCATGAAAAAATTGAAATACAAACCTGAGTTTGCTGGAGCTGTAGAAGCCTGTGCTTCAACTGGGGGGCAATTTACACCTCCGATTATGGGAGCAGCGGCTTTTATTATCGCCGAGTTCACGGGGGTTCCTTATCTAAAGATTGCTGCAGCAGCGGCGATACCAGCCGTTCTCTATTATGTGAGTATCCTCTTTCAGGTTCATTTCCGAGCAGTTAAAGAGGGTATAGTTGGGGTGCCTGTGGAAGAATTGCCCAGTGCCCGCAAAGAGTTTCTGAAAGGGTTTCAGTTTATCCTTCCATTTATTGCGATTATTTACTTCCTGATGGATGGTTATAGTCCCTTGAAAGCTGGACTCTACGCTTCCTTAGTCCTTCTGGCAGTTACATATCTCAGAACACCTAAAGCTATCAAACTCATCGATTATTGGAGGGTGTTCGAAGTCTCCGGTAAAACAATTGTGGAGGTTGCCGTGGCAACTGCTTCAGCGGGAATTATTATCGGGATAGTTTCTCTGACGGGTGTTGGTCTTCGTTTAAGCGCTTTGATCATGGCAGCTGCTGGTGGAAGCCAACTCTTGGCTCTTATCATCACAATGGTTACAGCCATATTTTTGGGCATGGGGCTTCCTACCGTTGCAGCTTATATCATTCAAGCTGCACTGATCGTTCCAGCTCTAGTGACATTAGGTGTTCCCTTGCTTGCTGCCCATCTCTTTGCTTTCTATTTTGCCATTATCTCAGCAGTAACTCCCCCAGTTGCCCTTGCTGCCTATGCAGCAGCAGGTATAGCCCATTCAGACGTATCTAAAACAGGCTGGGCTGCCTTCAAACTTGCCCTCGCTGGGTTTATTATTCCATTCATGTTTGTTTACGGACCTGCGCTACTCTTAAATGGTACTCTAGGGGAAATCATTCTTGCGGCCGTCGGTGCATTAATTGGAATCTTCGCATTGGCTGCAGCGGTGGAAGGATATCTTCTAATACATGCAAATTGGGTTGAACGAATTCTACTAATAATTTCTTCCTTAGCGTTAATTAAACAAGGTATTTACACAGATCTCCTTGGATTGGTCCTGTTAGGTACTGTTTTTGCACTACAGAAATATCGAAAGAATGAAATCAAGGTTAAGTCGGATACCGTAGATGTTTAGAGCTATGATTGTGTTGATTTACTAGGGAGGTTATTTATGAAAAAGTTAATAAGCTCGCAAGAGGCCATGGCACTAATCAAGACGGGAGATACGTTGATGGTCGGAGGGTTCGGCCTCGTGGGCGCCCCTCTTACATTGATCTATGCGCTTGAAAATGCAGAACATGCCACCGATTTAACAATCATCAGTAATAACTTAGGGGAGCCAAATAGAGGGTTAGGGAAAATTTTACGTGCAGGGCGGGTCAAAAAAGCTATAGGGTCTTTCTTTACGAGTAACCCAGACGTTATAGAGTATTTTCAAAAAGGACTTCTAGAAACTCAATTGTTACCCCAAGGTACACTCTCAGAAGCTATACGGGCCGGTGGTGCAGGAATTGGGGGATTCTATACGAAATCCAGTGCAGGGACGCTTTTATCAGAAAATAAAGAGGTTCGTGAAATTGATGGAGAGCTTTACGTACTTGAAAAGCCGCTACACGCCAACGTTGCACTGATCCGTGCTTTCAGAGCTGATTCTCTAGGGAATCTAACGTATTATAAATCCACTCGGAACTTTAACCCGATGATGGCAACAGCAGCCGACATCGTGATCGCTGAAGTTGATGAGCTTGTAGAAACTGGAGACCTCAATCCAGAAGAGATCATCACTCCCCATGTCTATGTGGATTATGTCGTGAGATCGGAGATTAAACTGGGAGGTGCTCGTGTTGGCTAAAGATAGCACCTCACATAAAATTGCTCAACGGGCCGCACAAGAAATCAAACCTGGGGATTTCGTTAATCTAGGGGTTGGAATACCAACCTTGGTTGCGGACTATTTTCAAAATGATGCTAACACGGTCTTTTTACAAACTGAAAATGGGCAACTGGGGGTTGGCCCCTCACCTATGCCGGGGACAGAAGATCTATACCTCGTTAATGCGAGCAAACTACCCGTAACTGAGATGATTGGTGCCTCTTATTTTAGTAGTGCTGATTCATTCGGGATGATTCGAGGTGGGCATATCGGGGTCGCGATCTTAGGAGTTCTACAGGTCAATCGGTTAGGCCAGATCGCAAACTGGGCCGTTCCGGGTAAGGCCATCATGGGAGTGGGAGGAGCAATGGATTTACTTGTCGGTGCCAAGAAGATCATTGTTACCACCACGCATATGACGAAAGATGGGAAACCAAAGATCGTTGATCAATGCAGCTATCCTCTAAGCGGAACCCGAAAAGTTGATCTCATTATTACGGATTATGCCACTTTCTCGGTCGATGAAGAAGGACTGATTCTTGAAGAACTAGCCTCTGAGGTAACACTTGAACAAGTTGAGAAGAATACAGATGCTCCCTTTCGCCAAAGTGCAACTCTAAAAATAAGAAGTCTTGACTAGGTGAAAGTGAAGAAAAGAGGCATTTATGAAGGCACTAATTAAACCCGATTACGGACCGGGCATGCATATTGAGGAAGTTTCACTTCCAGAGATTGGACCTGATGACGTTTTGATTAAGGTTCAAGCAGCGAGTATCTGTGGTAGTGACCTACACATGTACGAAGGCGCCTCTGGCTATGATTGGATTAACGTTCCTTTGGTACCTGGACATGAGTTTGCAGGAATTATTGCCGAAGTGGGTGATCCAGCCAGTAGTGCACTTTTAGGGAAACGAGTCGTGGTCAATCCATATATCTCATGTGGAGAATGTGACGCTTGTTACCGAGGACAGACGAATCTTTGCGATGGAGTCGGCAGCCCTATGGATAAAGTACCTGCCCGTTCACTGACCTATGGTTTTCGTCAAGACGGAGGAATGGCAGAATACGCTGCGGTAAAAAAGTCGAATGTGCTTTTCTTACCTGAAGAATGCCCGATGGAAATCGCGGGTATGCTCGAGGCGATTGGAATAAGTGTTCATGCTATCGAAAGATCCAGCATAAAACCTGGAGATTCAGCAGTGGTTATTGGCCCGGGACCCATTGGTTTAGCCCTTGTTACAATTTTAGCGAACTATGGACTAAGTTGTTTAATTGTGACCGGCTTACAAGCGGATGAGAAACGTCTGAAACTCGCTCAAACGCTTGGAGCAACGGATCTCATCTATGCCGATGCGTGTGATGATGTTGAAGAAGTTCGTCAAATCACTGAAGGGGCAGGCATTGATTTTGTATTTGAAACAAGTGGTTTTGCGGGAGCAATGAATCGAGGTATTAAAATGCTTCGCAAGGAGGGGGAACTCCTACTTATCGGAATTACAAGTCAACAGACCCACTTGATGACGAATGAGCTTGTCCGAGGAGAGCTCACGATCAAAGGGGTATATGGTGTAACCCGAAAAACTTTGAAGCGAACTTTGGATATGGCTGCCTCGGGTAAGTATGAGTTTTCAAAGTTAATTACCTATACGGTGCCTCTAGAAAAGGTTCTGCTCGGATTTGAATACGGAAAAAAAAGAGACGGTGCCAAGGTCATCATAAAACCCTAATAAGGACTAAAGAATTTTTCTAAGCAGACTAAATACGTTCTGCTCATAAAGCCTGGTTAAGGGAGGACGCTTATGATAATAAAGGAAAACGTTCAAATCAAAATAGATGAACGATTATGTAAACGATGTGGTATTTGCTCGGAATTCTGTCCGCAAAACGTTTTTTCAGTCCGAAATGATGGGATCCCGCAGGTGACAGCGCCTGAAAACTGTACATCCTGTCACTTGTGTGATTGGCGATGCCCTGATTTTGCTATCACTTTGGAGGTGATTTCGTGAATAGGCCGGTAGGAAAACAATTCATGCAAGGAAATGAAGCCTGCGTTTTCGCAGCGATTGACGCAGGTGCCCGGTTTTATGCTGGTTACCCTATTACACCTTCTTCCGAAATTGCAGAGTTGTGTGCAGAATTTCTGCCTCAGGTTAAAGGCGTGTTTTTGCAAATGGAGGACGAACTGGGAAGTATGGCAGCCGTGATTGGAGCATCTGCGGCAGGAACCAAATCGTTTACCGCAACAAGTGGCCCTGGGTTTTCGCTCATGCAAGAGAATCTCGGGATGGCCATCTACACGGAAGTTCCCTGTGTTGTGGTAAATGTTCAACGGAACGGCCCAAGTACAGCTCTTGCGACACGCCCTGGACAGGGAGATGTCATGCAAACGCGTTGGGGAACTCATGGAGATCACCCAATTATTGTGTTAAGCCCGTCATCAGTCCAAGAATACTACGATTTAACCGTACGAGCGTTTAACCTTTCAGAGAAATATTGCACCCCAGTTATCATACTCACTGATGAAGTAATTGGTCATATGAAAGAGGATCTTGTTATTCCACAGTTGGATGATCTGGAAATTATTAATCGGAAAGTTCCGACCCAATCGATTGAAGAATATCGACCCTACCAAACAGGAGACGATGATATTCCAGCGATCGCTCCCTTTGGTTCTGATTATATCGTTCATATCAGCAGTTCTTGTCACGATGAAACTGGTTTTTCTAATAGTAAACCACAAACGGCAGACAAATTAGTGCGTCGGCTCCACCGAAAAATAGATCGGAATATCGAGGATATCGTTCAAGTGGAATGGTTTGGAGCACGGAATGCTGATCTCTGCATCATAGCCTATGGAGCTGTCTCAAGGACCGCAAAACAGGTAGTCGTCGATGCTGAAGAAAAAGGGTTGTCTGTTAATCTACTGCGAATAATAACCCATTGGCCTTTCCCAGATGCACAGGTCAAAGAAGCACTCAATCAGGCCAAAGCTGTCATTGTAGCCGAGATGAATCTAGGACAAGTTGCCCAGGAAATACAACGTTTAAATTCTTCCCACACCCCAATCTACTCCCTTACCCGTATCGATGGAGAAATGATCATACCCTCCCAAATTATGTCCAAAATCGAGGAGGTAATGCGTTCATGACCACTCATACCCACAAGGATTTCTTAGATCAAAGGCATTTGCCTCATATTTGGTGCCCTGGTTGTGGCGATGGAATCGTCTTACGTGCTTATACAATGGCTTTGGCTGAATTAGGGTTAGCGCCAAAAGACGTTGTCACAGTAACCGGCATTGGTTGTTGGGGAAAGTCCGATGATTATGTTGCAACGCATGCCCTTCATGGCACACATGGTCGTGCTTTAGCCTACGCAACGGGCGTCAAATTAGGAAACCCAGATCTCACGGTTGTAACCTTAATGGGCGATGGAGATGCCGTAACAATAGGGGGAAATCACTTTATACATGCGGCAAGACGCAACATTGATTTAACCGCGATTGTCGTTAATAACTACAATTATGGAATGACCGGAGGTCAATATTCTGCGACGACGCCACTTAATAGCAAAACTACAACGTCTCCTCTAGGTAATGCTGAACCGGGTTTTGATATTTGCTCACTCGCAGAAACTGCTGGAGCAAATTTTGTAGCACGAACAACGCCCTACCATATAGTCAGTTTAAAAAATCTTCTTAAGCAAGCCATTACAAAAAAAGGCTTCAGTGTTGTTGAAGTAATAACACCCTGTCCGACGTACTTCGGACGATATAATATTAATCCCAGTCCGGTCGCTAATATGCATTGGCTTAAGGAGAAAGGCGTACCTGTGGCTAAATATCAACAAATGACGGAAGAGGAACAAGCACAACATTTCGTAATTGGGGCATTTGTTAATAAAGATCGCCCTGATTTTTATACAATGTACCAACAAATTAACAGTCGTAATGGGACTGAAAGGGAGGGGGAACGTTGAAGAAGAAACAATGGCAGTTTATTCTAGCTGGAACAGGAGGCCAAGGGCTGATTTTAGCAGGGGCGGTTTTAGCAAAAGCCGCAATATCCGAAGCTAAAAAGGTTATCCAAACTTCAAGCTACGGTGCACAATCGAGAGGAGGGTTTAGCCAGGCTGAGGTTATCATTAGTGATGGAGAAATCTATTTTATGAAGTGCGACAAGCCCAATTTTATTTTGGCGTTGAGCCAAGCCGCGTATGATAAATACAAAGATAATGTAACAAGCGAGTGTATTATTCTCTATGATCACGATACTGTAATAAGTAACAAACGGATGAATGATAAAGGCTATTCTTTCAACCAAAGGGCAATTGAGTTAGGAAATTCTAAAGTGATTAACTCAGTTGCATTGGGTGCGATCCTTAAACTTTGTCCGATTCTCGAAAACGAGAGTGTAATTAGGAAACTAAAGGAAGAATTGCCTGAAAAAGTAGTTCCACTCAATCTTGAGGCGTTTGAAGTAGGGTATCGTGAAGTTACACCATAAAATTAATGAGGGGGAGAACTATGAAAAAGATTTCTAAACTTATAGGAATTGCGTTAATGAGTAGCCTAATCTTGAGTACTACAGGATGTGGTTCTACTAAGCCAGCAGCGACCCCGGATAGTACTGCTACGCCACCTGCTGCTCCGAAAACTATTAATTTAACGATTGCGAGTGGCCCTGCCGGTGGAACCTGGTATCCTCTTGGTGGTGCACTTGGGAAGATTATTCAAGATAAAATTCCTGGAACAATAGTCTCTGTTCAGCAGGGTGGTGGTGAAGCCAATGTCAAAGGTGTGGATCAAAAGATGTACGATATTGGCATCACCTATTCCCATACCGCCTATGAAGCCATGGCCGGTAAGGAAAGCTTTGCTAAACCCATGACCAACGTTTCAGCGCTCATTTCGCTTTATCCTTCTGCACTTCAATGGGTGGTGCGTGCAGATTCAAATATTAAACAATTTGAAGATCTTAAGGGAAAAGCCATTTCTCCTGGGCCGAAAGGCTTATCAGGAGAAACCTTAACTCGAATAGTTTTGCAAGCCCATGGTCTCAAATTTGAAGATATGTCCAAGGTTGAACGTGTTTCTTACAGCGATTCAGCTAGTCTGTTACAAGATCGGCAAATTGATATGTTTGATCCCATTACGACCTGGCCCGCCCCTTCCATTCAAGAAATAGCCCAGACAGGAAGTGGAATAAGACTTATCCCCTTAAGACCTGAGAAAATGGAAGAACTTAAAAAAATTAACCCAGGATACAGCTATGTAACGATTAAAGGCGGAACATATAAGGGGCAAGTGGAAGATTCACCTTGTTTAGGTAGTAATGCAATTCTTGTTATTCGCAAGGATATGGAAGAAGAGTTAGCGTATAAAATTACGAAAGCCATTTATGAAAGTCTTCCAGAACTAAAGAATGTCCATAAGAGCCTTGAATATATGAATAAAGACACGGTTACAAAAGATCTAGGTCTTGATTTACATCCAGCAAGCTTAAAGTTCTTTAAGGAAGCCGGAATTGCGAAGTAAAGCATAGTATTATGGCCTCAATATTTTGCCAATTTGCGGTTTAATATTGGGGCTTGTTTTAAACGTGATATTTTTATAACGAGAAGAAGGAAGGCGGGTGAAGTTTTGCTAAGCAAAGGGGTACTTCAACAGATCGTGAATATAGTTGGTAAGCAATCGGTCATGACCGAAGTTGAGGAACGGTTGACTTATGCGTATGACGCCAGTTTCCATCGACACATTCCGGATCTTGTGGTCTTTCCAACCGATGAAGAACAAGTTGCAAGCCTTTTAACCCTTGCCAATGAGGCTGAGGTGCCAATAATTCCAAGAGGTGCGGGTACTGGTCTTACCGCTGGTTCTGTACCTGTAAAAGGAGGAATAGTCCTTTCTCTCACTCACATGAATCGTATAATCGAAATTAATCCGGAGAATTTATCGGCCATTGTCCAACCTGGGGTAATAACTGGATTCTTGCAAAAAAAAGTTGAACATCACCATCTCTATTATCCTCCGGATCCACAGAGCTTTAAGATTTCCACTATCGGAGGAAATATTGCGGAAAATGCTGGAGGCCCAAGATGTTTTAAATACGGAGTAACCCGCGATTATGTTCTTGGTTTAAGAGTAATCTCACCTGCCGGAAAAATTTGGACTTTCGGCGGGCAAACTATAAAAAACGTAACGGGCTATGATATGACCCGTCTAATCGTTGGCTCAGAGGGGACGTTAGGAATTATCACTCAAGCGACCTTGAGACTCATTCCTCAACCAGAGGCTAAGAAAACTATTATGGCTGTGTTTTCTCATATAGAACAGGCAGCCGAGACTGTATCTGGAATTATTTCAGCCCGTATTGTTCCTGCAGCACTTGAATTTTTAGACGATGTTTCCCTTCGCTGTATTGAGGAAACCCTTCGTATAGGGCTCCCACTGGATGCTGCAGCAATCCTGCTTATGGAAGTTGATGGTTTTATAGAAACAGTTGAACGGGAGATCCAAATGATCCAAGCGGTTTGTATACAATGTGGTGCGAACCGAATAACAGTTGCTCATAACGAGGAGGAAAGTGAACAACTTTGGGCTGCTCGCCGTGCTTTCGCCCCTGCATTACTTAAATTGAATCCAACCCGTGTAAGTGAAGACGCGACCGTACCAAGAAACAAACTCGTTGAATTTGTTAAGGGCATCAAAGAGATTGCTCAGAAGTATAGCCTTAAACTTGCCCTTGCTGGTCATGCTGGGGACGGTAATATGCATCCCAACTTTCTTGTTAACTCTCGAGATCTTGACGAGATGGAACGAGTTGAGAAAGCTGTAGAAGACTTGTTCAATCTTACGATTTCCCTTGGAGGAACCTTATCTGGAGAACATGGTATTGGCATAACGAAAGCGCCCTACCTGGGTCACGAATTGAACAAGGATACAATTGGTGCAATGCAAGCCATCAAACACGCCATGGATCCTAAAGGGATTTTGAATCCTGGAAAGATATTTGCAGGGGATTCGGTGGGTCTGCCATTCTCTTAAAGGGAACTCGTTCAAATACGATGAATTTGGGGGATGTCATGGTTAATATTAAAGAGTTGCAAGGGATGCTTGATTTATGTAGTAGGTGCGGAAATTGCCAACAAATCTGCCCATTATATGCCGAAGTCAAACAAGAAACCGCGGTAGCAAGGGGTAAATTGCATTTGATTTCTCTCCTTACAGAGAAAGAAATACTCCCAAGCCCAAAGCTTCAAGAGATTTTAGATTTTTGTCTTCTGTGTGGTCGATGTGCTGATTTGTGTCAGAATGGTGTTTCTACAAACACAATTATCGTTCTCGGCAGGTCTATAGTCAATCAGTCCGTCCAAAGACCTAAACGTAAACTGATTCGTTATATGTTAAGAAAAGATCGATTAAAGACTTCTTTTAAGAGCCTTTATCTGTTACATAAGATGAGAATTGACAAACCTCTTCAATATATTGGTAAAGTACAGCCTTATTGGCCTTATTATCAGAAAATAACGTTAGATTTAAAGAAAGATCCTCTTTCGGTGTCTTTACCTAAGATAACTCAAAGTACTAATAATAATAATTTAAAAATCGCCTATTTTATAGGATGCATGAATAATTTTATCAGTCAAAGCGTTGGACAATCAACGTATAAAATTTTAACGAAGTTAGGCTTCAGTGTGGTTATTCCCGAACAGAAATGTTGCGGTATGCCCGCCTGGACCAGTGGAGATTTAGAGTTATCAGAGGAGCTCGTCCGATTTAATATCCAAACTTTCAACGAATCCAATGCTGATTTGATCGTAACCGATTGTGCTTCCTGCGGACATGCCTTAAAGCATTTACCAGAGTATTTTTTAAAACAAGAAGGCAAACAATTCCAAACAAAAGTTCTCGATATTAGTGAATTGTTATTTCAATATCTAAACCCTGATGTTTTAAGACCTTATTCGGGAGCCGTTGCATTCCATGATCCCTGTCATTTGCGTTATGGGCAAAAGATTAAAGATAAACCGAGAAGCGTTCTTAAGTTCATTCCAGATCTCAGATTAATAGAATTTTATAACCCTGGCTGCTGCGGTTTTGCAGGAACATTTATGGCAAGTCATCTAGAGACTTCTCAAATATTAGGATCACAACGTGCTAATTCAATTATCGATTCAGGAGTAAACAAGGTTATAACCAGTTGCCCAGCCTGTCAATTACAATTAGATAAGAACTTACGTGATCACGAGACCTCTATTGAAGTTCTAAACTTAGTCGAATTTATTAATCAATTAATGAAATAATGAATTCCGTGCCTATAAGCGAGGATTTATATAAACCACTAACTGCTGGAGACAATTCAACAATACTTTTGTGAAGAACTTCACTCTTGAGTAAATTGAAATTTCAGAAAAACCATTGACGATAAAAGAATAAGCGTATATTATAAATTCAGATAAGGAACATAATTCCACGTATGGAACAGTGATCTTGACTCATCATCAATAGTTTGCCTTTACTGTGGTTAGGTTGGTATTAACTACGATATTTAAGGAAGGTGATTTATCTTAATGGGACCATTGGAGGGAATCAAAATACTTGAACTTTCACGTACTTTGGCCGGCCCCTATTGTAGCATGATGCTAGCTGATATGGGAGCAGATGTTGTCAAAGTAGAACAGCCGGGAAGTGGTGATGAAACTAGGGGCTTTATACCTCCAACTATGGAAGGTGAGAGTTGTTACTTTTTGAGCTTAAATAAGAATAAGAGAAGTATGACACTAAATCTCAAGACTGAGGAAGGCAGAGAGATCGTAAAACGGCTCGTCCTGGAGTCAGATGTTTTAATTGAGAACTTTAGAACAGGAACCATGGAAAAATTTGGTTTAGGGTACGATGAACTAAAAAAAATTAACCCGCGACTGATATATTGCGCCGTCAGTGGTTTTGGCAGAACGGGACCAATGAAAAACGAGCCAGCCTACGACTTGCTTTTACAAGCTATTGGGGGATTAATGAGTGTTACTGGTGAACCTGGTCGCCCACCTGTTAAAGTTGGTTTCTCGATTGTTGACCTTACTACCGGATTATACGCGGCACTGGGTGTTATGATGGCGCTTTGGGTTAGAGAAAAAAATGGTAAGGGACAATATGTGGAAACTTCTCTCCTTGACTCAATTGTATCGCTTCAGACATATCTAGCTCAAGGGGTATTAGCCACTGGCAAAGTCCCCAAACCAATGGGGTCTGCACATCCGAATATTGCTCCGTATCAGGCCTTTAAAACAAAGGACAGTTACGTTATCATTGCAATTCCGAATGATGGACTTTGGCGGAAAATGTGTGATGCACTTGGTTTTGACGATCTTAAAGAAGATCCGAAATTTGCAGTTAATGCTAATAGAGTAAAGCACCGTACAGAACTAATATCACGTATCACCAAGTTTACTAATACGAAAACCACTTTAGATATAACGAATATGTTGAAGGAAGCCGGTGTCCCGGCAGGACCAATCAATGATATTGCTCAGGTTTTAGCTGATCCACAGGTTATTCATAATGGGATGATTCAGGAAGTTGATCATCCTACTATTGGGAATTTAAAGGTACTTGGCATACCTTATTCGCTTTCGGAAACGCCGGGATCAGTTCGACTTGCGCCGCCATTACTAGGTCAGCACACAGAAGATGTCTTACAAGGAATGGGTTATAGTACCAGTGATATCGTGCTACTCCGAGAAAAGGGTGTAGTTTAATCATTGAAAACTAGGAGGAGAATTGATGGACTTTAATATTGACGAAGATTTAGCAATGATAGTAAGGACTGTAAAAGATTTTGTAGATAAAGAAGTAGATCCATTGGCGCAGCAAATAGATGAAGACGATCGTATTCCTAGTCACCTTATCGAAACTGCTAAAGAAATGGGCCTATTTGGTTTGAGTATCCCTGAGGAATATGGTGGTACGGGATTAGACATGGTTGGCAAGTGTTTGGTGTTCGAACAAATAGGCAGGACCTCTAACGGGTTTACTACCTTTATTGGCGCCCATAACGGGATAGGAACCGTAGGAATTGTTGAACTTGGAAATGAGAAGCAAAAACAAAAATATCTGCCAGATTTGGCCTCTGGCAGTAGATTTGGCGCCTTTGCTCTGACGGAACCCGGCGCCGGTTCAGATGCTTCCAACCTGAGAACAACCGCCGTGTTGAAGGGTGATAAATATATCCTTAACGGCACCAAACACTTTATTACGAATGCTTCGGATGCCACAGTGTTTACGGTAATGGCTGCTACTGATAAGGCTAAAAGAGCCAAAGGTATTACTTCGTTCATTGTGGAAAAGGATTTTCCTGGTTTTAAGATTGGAACAGTGGAACGTAAAATGGGACTTAGGGGTAGCAATACCGCGGAAATCATTTTCGAAGATTGCGAAGTACCAGTGGAAAATCTTCTAGGCCGAGAGGGCCAAGGATATGTTAACGCACTGAAAATATTAGCCAATGGAAGAGCCGGCCTTGCCGCTAGAAATCTCGGATCGATGCAAAAGTTACTGGAACTTAGTCTTCAATACGCGCAACAAAGGGTTCAATTCGGTAAACCTATCGCTTCCTTCCAAGCAGTTCAACACATGCTAGCGGACATGGAAGTAGACATTCAGGCAACTAGAGCCTTGACTTATAAGGTAGCATGGATGGTAGATCAGGGAATGAAAATAATCAAGGATGCTGCAGTTGTTAAATACTTTGCGTCAGAGGCGTACTGTCGAGTAGCTGATAAGGCACTGCAGATTTATGGTGGTATGGGTTATATGAAAGAAATCCCCATAGAAAGATATTATAGGGACGCTAGAATTACCAAGATTTATGAAGGTACTTCAGAAATTCAAAAAAACATTATCTGTTCTCAATTATTAAAAGAGTACGAGTTAATCTAAAGGAGGAGAAATTGTGAGTTTAAAAAGGGTCGCAATTATTGGTTCAGGAACAATGGGGCGGGGAATAGTACATGTCTGCGCTTTGAATGGTTTTGAAGTAACTATGCAGGACATCAGTGATGAGGTACTAGGTAAATCACTTAAAATTATTGAGTCAAACATGCAAAAAGGAGTCGATCGTGGCAAGGTAACTCCTCAAGCCAAAGAAGAGGCTCTAACACGAATACATTGTGTCACAGATTTAGAAAGAGCCGTAATCGACGCTGATCTGGTGATTGAAGCGGTTCCCGAAATAATTGAGTTAAAGTGGGAAATTTTCGCCAAGTTAGATCAATACTGTCCAGCCCATACTATTCTAGCTACAAATACTTCGGCAAAAAGCATCACGGAAATTGCAGCTGCTACGAAACGACCAGAGAAAGTTATTGGCTTGCATTTCTTTAATCCGGTGCATGTGATGAAGTTAGTAGAAATCATCTGCGCCCTAGAGACTTCAGAGGAAACATATGAAATTGCTACTGCAATGTGCCAAAAAATGGGTAAAGAAACAGTTAAAATTAATGAATACCCTGGGTTCGTAACCACCAGAATTAATGCCATGATTGGTAACGAAGCATTTAATATGCTACAGGAAGGACTTGGGACACCTGAAGATATCGATAAGGCACTAAAACTTGGTCTCAATCATCCAATGGGTCCTTTTGAAATGGTTGATCTAGTTGGATTAGACGTTCGGTTAAAGATACTTGAGTATTTACACCAAACGCTTGGTGAAAAATATAGACCTGCTCCACTTATGGTCAAATACGTCAAAGCCGGTAGATTGGGTCGTAAAGTAGGTAAAGGCGTATATGATTACACCGACAAATAGGGGGACTGAACATGGAGCTTAAGAATATTTGCCTCGAAGTTGATGAAGGTATTGGTATAGTTACTATTAATCGGCCCCAAGTACGTAATGCTTTGGATAGGCAGACAGTAAGGGAATTAGCAGATGTAATTAACTTCGTTGAACATAATGACAAGATTAAGGTGGTAATTTTTACAGGAGCAGGGGAAAAAGCCTTTGTGGCTGGAGCAGATGTAGCAGCTTTATTAGAACGTACAGTTTTAGAAACCTATTTTAATGAGAATCAAGCGATTCTTAGCCAACTTGCCGCCATGAAGAAAGTAACAATTGCAGCCGTAAACGGTGTAGCCTTAGGCGGTGGCTGCGAGCTTGCTTTAGCCTGTGACCTTAGAATTGCCTCAGATAATGCCAAGCTGGGGCAACCAGAATTAACCTTGGGCATTTTGCCCGGAGCAGGGGGAACCCAACGACTGAGCCGTCTTATAGGTGTTGCTAAAGCGAAGGAATTAATCCTTACAGGGGATATAATCGATGCTGCGGAGGCCTTGCGAATTGGGCTTGTCAACAAGGTTGTTCCGCTAGGTGAGGCAGTCCAATCAGCTATAGAAATGGCTCGAAAAATACTGTTAAAAGGACCCACTGCTGTCTGCATCGCTAAGGAAGTAATCAATTTAGGTATAAATACAGACCTAAATTCAGGACTTTTTATTGAGAGGTTGGCCCAGACAGTTTTATTTAGTACGGAAGACCGTCATGAAGGATTATCAGCCTTTTTAGAAAAAAGACCTCCTAAATTTAAGGGTAAGTAGGCAAGCTTACAACTCTGATTATCTAATGGGAATGAATTACCTAAAATAAGGGGGAGATTCAATGGAAGATGTAGTTATCGTATCAGCAACCCGGACAGCAGTAGGTAAGATTGGTGGAGCCCTTAAAAACGTTTTGCCAGAGGATTTAGGCGCCTTTGTAATTCGGGAGGCACTCAAACGCATCGGCCAAGAGATAGAAAAGCTGGATGAAGTAATTCTCGGTCATGCTAAGCAAAGTGCTGATAATCCCAATATTGCCCGTTTAAGTGCACTTATTGCGGGATTATCCGTGGAAGTGCCTAGTTACACGGTTCATCGACAGTGTGGATCGGGGATGCAGGCAATACTCAATGGATCACACCAGATTGCTTTGGGTTTAAATGACACGGTTGTCGTCGGAGGGGTTGAGTCTATGAGTACAGCCCCTTACTACAATCGTCAAGTCCGGTTTGGAGCAAATGCCGGAAATGTTTTATTACTAGACCCAAATACTGAGAGCCAGCCTCGTTCTCAACCTGCGAATGAGTACGGAGAATTGACGATGGGTATGACTGCCGAAAATTTAGCCGTTAAGTACAACATTAGTAGGCTGGAACAAGATGAGTTTGCATTACAGAGCCAAAAGCGAGCTTTTTCAGCGATTGAGTTGGGTAAATTCAAGGAAGAAATTGCTCCTTTTCCAATTCCTAAACGCAAGGGTGAAACGACTTATTTTGACGTTGATGAACACCCCCGAAAGACTACTATAGAAGCATTAAGCGCACTTAAGCCAGCCTTTAAACAAAACGGTACAGTTACAGCCGGAAATTCCTCAGGACGAAACGATGGAGCCTCTGCTTTAATTTTGATGTCTGCCAATAAAGCAAAAGATTTGGGAATCAAACCATGGGCAAGGATCATCTCTGAAGGGGTCTCGGGTGTTTCCCCAGAAATTATGGGCATCGGGCCCGTAAGCGCAACGAGACAAGCCTTGACCAGGGCAGGCTTGACGCTGGATAATATTGATTTGATAGAGTTGAACGAGGCTTTTGCTGCTCAATCTTTGGCAGTACTCAAGGATCTGGGCTTAGGTACTGAAAAAGTCAACGTAAATGGTGGCGCAATTGCCCTTGGACACCCTATCGGAAATACTGGAGCTCGAATTGTAGTATCGCTCTTACATGAAATGAGACGACGTCAAGCGCGTTATGGTTTGGCAACACTCTGTATTGCTGGAGGTCAAGGCTTGGCAATGATTATAGAAAATATAATTGACTAGAGTCCACTTCAGATATGAGTGAGTGGTAAGACTTTGGTAGCAGCGATAGGGGGGGATAGCGATGGATCTAGATTTCCTTGAGTCAGGGAATGTATGGAAATACCTTGGTATGAAAATAGTGCGTGATTTGGAAGGGCGACCTGGGGTGCATGTCAAAAATACTGACAATCTGAGGCAAATATACGGAGGCATGCATGGAGGGATCATCTCAACCGCTGTAGATGCCGCTGCTGCAGTAACAGTTAATGAGGCAGTTGGCAAAGATTACGCGGCTTCAACCGTGGAATTAAAAGTAAACTATTTGTTACCCGTGGTAGACTCAGATATATTTGTCTATGCTAAGATTGTAAAAAAAGGAAAACAGCTTATCGTGACAACAGTCGAAGTTTTGGACAATCGATCAAATGTTGTGGCAATTGGTATTGTGACCTATATGCTCAAGCAAATAGGTTAACTCGTTAACTATTATATTTAGGGATAGAGGATTTTGAAGAGGACTCTACTAATAGGATGGTTAATAGCTAACCCGCTGTGTTGAATTAAGTCGACATAGCGGGTTTTGCTAATTATAATAAACTAAACTGTTAAAGGAGTAGAGGTGTAGTTATGCCAAAAGAATTAACACACTGGCATATTGCTCATGCAGCTTTGCGAAGGGGAGTCACTACTCAAGTTAGAAAAATTATCAACTGCAACCCTGCAATGTATTATTTTGGCGCCATCGCCCACGACATTGCCTTTTATGATTTATCGAAGCCCACTGAAGCGAACCTTGAAAGAAGGGCAAACCAACTCCATGGAGTGAATGGAGAGAATACCTTGGAGCCAATAATCGAAATGATGGAGAGGGCACTATCTCAGAACCATCAAGACACCCAACTGGCTTTCCTGCTAGGCATGTTGACACACTTTGTAGCGGATAGTACCTTCCATCCCATGGTTTATTATATGAGTGGGAATTATTTTGCGGTGGACGCAGAGGAACGGGAGAAGGCGGTGTTTCGTCATCGTTTGTTAGAGACGGCGATTGATCGTTGGTTAGAGGTCGCTGATCCGATCGATTATCCGTTGAACTTGATGGATCTATGGCGTGACACAGGCAAAGCAGGACGACAAGCGTTTGAATTACTGGAAGGGTATTGTGCGAAGCTGGGAGATAAACATAGCTTGGCGCATTTTGAGAAGGCATGGCGGAATTATCGTTTATTACAAACAGCGTTTCGTTGGTCTACCCCACGGCGTATTTTAGCTTTCTACGGCCGTTTGGGGCATCCCTGGGTTGAAAAATATGAAGCTTTATTCTACACTCAGCCGCTGAATTTAGCGTTTTTCGATGCAAATTTAGATTGGCTACATCCTGTAACCGGTGAACTCCATCAGATGACCTGGCATAAGCTGTATGATATAAGTGTTGAAAAGGTTATTTCGATGTTTGATTTATTAAATTCTGAAGCTATTGAACAATGGCCGCAACTTCTGAGTGAGCTTCAACCACTGTCCCTAGACAGCGGCCTACCCCTAGTACCGGTCACTCAGATGAAATATTTCCGCACGGAGCCCATTGAACAACGTTTGCGGGTATAATAAAAAGAGAAACTCCGAGAAAACCTCGGAGTGTCCGTTCACTATCGAAATTGTTATTCTGGATAGTTCAGGTTAGGATCGCTCATCATATCATCGTCTTCAAGTTCGTCTGAACAGCAGCACCCTCGTGATACAATAGAAAGGCCGTACCTTTCAGATTTTCGCCCCAGTAAAAAAGCGCCAACGAGGCTGAGAACAAAGAGAGTTCCGTGTCCGTGACCATGGTAGGGTCTTTGATTGAAAAACATATTGGAAATCCTCCTTTCTTTAGTTTATAATGGCTTATTCGAGTCGAATTCATCCCGGAAATATAAGGTAATTAAGACGGGGTCTTTTGTCCATTACTAGTCGGGTAACGAATAGCAGCATCTAAATAGATATATTGTTCATCCTTTTCTTGGCGCACCATGCCTACAATACCGCAATCGTTCGATTCTTCTAAGCGTTGATGGACAACATGTTGATAAGCTCGCTCATCCCAGGGATCCAAAAAATCGGAAACTGTATTGAAATAAGTCTCTAGGGGAATTTTAAAATGACGATGATATATTTGCAGGGTTGTATCCGATGGACGCATATGAATTCCTCCTTCTAGTATAGTCTGAGATAATATTAAAAAAATATGTGCCGATAACAGGGAAAGGAGTGTGAATATGAACGAAGAAACCCCATCGAATTTTCATGTGAAACGAAACTTAAGTTGGGTCGATTTGGCGATGGTATTAGGCGGGATCGCTTGTATTTACGTTATCTTGGCTTTTGGCACGTACTGGTTAATGGAGCGCTTGCCCTATGAACGGATTTTATTATATCTTAATGCGTTTGTGACTCAATTATTATTTGTACTCTTAGTCTGGACTGTGAAGAGTGTTCGGCACTGGGAATGGTCGGATTTTGGTTTAAATTCCATGGCATTAAAAAAAGCCCTGCCAAAAGTCTTGGGATTATATGCCTTAACTTGGCTAATCAATATTAGTTATGCGATTTTTCTCTACCAGCATGGATTAACCCCACCGGAAACGGATGTCTATTCCAAATTACTAGGACAGGCCACATGGTACACCTTGATTCTGAATCTGATTTTAGCAGGTGTTTTAGCCCCTGTGGTCGAAGAAGTGTTATTTCGTGGGGTTATTTTTGGTAGCTTGCAAGCTTATTTTGGAAAATGGACGTCAGCTGTGTTGAGCGCTGCGATCTTTTCCACGCTTCATTTCCAAGCCTACGGATTTTTCCCTCGTTTTATGTTAGGCATGTTCTTAGTTTACCTGTATGATAAGTACAAATCTCTCTACCCTGCGATTGGTTTGCATGCGTTAAATAACATCGTTGCTACATTACTTGCAGCAAGCTTAATGTGATGAGATAAAAGGAGCTTTTAAGGATGAAGCACAGTCAAAAAATGCAGATTACGATCGATGGTCCTGCTGGGGCTGGTAAGAGCACGGTTGCAAAACGCATCGCGAAACAATTAAGGCTTTTCTATGTTGACACAGGTGCCATGTATAGGGCAATTGCTTATAAAGCATTACAGAGCAAAATTCGATTAGAAGACGAACATAGTGTATCTCACCTTGCTAAAACCACGGAAGTTATTTTAGATCATTCAGCGGAAGGAACGGTCTGGTGTGATGGGGAAAATGTCACACAGGCGATCAGGAATCCGGAAGTTTCTCGCGCTGTTTCTACCGTTGCTGCTTATTTGGGAGTCAGGGAACGCTTGGTTGAATTGCAGCGTAGGGAGGCTGAGCGAGGGGGAGTGGTGATGGACGGGCGTGACATAGGAACCCATGTCCTGCCAGATGCCTCGCTGAAAATCTTCCTAACCGCGTCGTTAACGGAACGAGCAAATCGCCGGTGGTTGGAACTTGTCAAAGCAGGGAAAGAGGTACTCCTTGAAGAAGTCTCTCATGATATGCAAAAACGTGATCAACAGGATACGGAACGAGAGGTATCCCCTCTAGAGCCTGCCCATGATGCCGTCATTCTAGATACTACGGGTTTAAGTGTGGAAGAGATCGTTGCTAAAATTGTTGCAATGGCACAGGAGGATGGAAGATGACCTTATATGAATTTGCGAAAGGGATGTTTCGCTTCCAATTTAAGTTGATGCGTTGGAAGGTCCAAGGTGTGGAAAATCTGCCGGCTGAAGGCCCTGTTATCTTAGCGGTGAACCACCAAAGTATGTGGGATCCTATTGTCGCAGGCTGCAGCATACCGCGCAGGGTTTCTTTCATGGCCAAAGAAGAATTATTTTCAATACCTGTTATAAGCAATATTTCCCGATCGCTCGGAGCCTTTCCAGTTAAACGAGGGCAGGGGGATATGAATGCGATCCGTCAATCTTTGGCAATCTTAAAAGAGGGGCGTGTATTAGGGCTATTTCCTGAAGGGACAAGGTCCAAGGATGGAGAAATCCAAAAAGGCCAACCAGGGATTGTTCTGCTCATGGAAAAAAGCAAAGCAACAGTCGTCCCTATCAAAATATTTGGGACACGGAGCCTGTTAACCAAGGGCTGGGGAAAGATTGTTGTTGTGATTGGTAAGCCGATGACCCCTGAAATGTTGCAGGCACCCGTTGGAATAGAAAAAGAAAACCGTAGGGAATGGATTGCTGATCGTATCATGCAGGCCATGCTGGAATTGAAGGTTAATTAAGAAAGGGAACACACCTGCGCGAATAATATGCTGCTATTAGCAGGAATTTAGAGACAGAGTAGAGAATTAAAGCTTTACGATTTATAGGGAGGTCCTTGGTTATGAAGGTTAAACTGGCGGCCAAAGCTGGTTTTTGTTTTGGGGTCAAGCGTGCCTTGGATATGGCTGAACGTACAGGGGAAAATTCCCCGTCTGTGTCCCTCGGACCACTCATTCACAATCAACAGGTTGTTAAGCGCTTGGCAGAGCGAGGGATTCAGGTTGTGAATGATTTGGAAGAGGTATCAGGTGGACAAGCCCTAATTATCCGGTCTCACGGTGTAGGCCCCAGTGTCTATCAGGGGGCAGAAAGTAAAGGGATTCCAGTGGTGGATGCGACGTGCCCGTTTGTTCAGAAAGCTCAACGATTGGCAGCCGAGTCGACTCAGATGGGACAGCAAGTGATTGTCATGGGAGATAAACATCATCCTGAAGTGCAGGGAATTCTGGGCTGGGCTGGGAATCATGCCATACCCATCCAAACCCTTGAGGAAGCCAAAGAGCTACCATTTTACCCGCAACTGGCCGTTTTAGCTCAGACAACCCAACTTGCGGAAAGTTTCAGAGAGATTGTAGAAGAGCTAAAACTACATACTGAAAACCTCACCGTTCATAGCACGATTTGTAACGCCACGGCAGAACGACAAAAGGCTGCGCGGGAATTAGCCCAAACCGTTGACGTTATGGTGGTGGTGGGGGGACGAAATAGTGCTAATACTCAAAAGCTATCGAGTATCTGTGCAGAACTTACCAAAACATACCTGATCGAAACAGCAGAAGAATTAGATGTCGACTGGTTCAAAGGGGCAACAAGTGCGGGTTTAACCGCAGGGGCTTCGACGCCAGATTGGATAATTGAGGGGGTTTATAAAAAAATGACAGAAATAAGTGAACTTGATCAACAAAACTCAAACATCGAGACTTCGGTGGAGGAGCCTACACCTACACCTGTAGAAGCAGAGCGCGGGGTATCACTCCCGCTTGAAGAGGTAGGAGTCTCGGAATTAGATGAAAGTGAAATGGATATGGCCAATTGGTTTGAGAGTTTTCAAGATCTTAACGTGGGGGCTAAGGTAACTGGTAAGGTCGTTAAAATTACAAATGATGAGATATTTGTGGATATTAGCTGGAAATCAGAGGGAGTCATTCCCTTTGTCGACGAAAAAGGTTTCCGTCAAGTACACCTTGAGAATCTTCCCTCAGTCGGAGATGATATTACAGCCATAGTGATCTGTGTTGAAAATAAAGAAGGACATACGGTTCTTTCCAAACGGCAAGTGGATGAAGAGAATGCCAGGAAACGACTGGAACAACTAGCGAAGAGTAAAGAAGAGCTTCAAGCGGTCGTCGTTGAGGTTGTCAAGGGTGGTTTGCTCGTTGATTTGGGAATGCGTGGATTTGTTCCTGCTTCTCAATTACAGCTCGGGTATGTTGAAGATCTAAACCAGTTTTTAGGTCAAACCCTTCGGTTACGGATTATTGAATTTGATCCAAACAAACGTAAAGTTGTTCTTTCCCAAAAGATTATTTTAGAAGAAGAGCAAGTTAATAAACGTCGACAGTTACTTGAATCCCTCAAAGAGGGCGATATTGTGTCGGGGGTCGTGAGACGACTCGCTGATTTTGGCGCCTTCATAGATATTGGTGGAATGGACGGATTGCTGCATGTCTCAGAAATGTCCTATACCCGGATCAAGCATCCCTCGGAGCTACTGAAAACAGGAGACGTCGTCGACGTCCAAATCTTAAAGTATGATAAAGCGACTGGAAAACTATCCCTAGGGCTTAAACAACTTAAAGTGAGTCCTTGGGCTCAAGTGGCAGAAAAATACCCTTTGGGCGCTATAGTTTCAGGCGTCGTCGTACGAATTGTTGCGTTTGGCGCCTTTGTGGGGATTGATGATGGGGTCGATGGTTTAGTTCATATCTCCCAACTAGCCAATCATCGTATCAATAAGGTCGAAGAGGTGCTAAAAGTTGGCGATAAGGTGAGTGCTAAGGTGATTGAGTGTAAGCCCGAGGAGAAACGAATCAGTCTTAGTATGCGCGAGATGGTCGAAGACGCGGCACGAGCTAATGATGTCGAAGCGATGGCTTCACAACCGGAAATAGAACAAGTTACGATCGGTGATGCCCTAGGCGAGATCGTTCTCACGGAGAAACAAGAGGAATAGGGAGGAAGTGTCTTAGCCGTTCACAGTTGGCCTGTCACGCAAGCACATTTGCATTCATCGACGCAAATGTGCTTGCTGTCCTCTTAGGCATATGAAAGAAAATAACAAGTCAAAGATGCCTTGGATATTTTGCGTCAGACAAGGAGGTATGTTCACCTCATAGCGGGGCTATTAGGTGAACATGCCGACGCAGTATGACACAAAATAGACTGGCATACTGACTGGTTATTTACTTGAATGTGCCTTAAGCAAAAGGGAGAAACGTGTCTTTAGTTAAGTTCGCTTATTTGTCTGAGAAGGAAGGTGATCCAAATGGCTAAATTGAAACCAACTCACCCAATTGATTTCCCAATCATATTTTTAACACTGGCACTCATAGCCTTTGGATTAATTATGGTGTTAAGTGCCGGTGCGGTGAGCGGGTTCAATGCTACGCAAAACACGTATTATTATGTTTTCCAACAACTAAAGTGGACCTTGATCGGTTCTCTTTTTGCGCTGATCGCCGTTTTTGTCCCCTATACGTTTTGGCGACGGTTTGCTGGGATTGGCATTTTTGTCAGTATAGGGTTACTTATTGCTGTAATCTCTTCGGACGCAGGTGTTACAGCGTTAGGCGCAGCTCGTTGGATCAAAATTCTAGGCTTTAGTCTTCAACCTTCTGAAATTACTAAACTAGGCCTTGTGCTTTTTTATGCGCATATACTCGATCGATATCCCATCCAGCGCGGCAAGAATTGGCGCATCCCGCTGGGCATACTGCTGCCGGTTTCGATTCTCATTCTTAGTCTCGTGTATAAGCAACCAGATTTAGGAACGACGATGGTTATCGCCATGACGAGTGCCGTGATCTTATTTCAGACTGAACTTCCGACGAAATGGTTTATCGCAGCTATCCCAGCGTTAGGGGTTCCACTGTTTTATTTTATTCATGGTTATCAATGGAGACGGATTGTTGTCTGGTTAGATCCATGGAAATATGCCTCAAATGATGGCTACCAAATTACAAATGCCGAGATTGCCTTTGGATCGGGTGGTTTGTTTGGGGTTGGCTTGGGTCGAAGTATGCAAAAATATGGATTTTTACCAGAAAATCATACCGATATGATCTTCGCGATCGTCGGAGAGGAACTAGGCTTATTGGGCGCCTTGCTGTTATTAACCCTTTTAGTTTCGTTGTATGCTCGCTCCTATCATGTGATTCGTGATTGCCCGGATCGGTTTGGAAGACTCTTAGGTTTTGGTCTGATATCCTCCTTAGCGATTCAGACAACCGTTAACCTCTGCGTTGTGACCGGGGTATTACCGGTAACCGGGATTACTCTACCCCTCATCTCCTATGGAGGAAGTTCCCTTATTATTACCTTGACTCAACTTGGCTTGATCTTAAATATATCCCGTTATCGTAAAAAAGCTCCAGTGAGCCATATGGCAACTAACCTCTCAAAGGTCTCTGTGTAAACTCCACTTAAACGGGAATAATAGGAGCACAGAGTCCGTTTTTTTGAGGAGGGGTTTATTTGGAGTTCCCTTACGGAGAATGGGTGATTCTTTTCTTAGCGCTTGCTACGTGGGTTGAAAAACGAGCCTCTCGACGTTTTTTCCTGATGCTGATGATCGCCTGGTTAATAGGAAAATGTTTTGAGGTAGTTTTCCCTGCGAGCTTGCCGTGGCATTGGCACTTCGCACGGTTGGCCGTTATGCTTGCTTTTTGGCAGTGGGCGTGGCAACGTTCTAATCGTCGTTTCTTGCCACTCGTCTTTACGAGCTTTGTCGCAGGCCTTGAAACGCTTTTTCTCGTCAATCAACCTGGGGTGATACCTTATGAAGCCTGGATTTTTTCGGCGGTGCTGGTCGTTGTCGCAGGGGTGACCGCTAAATCGTATTGGGGAACAGCAGCCACTTTCACAGCAAGCCTTCTTGTGAACCAACTTTTTGTGCGTTTTTCTTATGAGGGGATTGTATGGCGTGTAGATTTTCCTGATCCGTTTATTTGGAATTTCGGGGTGGGATTCTTTGCAGTATGGGCTGGACTGCGTCTAGGCTGGTATTATTACAAGGCCTATGAGCCCGCGGAAGAACAAGAACAAGAACTGCTGTAGCAGGTGTGTGAGTTTTGTAGTATACTTGAAAGCGATTGAGGCTGGAAAAATATGCCCTGATCTGGAATGTCAGGAGGAGGAACTATTTTGCCTAAGGGGCTTGTGATCGCGGCGGTTAACCCAGGGAGTATTGCAGAAGAAATGGAGCTTCAAGCCGGAGACCGTGTTCTGGCTGTGAATGAAGAAGAAATTAACGATATTATTGACTTTCAGTTTGGCATATCCGAAGACGATTATACTCTGCTGATCGAAAAACCAACTGGTGAACTTTGGGAGATTGACATAGAGAAGGATTCTGGAGAATTCTTAGGGTTAGAGGTCGAGACGATAAGTGCTGAGGGTTTAAAGGTATGTCGAAATAATTGCACATTTTGTTTTATTGCCCAAATGCCGAAAGGATTGAGGGCAAGTCTTTATGATAAAGATGACGATTACCGCTTATCAATGACCCAGGGGAGTTTCATCACCCTGTCTAATTTGAGTGAGGAAGAAATCGAGCGAATTCTTCGCATGCATCTCAGTCCGCTTTATATTTCTGTTCACGCCTGGAACCCAGAAGTACGTGCTCGTCTTATGAAGAATCCACACGCCGGTAAGCTGCCAGAACAAATCAAACGGTTTGCAGAGGCTGGAATTGTAATCCATGCTCAAGTTGTCTTAGTCCCAGAGCATAACGATGGAGACGTGCTCCGGGAAACCGTCGAACGCTTAGCTGAGCTCTATCCTTCGGTACAATCGATTGGTGTCGTACCGGTGGGTTTAACCCGCTACCGCGAACAGCTTACTCCACTGCGGGGCTTCACGTCAGCAGAAGCGAGCGAGGTTCTCGATCAAGCTGAGAAGTGGCAAAAGCACTTCTTTGAGCAGATGGGTCGGCATGTTGTGTATTTTGCCGATGAATTTTATATTATAGCCGGACGGGAATTTCCTGAGGCTTCCGTATATGATGACTTTCCACAATTAGAAAATGGTGTAGGAATGGCCCGCAAATTCATGAATGAGCTAGAAGCCGGCTGGAAGCATTTGCCGGATAAAATATCAGAACGCCAGGTGCATCTAATTACTGGAACTTCAGCGCAAGAGCTGTTTGAAGTGTGGCGCAGACGTTTAATGGAGCAGGTGACAGGTATAACGCTCACGGTACACGCCATACGCAATGATTTTTTTGGACCCTCCGTCACGGCTGCGGGCTTGGTTACGGCTCAGGATATCGCCGAGCAATTAGGAGATTTGTCAGGCGAGGAGTTTCTCATTCCGCAGGTCATGCTTAAGGCAGATGAAGACATCTTTCTCGACGATCTGAGCGTCAAATGGTTAGAAGAAACGGTGAATGGAACGGCGATTATTGTCGAAAACCATGGGCTCTCATTTTTAGAGCAAGTGATTGGATATTCTTTGGAGGTGGAACGCTTTGAGTAAACCTGTTGTAGCTATTGTGGGACGTCCGAATGTTGGGAAGTCCACGTTATTTAATCGTATTACCGGAGGGCTGGTAGCCATTGTAGAAAATATGCCCGGGGTGACGAGAGATCGACTGTATCGAGATGCTGAGTGGCTTGGACAGAAGTTTGCTTTGATCGATACCGGGGGCATTGAATTTAAAGATGCAGATACACCAATTCCTGCCCAGATGCGCCGGCAAGCGGAAATCGCCATGGAAGAAGCGGATGTCGTTATTTTTGTCGTCGATGCCCAATTAGGGCCGACAGGAGATGATGAGATGATTGCTCGGACGTTGCGAAAGTCTGGAAAACCTGTCATCCTCGCTGCCAATAAAGTAGAAAACTTCGAGCAAATTGAAGGTCAACTTTACGACTTCTTAAGCTTTGGATTAGGAGAAGCCATTCCTATTTCAGCGGTGCATGGTATGAATACCGGTGATATGCTCGACTTAGTGATTTCCAATTTTCCAGAGAATAACGACGAAGAGTATGATCCGGATGTGATCCGCATTTCGGTGATCGGACGACCCAATGTCGGAAAATCATCCTTAGTCAATACGATGCTTGGAAAAAACAGAGTGATCGTCAGTAACATCCCCGGTACAACCCGCGATGCGATTGATACCCCCTTTGAACAAGATGGGAAGCATTATGTCCTCATTGATACGGCCGGGATGCGTCGTAAAGCGCGTATCGATGAACTCACCGAGCAATATAGTGTGGTTCGTTCCCTTCGCGCAGTGGATCGCTCGGATGTAATCCTCATGCTGATCGATGCCGTGGACGGGGTGACAGAACAAGACAAAAAGATTGCAGGGTATGCCCATGAAGCGGGTAAAGCCATTATTTTAGTGGTCAACAAATGGGATCTCGTGGAAAAGGACGAGAAGACCATTAATAAATTTGAAAAGGCGATTCGCGAAGAATTAGGGTTTATGCAGTACGCTCCCACGATGTTCATCTCAGCCTTGACGGGACAGCGGGTTACAAAGATCATTGAGCTTGTGGATTTTGTCGTTGAACAAAACGCAACCCGAGTGACGACGGCTACCTTGAACACCTTATTGAGAGAATGGCTCCATCTCAACCCCCCTCCGTCGGATAAAGGGCGACGCTTAAAGGTTCGATACCTTACCCAGGTGGGCGTTAAGCCCCCAACCTTTGTTTTCTTTGTCAATGACCCTGAATTAATGCATTTTTCCTATAAACGCTATTTAGAGAACCAGATGCGAAAACATTTCGGCTTTGAGGGGACTCCAATCCGGATTGTCGTTCGACAAAAAGATGAAGAGAAAGAGAAGGACTAAACCATGCCACGCTACTTAATATTTATCTTAGCGTATTGCCTGGGTGCCATCCCCTTTGCCTATTTAGCGGGTCAATTGAAAGGGATTGACGTTCGTCTTCACGGTAGCGGAAATATTGGCACGACCAATGCCTTTCGCCTTTTAGGAGTTAAACTAGGCATCGCAGTGTTGCTCGGAGATTTCTTGAAGGGGGCAATAGCTGCTGCTCTAGGCTTCTGGGCTTATGGCGCTTGGGGAGGAATCATTGGGGGATTTCTGGCCATGGCGGCACATAGCTGGAATCCTTTGTTTGGCTTTAAGCCCAGTGGCAAAGGGGTTGCTGCGGGCTTTGGAATTATTACCGTCTTGATGCCGAAAGTTATGTTTTTAGCAATCGCCATGTTTATCTTAGTGGTGTGGATCACACGCTATGTTTCCATGGGTTCCGTGGTCGGAGCTCTGACGGTCGCTATATGCGTCTTTGTCTTTCCGGAACCGTTTGCCTATCGGTTGTTTGGGTTGGTGGCTGCCTCGGGCGTGATCGCACTTCATCGAGCAAATATCAAACGTGTCTTACAAGGGACGGAACATCGTTTTGGGGATAAAAAATAAGCGAGGCTAAATGCGAGGTTCGAAGTTCGAGGTGCGAAGCACGAAAGACCGAAGACCGAAGACGAGGCCTGAAGTCGGAGTTTAAGTTAGAGGCGCGAGCATCGAGCATCGCACATCGCACATCGCGCCTCGCATGAAGGAGGAAGAGTATGCCAAAGGTTGCAGTTTATGGGGCTGGAAGCTGGGGAAGCGCATTAGCTGTAGTCCTTGCTAATGCGGGCCATCAGGTAGCGCTCATTGGTCGTCATACGGAGGAAATGGAACTTATGCGGACTCACCGCGAAAATGCTCATTATTTACCGGGTGTGACCTTGCCTCAAGGAGTACAACCGACGACGGAGCTTACCCTCTTAAACGCCGATTTGGTGGTTTTCAGTGTGCCGTCTCATAGTGTAAGATCGGCGGCCCGTTTAGTCAAGCCTTACTTAAAGCCAGGGTGCATCGTGGTCAATACGGCAAAAGGAATGGAAGAAGGGTCACACCTTCGCCTTTCCGAAGTCTTGAGTGAGGAGCTTCCTCAAAATCGGATCGCTGTGTTGTCTGGTCCGAGTCACGCGGAAGAGGTCGGACGGAATATGCCGACAACGGTGGTGGTTGCCTCAGATGTTCGGACGGCCAAAGAGGTTCAAGACCTGATGATGACACCGGAATTTAGAGTATATACTAATCCTGATGTGATCGGGGTCGAACTCGGTGGAGCCTTAAAAAACGTCATTGCCTTGTGTACCGGAATTGCCGAGGGATTAGGCTTTGGAGATAACACCAAAGCGGCACTCATGACTCGGGGCTTAGCAGAGATCGCACGCTTAGGCGTGGCGCTCGGAGGAGATCCGTTGACGTTTGCCGGATTATCGGGCGTGGGTGACCTCATTGTGACCTGTACGAGTCCTCATAGTCGGAATCGACGGGCAGGAGTCTCTCTAGGGCAAGGTAAACCCTTAGAAACGGTGCTTAAAGAGGTTGGAATGGTAGTCGAAGGGGTTAGAGCCGCCCGGATTGCCTATCAGCTTAGTATAGAGAAACATATCTCGATGCCTATTACAGAGCAAGCTTATAAAGTGCTGTTTGAAGGTGCTGATCCGAAAGTGGCCGTGGCGCATTTGATGGGGCGAGGGAAACGCCATGAACTTGAAGAAGTCGCAGAAATCAACTGGCTAAATTAAAATTAAATTAAATTAGATAAATTAGATTCATATTTTTATACTTTGTATCATAGACGTAGAAGAGGTTATTAAAAAAACCTTTTCTGCGTTTTTTCATGTGAAGTCATATTTGCCCAAAAGAATCAATATACTTATATTGCTTAAGGTGCTAGTCCGGGTATCGGGAAGCCACGTGTTACTAGGAGGTGGAAGGGGAGATAAGGTGGAGGCCCTTCCCCAATTGGGGACAGCACTCAAAAGGGAGGGAAAAAACTAATGGAAAAAGTAGACATTTTTAGGGATATCGCAGAACGTACGGGGGGCGATATCTACCTCGGTGTCGTCGGGCCAGTCCGCACAGGAAAGTCCACCTTTATCAAACGATTCATGGACCTCCTAGTCCTGCCAAACATCCAAGATGCCTTTGAGCGGGAGCGGGCCAAAGATGAGCTACCTCAAAGTGGAACGGGACGAATGATCACGACGACAGAACCCAAGTTTATTCCATCAGAATCAGTAGAGATTGTTGTTAAAGACACGATTCACATGAATGTTCGTTTGGTGGACTGTGTAGGCTACACAGTGGAAGGTGCTCTAGGGTACGAGACCGAAGACAGTGAAGAGCCTCGCATGATGAAAACCTCCTGGAGTGACGAGCCGATGTCGTTCCAGGCTGCAGCTGAAATGGGTACTCGTAAAGTCATCAGCGATCATGCCACGATCGGTATAGTCGTTACGACTGATGGATCGATCACGGATATTCCTCGAGAGGCATATATCGATGCCGAGGAACGGGTCATTTCTGAACTTCGCCAGCTCGGAAAACCCTATGTAGTCATTTTAAATACTACTCGCCCTTATGCAGAAAACACCTTAGAGTTAAGTCGTTCTCTCGAGGAGAAATACGAGATTCCAGTCATTGCGGTGAATTGTCTGGAAATGAACAACGATGATATCACCCAAATTCTTGAGGAAGTCCTGTATGAATTCCCCGTCTCTGAAGTCAATATCGATCTGCCCAAATGGGTGGAGGAACTTGACCAGATTCATCCAGTGCGGGCAGCTTTTGAAGAGACCGTGCGTAAAGCAATCGAAGGGGTACGGCGCTTGCGGGACATTGATCAAGCCTTGGATGCCTTAACAGAATGTCAATATGCTCAAGATGTTCTCCTAAAAGAAATGAACTTAGGCACAGGCGTAGCGAACGTTGAAATCACCGCTGTCGACGGGTTATTTAAGACCGTCTTACAAGATCTCACAGGGACAGTCATTGAAGGGGATCATTCCATGCTCCGCCTAGTATTAGACTACAGCAAGGCTAAGAGAGAATGGGATAAACTATCTGCGGCGATTGAGGAAGTTCGGATCAATGGCTATGGCGTTGTCACACCCCAACTTGAAGAAATGTTCCTAGAAGAACCTGAACTCGTGAAACAAGGGGGACATTACGGGATCAAGCTCAAGGCAAGTGCTCCCTCGTTGCATATCATAAGAGCGGACGTTACCACAGAAATTACGCCTTTGATCGGAACGGAACGGCAAGCCGAAGAACTTGTAAAATATATGCTGGATGAGTTTGAGAGCGATCCGAAGAAGGTTTGGGAATCAAATATTTTCGGTAAATCCTTGCATAATTTAGTTCGAGAAGGAATTCAAAATAAAATTTATCGGATGCCGGAAAATGCCCAGCATAAGCTTCAAGATACGTTACAGCGGATTGTCAATGACGGTAGCGGAGGGTTAATCTGCATTATCATTTAACTGTTTAGGCGTAAGGAAACATATATTAGTTAAAAGGACGTTTGGAATGCCGCTTATGCGGTTCCAGCGTCCTTTTTCTGTATCGTAAACACCCTAATATATTTGCACAAATGCATAAATTATATTGTAATTTTCAGATAAATAATATATCCTATGAACATAGGAGAATTTGGTATGCGATGTTGCAAAAGAACAATGAACAAAAAACGCTGTATATTGCTGATATTTAGCTAGTTTAATGGTTGTTGGCAAGATAAATCTAGTTATTATTGTTTAGTTATAAAAAAGAATATGCAGACGTCAGGAGTTATGCAATTATGCATAATTAACGAGTCTTTGCTAGAGCGCATGGAAAACCCCCTATGAGAGAAGGTGATTTTCCCTAGGTTATGAAAGTATTGGTGGATGGGTATTCTTTGGGTCATATTGTGAATTTAGATTTGAAGGGAGATATTTGTGTCTATGCATAGAAAGCAAACAGCACTGCGACCTTACTTCGAAAAGATGTCCGATATAGGGAAACCTTTAAGTGCCGGAGAAATAAAACGTACTGAAGATAACGTTCAATTAATTCAAGAACAAGAAGAAATCATGTCAAAAGCCATCGAAGCAGTTAAAAATGCGGGTGTATCCGCTGAGCAGATACGAAAAAGAGGTCAGATGACCGTTTGGGATAGACTAGATTATCTGGTTGACGCTGGAACTTGGTGCTCTTTACATACACTTTATAACCCAGAAGATAACGAAGAAGGCTGTACGGGTGTTGTTGATGGCCTAGGCAAAATCAATGGAAAATGGGCCGCAATTATAGCTTTTGATAATAAGGTTATGGCAGGGGCTTGGATTTCTGGTCAAGCTGAGAATATTTTAAGAGTTACTGACTTGGCGAAAAGGCTTAATATTCCTTTAGTTTGGCTCACTAATTGTAGTGGGGTTAAACTAATGGAGCAAGAGAAGGTTTATGCTGATCGGCGGGGAAGTGGCGCTGCTTTCTATAGACATGCAGACCTGAACCGACTGGGGATTCCAATCTTAAATGCTATTTATGGAACAAACCCCGCTGGTGGAGGCTATCAAGGAATCAGTCCTACGATCCTGCTGGCTCACAAGGATGCAAATATTGCAGTGGGCGGTGCTGGGATTGTGGGAGGAATGAATCCTAAAGGCTTTTTTGACTTGGAATCAGCCCAACAATTAATCGATGCAACAAAGGGCTTTAAAGCAAAGGCCCCGGGGCGAGTGGAAACTCATTTTGATGAAACAGCTTATTTCAGAGAAGTCCATGATACCGAAACAGGCGTCTTAGATGGGATCAAAGAGTATATGAGTGGCATGCCAGCTTTTGATCCGAAGGTTTTTCGGGTTGCTGAAGCAGCTGACCCTAAGTATTCTGTTCAAGATTTAAATAGAATTTTACCTGCCAATCCCAAAAGAACCTATGATGCTATTCAAGTCTTGGCTCGGCTTACAGATAATAGTGAATTTATGGAGTACAGACCGGATTACGGCCCAGAGGTCTTTACGGGAGTAGCAAAAATAGATGGGTTCCCAGTCGGTGTGATCGGTAATAGACAAGGATTAATACCTGACTATCCGGAGTACGCAGCAGGGACCTATGTGGGAATAGGCGGTAAACATTATCGTCAGGGACTTATCAAACAGTCCGAATTTGTCACTTTCTGCAATCGAGATAACTTGCCAATCATCTGGCTACAAGATACCACCGGAATCGATGTAGGAGATATTGCTGAGGAGGCCGAGTTGCTTGCACTGGGTCAGAGCTTGATATATTCCATCCAAAAAACGGATGTCGCTATGATGTGTGTTGTCTTGAGAAAAGGAACGGCTGCTGCTCATTATATTATGGGTGGTCCCCAAGCCAATGATAACAACGCCTTCACTCTAGGAACACCATTGTCTGAAATCAATGTGATGCATGGAGAAACTGCTGCTGCCGCTTCTTATGCCAGAAGGCTGGTCAAAGAACAAGCGGCTGGCAACGATTTAGGGCCAACCATTGATAAAATGAATCAAATGGTTAAGGATTATGAAGAAAAATCAAGGCCAGTGTTTTGTGCACAGCAAGGGTTTGTGGATGAGGTAGTCACCCTCCCCGATTTAAGAAAATACTGCGTTGCTTTTGCTGGTGCAAATTATCAAAACCCTAAATCGATCACACCAATCCATCAGATGATCTTGCCGAGGACGATCAAGGGTTGAAAAGTTGCAGGAAGTGGGAGCGCGATTAGATAAGGGAAGCAGAGGCGGGGAAAAATGAATTTTGGATTAACCGAAGAGCAGAGAATGGTTCAAGATATGGCTCGGAATTTTGCTGAAAAGGAAATTGCGCCTTATGTTGAAGAAGATGAAGATAATCATTACTACCGCAGAGAGATCCTAACCAAAATGGGTGACTTAGGCTTATTAGGCTGGAGCATACCAGAAGAGTATGGCGGAAACGGCATGGGTTGGATGGAAGGTGTCGTCGCATTATATGAAATAGCCAAGGTTCATACGTCGTGGAGGCTAAGTATTAGCGGCAACGTCTGGGGACCAGCCATGACCATCAATGAATGGGGTACTGAGCAACAAAAGCAAAAGTATATACCCGATTTAGTAAGTGGGAGGTCTGTCGGAAGTTTTGCGATGACCGAAGCCAACACCGGTTCTGATGTGGCTAGTATGAAGACCTTTGCAGAAGACAAGGGCGACCACTGGTTGGTGAATGGGTCTAAAATGTGGATATCCGGTGGTCACTCTTGCGATGTTGGTCTCTTATATGCGGTCACTGACAAAGGTGGAGGAGCTAGGGGATTATCCTGCTTTATAGTGGATTACAATAATACCCCAGGTATTACTAGAATTCCAATTCTCAAGAAAGTTGGGATGTGGCCAGCTCCAACGTCGGAATTGGTGTTTGAGGACGCTGTGATTCCGAAGGAAAACCTGTTAGGTCCACTTAATAAGGGTTTCCAGATCTGCATGTGGATGTTAAACAACACTCGAATGGGGTGTGCTACGGGTGCAGCAGCGCTTTCTGCCGCCTGCCTAGAGGGTTCGGTTCAATATGCTAATGAGCGAACTCAGTTCGGACAACAAATTGGAAAACATCAAATGATCCAGCAGCAGCTTGCTGAAATGAAACTAGAGGATGAAGCGGCCAAGTACCTGGTTTATCATGCTGCCTGGCTCAAAGAAAACAAATTACCTAACCAACAGGCAACTTCAATTGCTAAGCTATTTGGCTCTAATGCAGCAGTTCATGCAGCCAACGTGGCCATGAAAATCTACGGTTCCTACGGTTACTCAACCGAATATCCCTGCGGGCGATGGCTCCGTGATGCAAAGCAGTTTGAAACGCTGGAAGGAACATCCAACATTCATATGCAGATTATTGCTAAAATCGAACTTGGCTATCAGCCAAATAGGTAACAGACCAAGGAGGAAGCAAATTGTTGCGTGTCGGTCAAGTGATGTCACGACTTTCCATAGGTCTTTATAGTTATCATACAATCGGGGATGCCCTCACCTTGATGAAGGAAAAACAGGTGACTGGTTTGCCTTTGCTCAGCGAACAAGGCCATTTGCTGGGTATGGTAACTAAAGAGCAGATTTTCGAGAAGAGTATAGAACAGTTTGCAATTGAAGATAAAGTTGCCGACTATTTGACGACACGCTTTTTACCCTTAAAGGAAGAGGCTTTAGTAGATGATGTTTGGGATTTACCCTTTGATATTTACCCTGTGTTGAATAACCAAGAAGAAATTTCGGGTGTAGTGACTAAGCTTTCGTTAGGCCAGGCGTATATTCAGCAGGTACAACTACGCAGTCAAGAACTTGAAGCAGTGTTTAATTCGGCGCACAATGGGATTTTAGCGATCAATCGACAAGGGATTATCACATCCCTGAACCCAGCGGCCGAACGACCGACTCGTTCGACTAAAGAAAACGCTGTGGGACGCTTATTGACGGATGTAATTATCCCAACAGGTCTCCTTGAAGTTGTGCGCACAGGAATACCTGAATTCGGTGCCAAATTTCAAGTAGGTCGCAGGTTGTATATTTCCAATCGAACTCCGATTATCAGAGACGGAGAAGTGGTAGGGGCAGTAGGGGTTTTCCAGGATGTTTCTGAGATGGAAAAGGTTTTGCAAGAACTACAAAGTGTAAAACAACTGAACGAGGAACTTCGAACGACCGTCGATTCTTCGTATGATGGGATCATTATTTGTGATAGCTTGGGTGAGATACTGCGTTGTAACCCTGCTGTGGGGCGGATATTAGAAGTTCCTTGGGAGGAGCTGGTGGGGAAACCGTTTAAAGAATTGGTGGATAAAGGTATTTTCCAAAAAAATATTATTTATTTAGTTAAAAAGCAGGAGGGTCTCGTAAGCATTTTGGAAAGACCTTATGATAGGCATTCTTTAGTTATCACGGGCAACCCAGTGTATAGCGACGAAGGGGAAATTGTAAAAATTGTTATTAATCTAAGAGATACGAGTGAATTGGTGTTCTTACGAGAAGCACTTGAAGAGAGTAAACAACTTTCTGAAAAATATCAGTCTCAAATCGTTCAGATGAGGAACCATCAGGAAATGGGCGCCGAGCTGAGGTCTTGTTCCGTGATTATGAACAATGTCATGGATCTCGCTTCTAGGGTAAGTCAAGTCGATTCGCCAGTAGTATTGGTCGGGGAACAAGGGGTAGGCAAGGAGGAAATAGCCAAACTAATTCATTTGAAAAGTAAACGCAGTCAAGCCCCTTTTTATAAGTTGAATTGCGGATCCCTTCCCAGTCAATTCTTAGAGATTGAACTATTTGGGCAAGAAATCTCCGCGGAGAACGGTAATATGAGGAAAGCAGGAGTCTTTGAACTCGCTGAAAAAGGTAGTGTTTACCTCGAGGATATTGGCAAGATGTCTCTAAGCCTACAAGCTCGACTATTACGGATCCTTAAGGATAAGACTCTACAAGTTTCAGGTGAAAAAGAAACGATTGTCGTGGATATTCGAATGATTGCCAGTACCCTGACACCTTTAAAAGAGTTAGTAGAAAAGGGTCTTTTCAGCAAGGATCTCTACTTTAGCCTTAACGTAGTACCTATTAAAATCCCGACACTTAGGGAACGTAAAGAAGATCTTATTCCCCTAGTTCTTTTTCATCTGGAGCAAAACAATAAGCGACATGGGCTGGAAAAAGTTTTTTCTCCAGAGGCAATTCACTTATTCTTAAACTATCCTTGGTTAGGTAATGTACGGGAAATGGCGAACGTTATTGAGAGGTTGGTAGTTACGTCGAATAATAAGCTAATCTCGTCTACGGAGGTTGAGCTCGTACTTTATGAAAGGGAACAAAGCTCTGTTAGGTCGGTTACTGTGTCCGGGATCATTCCACTTAAAGAAGCCATTGATGATCTAGAACTACAACTTGTTGGGTTAGCTATGAAACAACATGGAACCACAGTTAAAGCGGCGGAGGCGTTAGGGGTTAATCAGTCTACGGTAGTCAGGAAGTTGCAGAAATTAAAAGGGATTCAGGAAAATATCACAAAATGAAAGTCTAGAAGCAAATCTTAAATTTGAATTGGAGGAAGATTAATATGACTATTAAAGCACCTATGGCCGGCAAAATAATTACGGTTTTTGTTCAAGAGGGCGAAAAGGTAGAAGATGGACAGCCCGTTTTAATTTTGGAAGCGATGAAAATGGAAAACAATATTGTGGCACCACAGGATGGAATGATTCTACGTCTCCTAGTCAAGGATGGTCAGGCAGTCAAAGCTGGCGAGGAACTTTTTGAACTGGCGTAGTGGTAAACCCTTGTTGGTCAACATGCCACCTCAAGAAGGGAATGTGAAGAAATGCTATCAATCAAAACAGCCCTGATAGTGTATTTTATGGGAGCGGTCATCTCGATGCTCGTGGCCTTAATGATTAAGGTTATCTACAAGGTAATTACAGCGAGTGATAGGTCGGCGTCTAAAAGTGCTTAAGAGCTATCATTCTTAGACCAAGACATAACAAGTTGCTTCAAGAGATGAAAGGTTGGAATGCTACGATGATCGATTTCAATTTTTTTCAGATATTTCAAGGAATAGGTACATTATTCGAAACTGATATGAAGACGACAATCGCTAGAATTGCCTTAATCTTCTTGGGAATGTTTCTCGTTTATTTGGGAACAAAAGGGGTATTGGAACCGTTAATTATGATTCCTATGGGCTTTGGCATGTCGACGGTTAATGCTGCCGTCTTGTACTTATCCTCCTCCAAAATAGGAACAATAATTATCGATCCGAATGTGTCTGAAATAAACGATCTTATGGGTGTTTTGCAGATTGATTTTCTCCAACCCATTTATACATTTATGTTTAGCAATGGTTTAATTGCCTGCTTTATATTTATGGGTATCGGTGTCCTGTCAGATATTAGCTTTCTAGTGGCTAAACCGTTTAGCAGTATGTTAATCGCTCTCTGCGCTGAGTTAGGGACCATTGCCACCTTCCCGATTGCGGTGCTTATGGGGCTGAATTTTGGTCAAGCCGCCTCCGTAGCAATGGTCGGTGGAGCGGATGGACCGATGGTACTCTTCACCTCGTTGATTCTTGCCAAGGATTATTTTGTGCCCATCACGATCGTGGCCTATTTATATGTCAGTTTGACTTACGGTGCCTATCCCTATTTAGTCAAGCTTCTGGTTCCTAAGCGCCTACGAGCAATTGAAATGGATATGAGTGTTTTCCCTGAAATAAAATCCAGCCAAAAAATCGCCTTTTCGATCATTGTCTGTGTCGTTTTGTCTCTGTTATTCCCTATGGCTGCGCCGCTATTCTTGTCCTTCTTCCTTGGAGTAGCCATTAGAGAATCCGGTATCAAGCAATATATTACGTTCTTAGAGAATACTCTTCTCTATAGTTCAACGCTTTTCCTCGGGCTAGTTCTGGGCGTCTTGACTGAAGCGAATACTATTATGAACCCTGTAGTGCTAAAAATCCTGGTTTTGGGAATTCTGGCCTTGATTCTTTCAGGCATAGGAGGCCTGATGGGTGGGTATATAATGTACTTTATTACTAAAGGCAAGTACAATCCTGTGATAGGAATAGCGGGCGTTTCCTGTATTCCTACCACAGCTAAGGTCGCTCAGAAGGTAGTCTCTGAGGCCAATCCGAAAGCTTTTGTTCTTCCCTATGCTTTGGGGGCAAGTGTCAGTGGCGTCATCACATCAGCGATCCTTGCAGGTGTATATATCGCGCTGATCCCTTATATCAAGTGATAATAGCAGTGACTAGTAGTTAGTGCTTTAAATATGAGGAGTGAGGTGGATTCTGACATTATGGCAACTGTAGAGAATAAGGTCAGTGAAGAAGCTGCCTCGCCCCATAAACTGCTCCATTGGATGGGTAAGGAACTATTCCTTTATCGGGAAGTTACGTCAACGAATAGCGTGGCACAACTCATGGCTCGTTCTGGAGCTTCAGAGGATACCATCGTACTGAGCAGAACGCAGACTTCCGGGATGGGAAGGTTGCATCGCCAGTGGGCATGTCCAGCAGGCCAGGGCCTATTAATGTCAATGATCTTAAGACCTGACATCCATAGGGAACTGATTCCTCAGCTCACCTTATTATGTGGTGTGGTGGTTGCCGAAACCATTAAAAAAGCGACGGGCTGTGCAGCGGGAATTAAATGGCCGAATGATATAGTTATGAAGGATAAAAAAGTATGCGGCATACTCGCGCAAACAAATTTTTCTAAGAATGGTCCCGACTACGTCATTATGGGTGTCGGAATCAATGTTAATCTCGAGACCGACCAACTCCCCCCCGATTGCAGAGAAACGAGTACTTCGCTTCGGATGGAATTAGGGCAAAAGGTTTCTCGGTGGAAAGTACTGAAGCAGTTTATTAGCTCTTGGGAGGAGCATTATCAGCGTTTTCTGCAGAGAGGGCATTCCTATCTTCGAGTGAAATGGATCGAAAACAATGTAACCTTGGGTAGGATTGTATCAATCAATAAGGCTAAAGGTCCTGTCCAAGGACGGGCAGTTGATATTAGCGCAAGAGGGGGATTGATCGTCAGTTTTTCTGACGGATCGACCGAGGAATTTATGGCAGAAGACCTGAGTTTGGGTAGAACGCATTATGCCAAGGATCCACGAAATTTTTAGGCAGGAGGATACGATGGTTGATTTAAATTTGCTGGAATCAGGAAATGTATGGAAGTATTTGGGGCTGAAAATTTTTCGCGATGCAGAGAGCCGTTTGGGAGTACACGTCAAGAATATTGACGAATTAAGGCAAGTTTATGGAGCCATGCATGGGGGAATTATAGCTACTGCCATCGATGCGGCGGTTGCTGTGGTTGTTAACGATGCTTACGGCAAAGAGTTTGCCGCCTCCACAGTTGAACTGAAGATCAATTATTTGCTCCCTATGGTGGACCCTGATTTGTTGGTGTTTGCTTCCTTAGTTAAGAAGGGTAAACAACTAGCGGTTGCCACAGTCGAGGCGATAGATGGTCAAAAGAGATTAATCGCGGTTGGAATTGCAACTTATATGGTTAAACCCATCGGTTAGTGCGGATTCAGAGGCAAAATTACTTTTTTAGTTTAAATTAACTAATAATTTCAAACACTATGAATAATTTAACTATTATGTTATTGTTCGTTTATAATTGGAGAAACACCTCGCGACATAAGGTCATGATGTCAGATGTCGGTGTTTATAAAAAAGATTAATAATAAACGTGGGAGGAGGGCATGAGGACGATCGGAGTGATTAACATTCATTAAGTTTTAGACAGGAAATTATGATGAGGAGGATGGATTTAATGCGAAAAATACTAAGCTTAATAATGGTTATTCTTATAACACTAGTAGTGACAGGATGTGGAGGTCAACCTACTCAGGCACCAGCAGCTTCTACTCCTGAGCCCGTAAAAGTTCAAAAAGTGAACATTTCCACAGCGACGACCACCGGAGCTTATTATCCAATAGGAAATGCCCTGGCTAAAATATGGTCGGACAAGGTTCCAAATGTTCAAGCCTCAGCCCAAGCCACTGAGGGAAGTGCGGCCAATATGAACTTTTTGCAACAAAAGGAAACAGACGTTGCGTTAACGATGGCCAATGTAGCAGTGTACGCTTATGAAGGCAAAGATACATTTAAGGGACGTGCCTACAAGGACCTGCGTGGTATGACCTTCCTGTATCCTAATGTGACGCAATTCGTAGTGCGCAAGGATTCCGGCATTAAGTCGCTTAAAGACCTTGAAGGAAAGAAAATTGTCCCAGGTGCCACTGGGAGCGGGTCAGCAATAACCTCTAAAGAAATTCTAGGGGTTTATGGCTTAAATTTCTGGGATAAAGATAAAGCTAATGTAAAAGCAGACTACGTCGGATTCACAGAGGCGGGAGAATTGTTGAAAAATAAGCAAGCCTCTGCCGCTATTTTCAGCGGTGCAATGCCTCTGGCCGCAATCTTAGATGTCTCCAATTCTATTGAAGTCAAGCTGCTTTCTCTCGAACCAGACATGATTAAGGCAATTATAAAAGAGTATCCGTTCTATTATGAATATGTCATTCCTAAGGGCTCGTACAAGGGGCAGGATGAAGATGTGCACACTGTGGCCTTAGCCTCTCTCTTAGTGACAAGGGCTGATCTCAGTGAGGACCTAGTCTATAATCTTACTAAAGGCATGTTTGAAAACTTACCGGACTTGGTAGCCGCCCATGCCATCACTAAAAACGTTACCAAAGAAGGTGCAAGTACGGGAATGGGCACAATTCCGATGCATCCTGGTGCAATAAAGTACCTCAAAGAAATTGGTGCGATGAAGTAAAGACGGGGGATTTGCAACATGGACGATAAACAAGGAAAGAGTGATGATCAACCGATCATTAAACTATCAGCAGACCAAATTGCTTCAGAAAAAGATGTCCAGGAACTTCTAGAAAAATACGATAAAGAGTCTCAATTCCGGAAGTTTATGCCCAAATCAAAACTTGCGTTGTTGGTCGCTCTGATAGCTATCTCTTTTTCTGTTTTTCAACTGTGGGTAGCGGGTTTTGGAGCAATTGAGGCCATCAAGTTACGCTCTATTCACCTGACCTTTGTCATGGTACTGATTTTCCTGCTTTACCCTGCTCGTAAGAAGGGGATGCGGGGTAAACCGGGAATTTTGGACTGGGTAATGGTCGCTCTTAGTCTTGTCGCTGGACTCTATATGGTATTTGCCAACGAGCCCTTAGCCATGCGTGGTGGTTTACCGATCACCCAGGACTACTTCATGGGCGCGTTAGGGATCTTGGTTGTGTTTGAGGCGGGGCGCCGGGCACTCGGTCCGGAGTTACCAATCCTTGCCGCAATATTTCTCCTCTATGCCTACTTTGGAGAACACATCCCTGGTTCCTTTGGGCACAGCGGCTTCAGTCTGAACCGTATTATTGCACATATGTACCTAGGCTCAGAAGGTATTTTCGGTGTCGCGCTCGGTGTTTCAGCCTCTTTTATTTTCCTTTTCATACTATTTGGAGCCTTTCTAGGCGAAACAGGGATGGCCAAACTGATCAATGATTCGTCTATGGCATTAGCAGGAACTTCACCGGGTGGACCAGCCAAGGTGGCCGTCGTTGCAAGTGGAATTATGGGAACGATCAGTGGTAGCGCGGTAGCCAATGTAGCTACAACCGGTGCTTTTACCATCCCCTTGATGAAAAGCATAGGCTATAGGCCCCATTTTGCTGCGGCTGTGGAAGCAGTAGCTTCCACAGGTGGCCAATTAATGCCTCCGGTCATGGGAGCAGCGGCGTTTATCATGGCGGAATTCTTGAATATCCCCTATAAAGACATTATGATTGCCGCGCTGATACCAGCGTTTCTGTACTATTTAGCAGTCTTTGCAATGGTACATTTAGAGGCGTTAAAGACTGGGCTAAAGGGTGTGCCACGTGAACAATTACCCATTATGAAAACGGTCTTAAAAGAGCGAGGGCATCTCATAATGCCACTCGTGGCAATCGTTTATCTATTGATGAAAGGTGTAACCCCAACCTATGCTGCTTTTTATGGGATTCTGGTGGCGGTTGGAGCTAGCTTCTTACGTAAATCGACAAGGATGAGCTGGCGCTCCCTTTTGAAGGCTTTAGAGATGGGTGCTATAGGGAGCGTGAGTGTAGCAATTGCTACAGCGGTCGTGGGCTTTATAGTCGGTGTATCCTCTCTGACCAGCCTGGGCATTACACTTGGGGACAATATGGTTTCCTTTGCTCACGGCTACTTATTACCGACCTTAGTATTGACCATGATTACAGCTATAATCTTGGGTATGGGAATGCCTACAACAGCCGTCTATATCGTGGGGGCAACCATTGCTGCCCCTGCTCTTCTCAAACTGGGGATTGCGCCTTTGGCGGCTCACCTGTTCGTATTCTACTTTGGCAACATTTCTAATGTAACCCCACCGGTGGCTTTGGCTGCCTTCGCAGGAGCCGGGATTGCTGGTGCTAGTCCAAGTAAAGTTGGCTGGACAGCGGCTCGCTTAGCTTCAGCTGGATTTCTCATTCCCTACATTTGGATTTATTCACCAGCCTTGATTGCACAGGGTAGTCCAGGTGAGATCTTCGGGGCACTCGCCACAGCAACTTTGGGAGTTATTGCGCTAGCCTGCGCCGTACAAGGGTATATGTTAAAAATTACAAATATTTTACAGAGAGTATTATTGTTTGTAGCTGCTTTTACCCTGATTAAACCCGGATTACTGACAGATACAGTTGGTATTTCGCTGTTAGTTCTAGTATTCCTCTGGCAGCGGTTTGAGCTTAAGTCGCAAAAAGCTAAAGGGTCAGTGAACTTCGAGGCTTAGATTCAGGGTGAAATTACGGAAAATAGATCTTTTACACAGACCCTAACAGGTCAAGTATAATAGCCTGCCGACACTGGTGGGCTATTATGTTGATTCTAGAATAAAACTTTGGAGAGGGGAAAACAGGAATGCACTATTTCATGGAACCATCAGGTGTGGCTATTTTTGGAGCGAGCCAGGATTTTAAGACCATTAACGGAAAAATTCTAAAATATTTGTTAAAACATAAGTATCAGGGACAGATTTATCCGGTTAATCCAAAGTACCAAGAAATTGAGGGACTGACCTGTTATGCTTCAGCAGGGGCTATTCCAGAGCACGTAGATTTAGCACTGATTGCCGTTGCTGTAGCTCGGGTGCCGGGTATTTTACGGGATTGCGGTGCCAAAGGAATTACAAGAGCGGTCATCTTTTCTTCGGGTTTTGCTGAAACCGGCCCAGAAGGTAAAGTGATTCAAGAGGATATTATCAAGATCGCTCAAGAATTTCAGATGCGGCTAATTGGTCCCAACTGCTTAGGGATTGTCAATGTTTCATCTGGGCTGACCGCTTCGTTTAGTGCTTCGATGGAACTGGAGAGCATCAAGGCGGGCCCGGTAGCCTTAGTATCCCAAAGTGGGGCTGTGGGTTTTATGCTCTTTAATCTGCTGCAAGAGGCTGGGGTTGGCGTTAACTTTGTGATCACGACGGGGAATGAAGCAGATGTAACGGCTGGGGAAGGCTTGGAATATGTAGTGGAGAATCCGAACAGCAAAGTCATCGTTACCTATCTGGAAGGATTAAGAGATGGCGAGAGCTTTAAAAAGACTGCAGAATGGGCAGCAGAGGCAGGCAAGCCCATTATCGCCTTAAAAGTCGGCAACTCTGCCAGTGGCCAAAAAGCAGCCGCTACCCATACGGCAGCATTAACTGGTTCAGGAGCAGCCTACAAAAGTTACTTTGACAAAATGGGCATCATACAGGCCAAAGACAGTGATGATGTCATCGACTTGAGCCAAGCCTTTGTGCCCGGTAAATTGCCAAAAGGGGATAGAATAGGGATCGTAACCATGTCTGGTGGAGTTGGTATCTTACTGGCGGATCGTTCCGAAGAATGGGGCTTGCAAGTCCCAGAATTAAGTCATGCTTTACAAGAAGAGGTGCGAAAAGTCATTCCAGCCTTTGGTTGTGCCCAAAACCCTGTCGATGTCACAGCACAATCCCTAAACCAAGGAGAAGAGTTCAAGAAATGCTTGAAAATCCTCTTAGCGTCGGAGGAATTAGATATGTTGATCGTCGCCATCACCATGGCGACTGGAAAACTAGCCGAGAAGATTGGCCGTGACATTGCTGAAGCGGCTTTAGATACAGATAAACCCCTTGTCGTCTGCTGGAGTGTTGGCCAAGTAGCCAAGCCGGGCTTTGATGTCCTAATTGATGCGGAAGTCCCTCTCTATCACTCTCCAGCACGGGCAGTAAAAGCTCTGGGGACGTTATACCGCTATGCTAATTTCAAACGTAGCTGGAAAAAGCCCGCTTCAGTCGAAATTAATGTAGCCAGACAAGCCAAAGTTCAGCTCGCCCTTCGGGAAAGTAACCAATCCCTAAGTGAACATGCCACCAAGCAATTATTAGAACTCTACGGGCTGCCCGTGACGAAAGAATAC
>CAKMJS010000012.1 GCA_927405585.1 uncultured Desulfosporosinus sp.
GGAACATAGGAAGCATAGGTTAGGTGGAGTTATAAAGCTCCACCTAGAGTTTCTTAGAGCTTGTCAAAAGAAGCGACAAAACCATTATAGGGTTGTTCAGCAAGTTTATAAAGTGGAAAATCATTACATACGCATACTCATCCTAACCACGAAGGTTAGAAAGTTCAGTATACCGAAGATCGAGATGATGACTAGATAGGGCATAGCGACGGAGAGAGCTTTTTTGGCTCCATAATTCGTTTTGGCAATCCTATAGGCGGTGTAAAGAGAACCAATCGTTCCGGCAATGACTAGCACGTATTGCATTATTTGAATCGTCGGGTCAGAAACGAAGTCGGCTGGCCCCTCGATATGCACTCCAAATAGTCCCATGAAGGTGTAGTAGATTGACTTTCCTTCCGCTAATAGGTGGAACAAGTTGTGAGCCATGTGAGCTGCGAGGTCAAGTGGGATGACGGCATAACCAAAACGTGCGAAGGCAGTACGCATCGTTTCACCAGAATATCGCTTGGAAACGGCCGTTGCTGCGAACAGGAGTAATACCGGAGTCGTCATGGCGATGATAAAGATAATCGTAAAGGCGAAATCCTTACTAAGACCTAAGGTCAGCTGTGCCCACTTAAGGTAGGACTGGTAAAAGTCCAACATGGTAATATTTTGGACAAAGACAATTCCGACGATAACGATGGCCAAGAAGGATTCTTCGAAACGCGCCCTGGTCATTGACCAAAACTCGCTGGTCGGTATGCGGGGAGTCAGTTTAATAGAATCATGGGGGCAGCTTTTGATGCAGTGCCCACAGAGATTGCAGTTGGCACTATTTTCCATAGCCATGGGGAATTCAAACATCGGGCAACCCGGTGCTTTAGAGTTTCCTTTGTAACAATCCCGAGTAGTACAAGTTTTACAAACGTCTTTGTCAGCACGTAATTCTAGCATGCCGGCTCGAGAATAGTTACCCGACAAACTACCGAGGAAACATAAATAACGGCACCAAGTACGGCGTTCAAAGAACATGGCAGTGACCATGACGCCACCTAGGATGAGTAAGAGGAGAGTTCCTGAGCCCCTCGGTGATTCGACAACCCCCCAAATGTGGTCGGCCCAAGTGATGAAAATGAAGGTGATATCAATGATCCAGAGTCCATATTTCCTCAGGAAGTTAGGAACCTTACGATTAGCCCCAAAAATCTTCTGGGTCAAATCACTCACCCAGGCAAAGGGACAGACGGCACACCAAAATCTGCCGAATAGAAAGAAGAAGAGAGGTAAGAGTGGCCACCAAAGCACCCAAGTAGCAGCAGTACCGAAGTTATCATGGGCGCTGGTGGGTCCAGCCAAAGTTTGGACCATGATGACCGCAAAAACAAGCACGGCTGCCCACTGGAAGATGCTTGGATAGAGTGAACTTTGCAAAAACCATTTGAGAGGTTTAAAATTAAGAAAGTTCCTTTTTTGTGGGGATTTAGGCTGTAATGGTTGACTCATTATTAAACCTCCTTCGAAGCGGATTGCTTACGTTTTAAGATTTGGGCAACTATGCCGGCCAGTACGACGACTCCGCCAACACTACCAATGAGAATCCAGTTCGGACCAGTCTTGGTAACGGTAAGTGGTACCGTGACGGTGGTTTCTCCGAGAGTCGGAGAACTGATATGAATGTCTTGGGCCCATTCCCCTTGTTTCGTTGGGGTAAGAGTGACTGCGTACATTCCAGGTTCCATGTTGTCGAGTTTAGCTTGGCCTTTAAGGGTTTCGGTGGAACTGTCCATGCCGGCCATGTTGCCGTGCGCACCGGCCTCCATGAGCATCATTTCGAGATTTACGGAGGCATCTAGAATAGGTTCTCCTGTAGCTTCATTTTTTACGGTAATCATGATGTTAACTGGCTTCTTTGGCGCCGGTTTCACAGGGTCAGACTGGACACTCACTTGGAACTTGCCTTCCGTAGCAACGATCACTTCCGGTTCAGCTTCACCTTCTGAATGGCCGGACATTTCGTCATCTGGCATGTTGGTCATGTCAGCCTCGGTGTGGGTGTCGGGTACGGCTGGTTTAGTATCTGCCATCGTGGGAAGGGCAAAGATTATAAGAGACACTAGTGTTAAGACTATAAGGGATAATAATTTCTTTTTCATGAAGCACACTCCTAAAATTAAATTCTGGTTAGGGTAATTGCAAAAGCTGTGCCATGTTCGAGGTGCGATATTCGATGTTTCTGGTTCGAACTAGGAATAGGCAACGGAAATAGAAACTCGGAACATGAAAATAGGAACTTTCGAGTGAACTTGTTTAGCTAAACAGGCACCGTGACTTGGTTGATGAGCGGCTTTTAGTCCCATAAGGACATTCAGTGGACTAGGTAAGAGTCTATCAAAAATAATTTATTATAATTTTTGGGTAAGGAAATATAGCGCCTGTTGAGAGGTAACAAATAGATCTTTGGTTAAAATAGTGTGGGATTTCCCACACTAAGGTGCGGGAAATCCCACAGTTGAGGAGGATGAACATGCGGAGGATTCTAATCGCGGATGATGAAGCGAATATGCGCTGGGTTTTGGAACGGGCCTTGAGTAAAGCTGGCTATGAGGTGGAGACAACGGAGGACGGGCAACTTGCCTTAGAGCGAGCTTTGGCTGAACGTCCAGATCTTATCCTATTGGATTTAAAAATGCCGAAGCTCGATGGGTTAAGTGTTCTGAGGAGGCTTAAAGAGCATTATCCCGATTTATTGATTATTATGATGACCGCCCACGGGAGCACTGCTACGGCGGTAGAGGCCATGAAGGCTGGGGCCCATGATTATTTGATGAAACCCTTTGATATGGAAGAACTGCTTATCACGGTCTCGAAGGCCTTCGAAGTAGAAAGACTACGTGAGCAGGTAGACTATCTTAAAGGGGAGGTCGAAAGTAATAGCTGGCAAATGGTTGTGAACAGTGAAGCAATGCAAAAGGTTAGGCACTTAGTGGAGCGAGTCGCTCTCACGCCAGCTACGGTACTTATTCAAGGGGAATCGGGTACGGGCAAGGAATTGGTAGCCAATGCGATACATACCTTAAGTCCGCGGGTTGGAGGACCTTTTATTCGGGTTAATTGTGCTGCTTTGACAGAGACCCTACTGGAGACGGAACTTTTTGGACACGAAAAAGGAGCATTTACAGGTGCCCTTGTCCGAAAGATGGGGCGCTTCGAATTAGCCAATGGAGGTACTCTCTTTCTCGATGAGATTGGCGAGTTGTCCTTTAACGTCCAAGCTAAACTTTTGCGGGTACTCCAAGAGCGGACGTTTGAGCGAGTCGGGGGAGAGAAAACCATCAAAGTAGATGTACGGATTATAGCGGCAACGAATCGGGATTTGCTGAAGGAGGTTCAGGAAGGACGATTTCGGGAGGATCTGTACTATCGTCTCAGTGTCTTTCCTATTACGATTCCTCCCTTAAGGGAACGTCAGGAGGATATCCCTGACCTTGCAGACCATTTTGTGAAGAAATTTAGAACTTATGGGCAAGGCAAGACGCTTGGTCAGGGAGTCCTTACTCAGCTCATGGCGTATGAATGGCCGGGAAATGTGCGGGAACTGGAAAATGTCATAGAACGTATGGTGATTATTTCCTCAGGAACTGTGATTGGGAACGATGAATTGCCCGTCTTTAACACTCTCAAAAAAGAAGAGAAGGGCCTCACTAGGGCCTTTGAGTTACCGCCAGAGGGAGTTTCCCTTGAAGAACTAGAGAAATCTTTTCTAAAGCAAGCCCTGGAACAAACGGGTGGGAACCAAAGCCAGGCGGCAAAACGGTTAGGGCTTTCCAGACATGCTTTATTATACCGTTTAGAAAAATACGGAATCGATCCTCATTGGGGGATTTAGAAAATCATACTAATGAGACGTTGGTCCAAGGAAACAAGGATAGGGTGGAGGTTGTCTTTTGCTAAATCACATGCATGAACCCCCTGAACAAAGCCGTACCCGGACTCTCTTTGACCTGATTGCGATTGGGCTTGTCATCGCGATTTTGACGACGATTCACTATACGAATTATCATTACGCCGTGGATTATCACATTCTCTTGCAATTCGCCTATTATATCCCGGTGATTTATGCGGCGATGCGTTTCGGACCTGCGGGAGGGATCCTATCTAGTTTTGTCATAACATTACTTTTCCTACCGCTCATGTCGCATTTTCAAGATACTTTGACACCAGCTGCTAAGTATACTCAGTGGGTAGAAGTCGGCTTAATTAACATTATTGGTTGGTTAACAGGTTTCTTGTCTGAAGAGGAGCGAAAAGCGAAACGCAAATACAAGCTGGCCCTAACAGTTCAAAAGGAATTAGTGGAGAAGATAAAGAGAGAAGGGCAGGAACGCGAACGATTAGAGAGCGAGATAAGGCAAACTGAACGATTAACGGCGCTAGGTCATATGAGTGCTGGTTTGGCACATGAAATACGTAATCCCTTGGGAATTATGAAAGTGAGCATCCAAATGCTGGCCCAGGAAAAAGGCGACGATGGAGATGGAGTCGTTACTGAATACTGTCGTGTGCTGCTGGAAGAGTGTGAACGGTTAAATCGCTTGGTAAGTGAGTTCTTGAGCTTTGCTCGGCCCAAAGATCCAGTACGGGGAAGAATTAGGTTGGGAAAACTTTTGGATGAAGGAGTCACCTTGATTCAGCCTGCTCTACGGCAAAATCATATTCAGTTAGAACAAGCTCGAGATTCTGTTGATGACCAAGAGGTTGAGGTGGACCCGGACCAAATTAAGCAAGTCTTTTTAAATATCTTACTTAATGCTATTGATGCTCAAGGCGAGGGCGGGGTGATTCATTTAGAAGGAGTTCAGCAAGACGGCTTTGTAGGCTTCGCAGTCAGTGACGAAGGACCTGGGATTTCGCCAGACGACCTGCCCTATATCTATGATCCTTTTTTTACGCTGAAAGAGAAAGGGACTGGATTAGGGTTATCCGTTGTACACCGTATCCTTGATCAACACGGGGGGAGGATTTCTACTGTGAATCGGAGGGATCGAGGGGTTCGGGTAGAAATACTGTTACCTTCCATTCAGAAGACGGGTGGTTAACAAACTAACTTAGGATCTGCAATATCAATTATTTTTCCTTCTTTGAGTATCACAACACGATCAGCCATGCTCTTGGCATCTTCTTCATCATGGGTTACAAATATCACGGTTATATTCGTTTGTCTTAAAATAATTTTTATTTCTTCCCTAATTTTACCTCGAAGGTGGGCATCTAGATTACTAAAGGGTTCATCCAATAAGAGAAGTGAAGGTTTTGGAGCAAGCGTCCGAGCAATAGCGACCCTTTGCTGTTGACCCCCGCTTAATTCATAGGGATATCTTTTTTTATAATCTCCTAAGCTCACTAAATCTAACATTTGAGTAATTCTATGATCTTTTTCTTTATTACTCATTTTGTTTAAGCCAAATCGGATATTTTCTGCCACGGTCATATGGGGGAATAAGGCATAATCCTGAAAAACCATGCCAACCCCCCGTTTCTCAGGTTGCACAAACACGCTCTCATCGACCATCGTGATGTCGTTAATTCTAATGCGTCCCTTACTTGGAACCTCCAAACCTGCAACAAGTCTTAAGACGGTGCTTTTTCCGCCACCGCTTTCTCCTAGGATACAAATGACCTCTCCCTGTTCAATGGTCAAACTAAAATCCTCAATGACCGCTTTGGGTGCCTTCGGATATCTAAAACATAACCCTTTAATTTCAATAAACATTAGATTTTCTCCTTATCTCCTAATTTATATAACAGGTATATGGCACAGAGGCTTACGAGAATAATGATTAACGAAGCAATGGATGCTTCATGAACCATTTCATTGTTAGCATACTCATACGTTTTGGTGGCCAAGGTATCAAAATTATAGGGCCGTAAAATTAGAGTTAAGGGGAGTTCTTTCATAATATCTACGAAGGTCAAGGCAAATCCGCTGATAATCGCAGGTTTGAGCATCGGATAGTCGACTTGTATAAAGGTTTGAGTGACATTCTTACCCAACATTCTTGAAGCTTCAAAAAACTTTTTCCCTACTTTGTCAAAGCCAGATTCAACGGACTGATAGCCTACGGCTAAGAATCGAATTACATAGGCGAAAAGTAACATTACAATGCTTGTGCCCAATACCAAGGTAATAGAATTTGGATCGATCATCTTGTAGAGCCACTGGAGCTGATGATCCATCTGAGTAATGAACAGAATCACCCCGATCGCAATGACAGCCCCGGGAATGGAATAGCCGACAAGCGTAAGCTTAGAAATCAATTTGGCAAACCAATTATCCTCGATTCTACTGAAATTGGCGATAACTACAGAAATGGTAATTATCAAGACAGAGGCGACTAAGGCGACCCACACAGAGTTAAACATCAACTGGATAAAGTAGATATTTAAGATTTTTTCATACGTTAAAATACTCCATTGAAGTAATTGCAGGGTAGGGATGATGAAACCAAAACTAAAGAAAACGAAGCAGATAAAGACCGCTAGGAAGGCTTGAGCTCCTTTGAGCTGTTTACGGATGATAGGCCGGACTTTTGAGGTCAAGTTATATTTTTTCCTGCCCCTGAGTATTTTTTCCAAAAGCACAATTCCAAACACCGAGAGCATGAGAAGAGCGGCTAATTTTAAGGCGGAATCGATATCCCCCAGGGCAAACCAGGTTTTAAAGATTGCGGTGCTAAAGGTTTGAACTCCGAAATAGGCGGCTACCCCGTAGTCATTTAAGACTTCCAAAGCAACTAAGGTTGCTCCTCCTAAGATCGCCCCTCGTGATATGGGAAGAATTACATAAATAAAAATTTCAAACGAATTCTTACCCAGTAATCTTGCATTTTCGATCAAAGAAGCAGACTGTTTTTCCAAAAAAGCTCGAGTTATCATATATACATAGGGAAATAAGACCATAGTAAAAATGAACACAGCCCCATAAATGGACATAATGTCAAAATACCTAGGATTTACCTGGATCCCTAAATCATTTCGCAAAAACGTCTGGACCACCCCTGTGTAATCTAAAATCCCATTATACGTGTAGGCTGCAATATAGGGGGGGATGGCCAAGGGTAAAATTAGGGCCCATTTAAAGAAATTCCTCAAAGGAAAATTGTAAGCAGAAATTAACCACGCCATTATTGTCCCAGCAAGCGTACAAAAAACACCGGTCATTACAACCAAAATGGCAGAGTTGATGATATAGTCCTTTAATAAATAGGTTTTTATGTGAAGCCAATTCTCATTGGGTTTAGTGAACATATGGATAAGAATATCGATGTTCGGAGAAAGAATAAGGACGATAAAAATGACGCTCAAAACGGACCAACTGTTTAGTTTATTTACTAGGAATCTTAAAGTTCTCACTCTTTCACCTCTTTGTAGCGCATATCAGACTGGATGAGTCTAAACGATTATGAAGAATAAACTGTGATATTTGTAAAGTAGTTATGTATCGAAAAATCTAATGTTTTAGAGGCAGCCTTTGCAGGCTGCCTTTTAGATTACTTCCAACCAACTTGGTCAAAGATTTCCACTGCTTTTTTGTTATACTCCCCCAACAGGGTTAAGTTGATATTTTGGGGCTTAAATTCTCCCCAGGATTTAATTAAGTCTGAAGGTTCTACGTCTTTATTTACAGGATACTCAAAGTTTGCTTTCGCATAGTCATTCTGTGCCTTAACACTCGTTAAGAATTCGACAAGTTTGATCGCATTCTCTTTATTCTTGGAGGCCTTGGTAACCCCAGCTCCGCTAACATTGATATGAGTACCGTTGGCGGTGTTTTGGTTCGGGAAGAAAACACCAAGTTTTTGAGCAACCTTGACTTCTTCAGGATCAGCAGAGTTTAACATCTGGCCTAAATAGTAAGTATTCATGATGGCAAGATCTCCTTCTCCTGCAACAACTGCCTTGGCTTGATCTCGATCGGATCCCTTAGGCTCCCTAGCCATATTTGCTACGATTCCTTTGGCCCAAGCTTTAGCCTGCTCTTCACCATTGATAGCAATGAAGGATGCTAATAAGGATTGGTTGTAGATATTAGAGGAGGATCTGACGAGGATTTTTCCTTTCCACTTTGGTTCGATTAAATCTTCATAAGTGGAGAGTTGTGCGGGATTGACCTTATCCTTATCGTAGACCAGCACCCTAGCTCTAACCGTGAGGCCATACCACTGATTGTCCTTATCTCTTAAATTCTCAGGAACATTCTTAACGAGCATATCGGAGGAAGCCGATTGTAATAATCCCTTTTCCTTGGCTCGGTGAAGCCTTCCAACGTCAGCGGTTATAAATAGGTCCGCCTGGGTATCTTTGCCTTCGGTAGCCAATCGCTCAATCAACTCATCGGCTTTGCCTTCGATAACGTTCACTTTAATGCCTGTTTCCTTGGTAAATACTTCGAAGAGTTGTTTGTCCGTCTCATAGTGCCTTTCAGAGAACACATTGACAACTTGGTTTTGACTGCTTGCTGACGGTTGTGGGTTCGCTGTGGTTTTACTTCCGGTGCATCCTGTAAGTACAGCACTAACTATAAGTCCTGAGACTAGGATGGCGGCAACTGATCTTTTCTTCATGTTTTCTTTCTCCTCCTAAATTATAAAGTTTAACTGATTGATACTGAGAACTATTATCATTATAATAGATATTAAATCTTTGTCAATCTTAAATTTTATGTTCTCATTTACCGCCCTTGTCAGCAAAGAGTATTTTTGTAAATATGAACTACATATTATTTTCGGAGGAGGGTTTAAATGACGATTAATGAAGAGTTGACTATAACCTACACGGACTGACTGCACTTTCCCGTACATGTATTGATTGACCCTTATGAGAATATTAACCCGTTTTCCTTACTCAAAGGAAAACGGGTTAATATTTATGCAAAGCTAAATTTACGTTGAGTACTGGGTGGCTTTCTTTTATACTCCGTAGGCGGCTAGGCTTTGAGCTTGGTTGTTAAAGATTAATGTTCAACTATTATCAGTTGAGCTAATTATTAAACTTAAATACGTGGGTTGATACCGAAATACTTAAACACGTCACCCATACGGAATTCAATGTCTTCTACTACATGCAGGATAAATTCTGCAACGGCTTCATCTCCCCATGTAGCGCGTACATAGTCAATGTTTTTGGCTAAGCTATTCAGACTGTGGCGATCGATTTTTATACTCATTTCTGGGTCATTATCAATCCAATCATGTAACTCGTTGTAGTCTTTATTGGTACGGCTTAAGCTGGTCTCTAAATGCTCTTTAAATGGTGGCATAATAATCACTCCTACAATTTTTATTTTTGCTTTCTTGCGTTTATTCGCTGGATAAAATCCTGAACAGAGATAAGATGAATCGTTGTTACCAGAGTTCGTTGTTTGTTCTTGGATTCATTGTAATGTAACGTAAGTTACGTTGTCAAGTGAATTTTTTATTAATGCACTCAAATAACTTTAAAGACTTGTCAGTAGGTGAGGTGGTACATATATTACCTATAACTGAGTAAATATGCTATTTTTAAACTGGCAAGTTTTTGAACTACCTAATGCAAGAGATATTGACAAGGGTAACTCAATGATTTATTATGTAACCAACGTTACATAATGATGTCTAAAGAAGGTGCTCTCATGAAAGAAAAACTCTTATCTCCCTTTACTCTACTTTGTACAGTCGGATTTATGGCTATGATTAGTTACAGTATGGCCAGAAGTCCGTTACTCCCTTTATTTACACAGAGTCTAGGTGCTGACCCGGCAACGTTGGGCTTTGTCGTTGCCGCTTCCACTATCACAGGAATTGTCTTTAAGGCTCCATCAGGTGCTTTGTCGGACATTTTGGGTCGTAGGAAAGTTCTGTTGATGGGGATGGCTTTCTTTGGTTTAGTTCCTTTTCTCTATCTTTTGGTCAACTCCTACTGGCAACTTGCCGCAGTGCGGTTCCTGCACGGCTTAGCCACAGCTATTTTCGGACCGGTTGCGGCAGCTATGGTAGCGGACCTCTTTGCGAAACAACGGGGAGAAAAAATTGGCTGGTACGCCTCAGCAACCACAACTGGTAAACTCTTAGGTCCTCTTTTGGGAGGCTATATCCTGTTGGTCACTGAGTTCAAGGAAGCGTACCTAATTGTCGGGATTATCGGAGCTATTTCGCTCCTCATCGCAATGTTTGGCATTAATGAAAATAACTTTCCTTCTAAAAGTAAGCCGAAAGAAGCACAGCCGGTTCTGTCCGCCTTGCGCAAAATGCGCCGGGGTTTTACTGAAGTTTTAAGTGATTTCAGAATCTCCGTGGTTAGCGCTGTGGATGCCATGTCTTACCTGGCAGTAGGTGCCTTGGAAACCTTTTTACCCCTTTATGCAATTTTTGTGTTAGGGCTTGATTCAGGGAAGGTCGGTCTTCTTTTCGCAGTTCAGGCTGGTACAACCCTATTGTCTCGACCGATCATGGGGAAACTATCTGATACTTTTGGACGTAAGCCAATGATTATATCAGGTCTCCTAGTATCTGCCGTTTCACTCGCAGCGGTTACCTTAATCGGCAACTTCTACTTACTCATGGTGGTGGTGGCTGTTTATGGACTGGGTGTAGCCATCACCGATTCATCGACCACAGCGATGATCGCAGATTTAAGTAAGGCTCGTAACTATGGCGCTGCGATGGGGGTACAGGGTACAATATTAGATATCGGGCACGCCTCCGGACCGATCCTGGCTGGTACCATGGTTAAGTATTTCAGTTACAGCTCTGCCTTTATCATGGCAGCAATCTTTCTTATTTTTGCGGCTCTTTTATTCGGTTTTTTCGTGAGGGATAACCAGTCTAATTCAATGATAGTAAAGGGTTGATAACGATGAAATGGTTTATGCTTGTTTACAAACTTCCCAAATCTAAAACCTCCGCAACAAAAGTATCTGTTTGGAGAAAATTAAAGAAGCTTGGAGTTTATCCGCTACAAGATTCTGTATGTCTGCTACCCAACTCCGAAAGGACTCTGGAAAACCTTGAATGGTTAGCCGAAGAGATCAAGGAAATGGGCGGTGAGGCAACCCTGTGGCTAACATCGAGTTTGGTCATGGAGGAAGAAGAGCGAATTATTGAGTATTTCTTGGAACAGACCAACAAACAATATGAGGAAATTATCAAGTCCGCCCTGGACTCGGTAAGCATTAAGCAGTTGCAATCCCTATGGACGTTGTACAACCGGGTAAAATTACAGGATTACTTAAAGTCCCCACTCTGGATTGAAGTCAAAGGGACCCTTGAAAGAAAAGCCCAGGATTTAACTAGAAAGGGTGAAGAGTAAGATGAAGTGGATTACTAGAGAAAATATTGGTGTCGATCGAATCGCCTGTGCCTGGCTCATTAAGAAATTTATCGACCCCAAGGCAGAGTTTGAGTTTATTAAGAAGGGGATCGATTTCAAAGGCCTTGACGGTATTCCCTTTGATGTACCAGGGGTAACCCTTAGTCATAAACGAGGGCGTTGTACCTTTTGTACCATTTTGAAAGAATATGACCATATTAGCGATCCCGTGCTTAATCAGATTTGTGATATCGTCGATTCTGTCGATACCATGAATGATCTGTTACCCCCACCTGAAGCAGCTGGGTTGGATACGATCTTTAGGGGACTAAGAAAGGTTATAGAGGATGATCTTAAGACCCTAGAGATTGGGTTTATCATTATGGACTCACTTTATAAGCAACTTTCAGAGGCCTAAAATTTTGCAATATCAACAGGAGATGTTCTAATGGCCGTTTCTTTCAATAAACCCATTTCTGCTGTGATAACATCGACATCAGGAGTCCCTTCGTTCTAATCGGACGAAGGGACTTCTGACCGGAAGGCTAAGTTTCGAATAATCTTCGCTACCCCCCTTGTCAGCGAAGATTATTTTTGCTATCATATATTTTGAGTATCAAACAATATTAGATTAAAACAATATGAACTACATATTATTTTTGGAGGAGGAATTTAAATGACGATCAATGAAGAGTTGACCCACGAACTCTTGGCGTTTTTCAATGGGTTTTCTTCTTGGGAAAATTCAATCGTGCGATCCAGTGAGGTAACGGTTTCTGAAGCCCATGCCCTAGAGGTCCTTGGCGAAAATGAAACAATGAATATGAAGGGATTAGCGCAGAAGCTGGGGGTCACGACAGGAACAACGACAGTAACCGTGGATCGCTTAGAAAAGAAGAATTTTGCGCGTCGTGAATCGACGAAAGAAGATCGACGCGTTAATCTCATCAGTTTAACGGATATTGGAAGGAAGGCCTTTGAGGAACATCATGACTACCATATGCGTTTGACAGATCAAATGACGTCTACTTTGAGTGACGATGAAATTAAGCAATTTTTGCACATCTTGAAAAAGATTAATGTCGAAACTTTTTAGAATGTAGGAAAATCATGATAACTGCATCTATTAATGGCTTAATGGATTCAGGATAAGAACATTTTTCAAGGATGGGGTAAAAGATGAAATGAAAAGATTAATTGAGTTGTTCAAAAATAAAGAAAAACGAATTATACTATTTCTAGTAATATCTGCCTTATCATTAATTATTAGCTTTTTTCATATTGGAAATCTAAGGATTGATCTCGCCTGGGTAGCGATTATTTTGTGCGGTGTTCCGATCGTTAAAGGTGCAATTGAAGGGCTTGTACAAGAATTTGATATTAAAGCAGACGTTTTGGTTGCACTTGCACTTGTTGCTGCTGTATTGATTGGTGAAATCTTTGCAGCGGGCGAGGTTGCCTTCATAATGACTTTAGGTGCGTTATTAGAGGAACGTACTGTTGCAAGGGCTCGTGCTGGTATTGAAAAATTGGTACATCTTACCCCTCACACGGCTAGAATTGTACGTAATGGAGTAGAAAATATAATTCCTGCCGAGCAAGTTCAGATTGGCGATATGCTCCGTGTGCTTGCAGGTGAGACTATTACTGTTGATGGAGTGATTATTTCTGGACAAACCTCTATTAATCAATCGGTAATGACAGGTGAATCGCTGCCAGTTGATAAAGGTGTTGGTGATGAGGTTTCTAGCGGGACGGTAAACCAGTTCGGAACATTTGATATGAAAGCTACTAAAGTTGGTGAGGATAGTTCACTGCAGAGAATGATTAGACTTGTAGAGTCTGCTGATGCAAGCAAAGCTAAAATTGTAGGTATGGCAGATAGATGGGCTACTTGGATCGTCGTGATTGCTCTTGTATCTGCAATTGGTACATGGTTTGTTACGGGAGAAATAATTCGTTCAGTTACCATTCTTGTTGTGTTCTGCCCATGTGCTTTAGTGCTTGCAACCCCTACCGCCATTATGGCTGGTATTGGAAACGCTACAAAATATGGAATTCTTGTCCGTGAAGGGGATGCACTTGAAAGACTAGCAAAAGTGACTAGAATTGCCTTTGATAAAACAGGCACCCTTACTTATGGTAGACCTACTGTTATAGCAGTAGAAAGCTTAAATTCTCTTATAAGTTCAGAAGAATTATTAAAACTGACTGTTTCCGCTGAATTACGTTCCGAGCATCCATTAGGACAGGCTATTGTTTCGCATTTTAGAACTTTGTCAAATACAACTTTAGAAGAGCCAGAAGAATTTGTAATGATTGCAGGTCGTGGTGTGAAAGCAGTTATTTCAGGTAATACAATTCTGGCAGGAAATACAGAATTACTAGTTGAAAACTCAGTAGTTATATCTCAAGAACTGTTAGACAAGGTTACCGGATACAGAAATGAAGGGTGCACAGTTATCTATATTGCTATAAATGGATGTGAGGCTGGTTTTGTTGCTTTATCTGATACATTACGCAAAGAATCCGCCGATGTAATTAAAAAGCTTAAAGCACTCAATGTAAAAAGTGTATTACTAACTGGAGATAACCCACAAGCAGCTTCTCATATTGCCAAGAGTGTTGGTATTACTAGCTTTTATTCGGAATGTTTACCAGAAGATAAAATGTGTGCAATTGAGCAATATCAGATTAAAAATGAGTTGGTTTGCATGGTTGGTGATGGTATTAATGATGCACCCGCCCTTAAAAAGGCTTATGTCGGTATTGCTATGGGTGTTATTGGTAGTGATATTGCTATTGATGCAGCAGACATTGCCCTTATCAGTGATGACATTAAATGTATTCCTCACCTATTAAGTCTATCTCAAAAGACAATGTCAACAATTAAGCTGAATTTAGCACTTTCTTTGATTCTTAATTTTGTGGCGATTATACTAGCGATGACAGGTATTTTAAACCCGATTTTAGGTGCCTTAGTGCACAATGTGGGTTCAGTTGTAGTTGTTTTAAACTCTGCAAGGCTATTGAATTTTAAAAGTAAATTGTAACAGTAGTATTATCCATAGTGGCGGACATAATTGAGTTGATTGCAAAATAAATACTATCGTATTTAAACAACAAGCCGACTTTTCCTTAGCGTGGAAAGTCGGCTTGTTGATACCATATATTGTCTTAGTGTGTTTTTATTATCAGGCCCCAGAATTTCTTTTTCTTAGGAGTAAGAACATACTTCCGAGCGCGAAAATAGTAATTGCTAACCTTATCCAGTTCGTATTGATATTTATAACATCAAAGCTTACTAAAGCCTCAAGAGCAATAGAAGGAAGTTTTCCAAGGGCAGTGGCAACTAAAAAATGTAGCATGTTTATATTACTTATCGCACCGGCTAAGGTCACAAAACCTGAAGGAAAAAAAGGCAAAAGCCTTGCTTGAAAAAGGAGTACAGTAATTTCAAAGCCCTTAGCAGAGACAATCCTATCTAGCATAGTGTATTTTCCGCCCAAGCGTTCAAATCTCTTTTTAAAGCCCCATCTGTAAAGGTAGAACGACACCAAGGCACCAACTACCTCTCCGACCCAGGAGATAATAAAGCCATCAACAGGACCGAATACAATAACATTGGCACCTGTGACAAAAATTGAAGGAATAATACCAGCAACAGCAATAAGAATACTTATGACTAAGCTTGCTATAATTCCATATGCACCCCAATAGTTAATAGATTCTGCAAAAAATTGTGAAGACATAGAGCTAGTTCCTTTCAGGACGAATTTTTGACTCAACAAAGTGGTAAGACTTGTACTATATCAGAAAAGTGGCCGAACGGGCTTAGTTAACAAAATTGTTAGAATTCCGTTAACTTCATGTATTAATGTTAAAGTAAAATGATACCGATTCAGTACCTGAAAAAAAAGAGGTGTTACTTATAATGTATAATATTTTCCATAAACTGGTGATCTATATACTCGGTTTGACGATCCTTGTGACCACACTTAGTGCTTGCAGTTCATCTACTCCGTCGAATGCAGACCCTAGCCCGACTCCAGTGACGCAATTCGTTGAGCAACCGTCGCTGCCTAAGTCACTTGACGAGGTTTACGCGTATGCTGGGCTCATTGAGCTGAAGCAAGTGGATCCGAGCTTTGTTATCGACCTCAAAAACGCAACTGCCGATAATATAACAGGCATGGTGCAGTATGAGCACGATTTGTGTTTGATTAACATTGACGCAGCAAAGGCGCTCATGATAGCGCAAAAGCTTGCAATGGCAGACGGTTACAGGATCAAGATTTGGGATGCGTACCGTCCGGAGTCTGTGCAAGTCGCGATGAATGCAAGCCTGCCCGATGACAAGAAGCACTTTGTTCCAGCACCATCGAACAGTTCACAGCATAGCAGAGGCATCGCCGTGGACATAACTTTGGTAAACGAAAATGGCGATGAGCTTGACATGCCTACCGATTATTGCGAGTTTACCGAGGCGACTTATCCCAATTACAAGGGCGCCACTGAGACTCAGACCAAAAACCGTGAATACCTCAAGAGTATTATGGCGAAGGCTGGGTTTAAGGTGTTGTCAGTCGAATGGTGGCACTACTATCTGCCTTCTTATATGAATTACGAGCGGCTGGACGTAAAATTTCACGATTATTTGCAATACCTCGAAGCTAATGCTCCCACGCCGATATATAAGATTATGGGGGATGGTACATGGACGACCAAATAACGATAAATTCAAAAAACACACAGGATATTTCCGCTAATGCGTTGAAAATAATAACCATGATTGCTATGTTTGCCGATCACTTTTTTTTGGTCGCTTTACCGCACGACAGTGTAATCGGGGCAATCTCACGAATAACAGGACGAATTGTGGCTCCTATACTTTGCTTTTTTATAGCAGAAGGGTATCACAATACATCTAACGTTAAGAAATACATTTTCCGGCTTTTGCTTTTCGCCGTTATATCTCATTTTCCATATGTGATGTATTTTCAGCTTTCGTGGTGGAAAGCCACAAGTGTATTTTGGAGTCTTGCTTTAGGGCTGATTGCTTTAACAGCAGTAAAAAGTGACAAGCTTGATACATGGAAGAAAATATTGGCTGTAGGCATTTGCGGCTTACTTGCTTATCCTGCGGATTGGAACTACATCGTGGTATTGTGGATCGTATGTTTTGGTGTATTCAGGGGACAGTTTAAGGCACAAATGACTGCTATGCTTGTTATAGGGTATTTCTTTATCGCTATACCTTCCTTACTGGATTGGGATTGGGCACATTTTTATCAATTTGCAATCGTATTAGCAGTTCCGTTATTAGCATTATATAAGGGAAGGCGAGGTAAAAAGTCAAAGACCTTAAAATGGGGATTCTATATATTTTATCCAGCGCATTTATTCCTGCTTTTGTCATTAAGGATTTTCTTTAAAATCTAAAGCATGACGGTGGAAAACTTTTGTATTGGATTATGATTAGCTGTATTTATCTTAAGATACAATGAAATGAAGCAAACTAATATAGAAGTGTTGCAACAAGCTAAGAAGTGATGGGGGAAAGGACATTGAGCAATAAGATTCTGATAGCAGACGATGACGATAGGATTCGGGAAATTGTGCGTATCTACCTTGAAGCGGATGGGTTTGACGTTTATCAGGCGGAGGATGGAAACAGTGCGTTAGAGATGGTTCGGAAAGATAATTTAGATCTTATCATTCTCGATCTAATGATGCCCGGATTAGATGGTTGGACCGTTTGCAAGATACTGAGAAAGGAAACCAAGATTCCTATTATTATGCTAACAGCCAAGGGGGAAGAGAATGATCGGGTGTTAGGGTTTGACTTAGGAGCTGATGATTATGTCGTTAAACCGTTTAGTCCGCGTGAACTTAGTGCCCGAGTCAAGGCAGTCCTCAGAAGGTTGGCAGGAGAACAAAGTAAAGACCATATTCTTTCTTATCCTGGTCTAAAGATCAATCAGATTACTCGTGAAGTTGAACTTGGTGGATTTAAGCTAAACTTAACTGCTAAAGAATTTGACCTGTTGCATTGCTTAGCAAAGCGACCCGGACAAATCTACAGTAGAGATCAGTTGCTTAATATGGTCTGGGAATACGATTACTGCGGAGATTCCCGCACCGTTGACACCCACATCAATCGCTTAAGATCGAAGCTTGAAAATCAGGCTGGTTATGATGACTTTATCCAAACGGTAAGAGGGGTGGGTTACAAATTCGAATTAAGTGGTCAATAAGAAATAGCTTAGTAAACAAGCTTTGGTTGGCAATTGTGCTTATCGTACTAGGGGTTTTTCTATTACTAGGAGTGATACAAGCACAGCAGATTAAATCCGTCATCTATGATCAACACGCGCAGCTTTTCATAAATGAGGCGGAAGAAGTCGTCATAATTTTTAATAAGTATGAAAACACAGAGAGAATCGCTATCGACGAAAGGTTGGAGATCTTAGCTAATGTATTAAGTGCTAATACTGCAATCCTGGATACAGATGGAAAAATATCGTACGGTCAACCGGCCAATGATCAGTCGCCGAGCAGTTGGTTTTTAGAGCTTGGTTTTAAAGAGAGACTCCTCGGTGGTGAAAATGTCGTTTTCTCCGGTAAGATCAGGGGGATCAATGAAGAGATGTTTCTCGTGGCTGTTCCTTTAAAAAAGGATAAGCAGATTATTGGTTCGGTGGTTATTTTCAGTCCTCTAGAAAGCATGAAGCATCATGTTAACAACATTTGGGGAATTGCTCTGATAGGAACGTTGATCGGGATCTTTTTAGCGACCGTGTTAAGTATGCTTGTATCCCGAAAGATGATTAGGCCCCTTGAAAAAATGGAAGAAACAGCACGCCATATTGCAGAAGGCGAGTTTGGTAGGCAAATTGAGGTTACCTCCGATGATGAAGTAGGGCGGCTTGCGCGCTCGTTTAATCGTATGTCAAGTCAGCTTAGCGAAAAAATTGAGGCTATCGAGAAAATTGATCGTTTAAGGCAGGAACTACTCTCTGATGTTTCACATGAGTTGCGCACGCCCTTAACGGTTATCCAGGGCTTTTCGGAGGCAGTGTTGGATGGGCTAGTTAAGTCAAAAGAACAGGAGCAACTCTATCTGAATAACATTATTGACGAATCCCAGCGCTACCTATAGAACTGAAACCGAATCTGCTCCCGATAGCTTCCAGTGGCTTCGCTAAATATTTCTTAATGAGATAAACCATGGGAAATGCTCCAGCTAACATAACCCCAATGTAGCC
>CAKMJS010000013.1 GCA_927405585.1 uncultured Desulfosporosinus sp.
TATTTATGGGATACACTATTGACTAATCCCTACCCCTTCAAGTTCTAACCACTTAAAAAATAACATTTTTCTGAGTTTGATGATAATCCCAGAATAGCCATCTTTAACTTTAAGTTTTGAGGAATAATAGATTTTGATTCCATCTTGATCAAAAACGTTAAATCCAAGTTGTTCATTTGTGTTTGGAGGTCTGACGGAGAGTTTCGGTACGTAACGACCTGTTACGTTTATAGTAGGGCATCATCCGCCTGAAGTGGTAATTTGCTTCAGTTCAATAACTAATGATTCTGATCTAGGCTTGATATATTGTAAGGCTTCTTTTTCAATGACAAACATAGTGCTCTCCTCCTATAATTATCTTTCTATCATTATACTCTTTGAAGTTGGTTGAGACAATTATGCTGATAACTGGGTAGGATGTGATATAATCAAAACCAACGAACCAGAACGTACTCCAAAATAGCCAAGTCTTGAGTTACCAAGCCCTGGCTATTTTTCAATTGCGTCGCCTTGTCGCAATATGGTCTACTCGCTCATCAGGAGGAAGGGGAACTAACATGTATTTGATACCAATGCCACGCAAATTGACAGCAGAAGACGGATTATTTATTATAGACCACAAAACGGCCATTGTGCTAGATGTGGCGCAGGATGACAATGATTTAGAAACAGCAAAGCTGTTACAACAGGAAATGAAAAAAGTTATTGCAATTACGCTACCGATTAAAAAGAAGCTGCGAAGTTCAGGTGAGAATTCTGAAAACTGCATTTGCTTTCAATATGATGATATGGAGAGCAGAAAGGAAGCCTACCGGCTGACAGTAGGACTAGATGATATTACCATTACCGCTTGTTCCAACCGCGGTTTCCTGTATGGGGTAGCGACACTCATCCAGCTATGTAAGAATTCCCGAGGGGAAATTGGTTGTGTGGATATTGCAGATGAACCCTCCTATTCAAACCGAGGCCATATGCTCGATGTTAGCCGCGGCAGGGTGCCTACTATGGCTAGCCTGAAAGAATTGGTGGATCGGTTGGCACTGTATAAGATCAATCAACTTCAGTTGTATATGGAAAACTGTTTGCGCTTAGAGGGCTTTGAAGAAATTTGGTCGCAAACAGATCCTTTTACTCCAGAAGAGATTTTGGAGTTGGATTGTTACTGTAATATAAGAGGCATTGAGTTGGTACCTTGCGTAGCCACCTTCGGACATTTATATGATTTACTCCGTTCAGTAGGTTTTGGTAAATACAGAGAAATGGACACAGGGCGAGGGGAGACCTTCACTTGGTATAACCGCATGAGATACCACATCCTTAATGTGTCCGACCCTGAAAGCTTTACTCTGATTAAGGGCATTCTTGACCAATACATGCCCTTGTTTCGCAGCAATAAGATCAACATTTGTTGCGATGAAACCTTTGATTTGGGCAAGGGGAAAAGTGCTTGTTTGGCTAAGGACATGGATTACGGAGAAATGTATCTTTTTTATGTCAATCGGTTAGTTGAATATCTCCAAGACAAGGGAAAAGAGGTCATGATTTGGGGGGATATTGTCAAGAGCCATCCAGAACATCTGGGTAAACTGAATGCACAAGTTACCTGCCTCAACTGGTATTACGATTATGGCGCTAATGAAGAAACGGTAAAAATTTTCACTGACCAAGGCTTAAAGCAGTATGTTTGTCCGAGCGTATCCGGTTACAGCCGCTTGGTGAATGCGTATGACATGAGTTTCACCAACATCCGAGAGATGGCGAAGTTAGGTCATCAGTATAATGCTGACGGATTTCTAAATACCGACTGGGGGGATTGTGGTCACATAAATATGCCGGCCCTTGCCATTCCCGGCATGATTTACGGAGCGGCACAGGGCTGGAACGTGGAGGACGACCGGGATTTTGCTACCATAGACCAAGTTATTTCGTTGGTGGAATATGAAGACCCTGGGAAAAATCTGGTGGAACTGCTGCGTGAACTATCTCATCAAGATCTCATCATATTTAATAATCTGGCCTTTTTCAGGGATTATAAGGTATACAACCAAGCTTATGATGATTGTGGAATTAGCCAGTATGATAAAGCTAAAGAGGAAATAATGAAGGTGTCAGAGGATCAGATAAAGACTGCAGTTATCCGATGTAAGGAAATCTTCAATTCCCTGAAACAGAATAATATGGGATCCTATGCAGATCGTCAAGAGGAGATGTTGGAGTATTATCTTGCTGCCCGTGGTGTAGGATTGATGCAGAGATTGGCGTTGGTCCTTAAAGAACACGAGTACGGGCAGAAGGTACAACCGCTAGATGCTCCGAATGAACTGGCTGGTAAACTGGAATACTGGCTGATGGATTACTGTAATGCGTGGAGGACTGGTAGCCGCGAGAGCGAATTGTATCGAATAAAAGAATTCGTAGGGCAAATCTGTTTCATCCTCAGAAAATATGAAGCAAAGCCTCCGATTGATGCTACTTTAAAAGTTTAATGTCGGTAAGCACAGTTAAATCACCGTGCAACTGTAGAATGCTCGAGGGAACCTCAGTGCTCACCGGACCATAGAACGTCTTGGTCAAAATGTCGCGTTTACTCTCGCCGCTGACCAGTAAAAGAATTTTTTGCGCTCGCATAATGCTGCCGACACCCATGGTTATCGCTTGGCGAGGAACCGCGCCAGAATCCGGAAAAAATCGTGTGTTAGCCTGAATAGTTTCCGCCGATAGATCCACAACATGAGTATGAATTTCCATATTATGTGATGGTTCATTAAAACCTATGTGACCATTTGGACCGAGACCGAGGATCTGTACTCCAATACCACCGGCCCTTTGAATTGCATCATCGTACCGCAGGCATTCCGCCGCTAAATTGGACACAGCTCCTCGAGGTATATCCATATTCCTTTTCCGCAAGTCAACTTTACTCCAAAAATGTTCGCGCATAAAAAAAGCATAGCTTTGCGGGTGATCAGCAGTTAAGCCTACATACTCGTCAAGGTTAAAGGTTCGGGTTTGATTAAAGCTAATAATCCCTTCTTGGGTAAGCCGGGTCAGATAGTGGTACATGCCAATCGGCGTACTTCCCGTCGGGAGACCTAACACTAGATTTGGGCAAAGTAGGATTTCGCGTGCCACCCAACGCGCGGCCATTTGGCCTAAACTTGAATTATCTGGAGCATAAATTAGTTCCATTTTACCACCTCCAGGATTCCTCTTGCGTCATACACTAATCGTCCTTGCAACCAAACCTGCTTTAGGTCAAACTCCGATGACAGGCGGATGAACGTTGCTTCTTTGTATATTTCCAGACTGCCAACCCGGTGATCAATCCCTAATAGTTTAGCAGGATTTGAAGTTGCATAACGCACAGCCTCGGGCAACGGGTATTGAAGCTTTTGTACTAACATCTTTAGACCATGAAGCAAGGGATAGGCACTGCCAGCAATCGTTCCATCGGGCAACTGGGCCATACCTTGGCGTACTATGGTCTTTTGTCCCCCGAGATCGTATTCTCCATCTGGCATGCCTACGGCTCTCGTGCCATCAGAAATCAAACAAACCCCCGCTGGTGGTTTAAGCTTTAATACCAGATCAATTACTGCAGGGTGGATGTGCACTCCATCCGCAATGATCTCCATGGTCACCGTCGCATCAAGTAACGCCTTCGTCAAAAGGCCTGGGTGACGGTGATGTATTCCTGGCATAGCATTAAACGCATGGGTAATATGCCGCATACCCCACTGCACGGCTTGCTCCATCTGTTTAAAATCGGCTGAAGTATGTCCGACAGAGGGGATTACGCCATGCGCCAAGCAAACCTTAGCAAGTTCTCGACCATCCGGTCGTTCGGGAGCAAATGTAAGTATTTTAATGAGACTCGGAAACTCACGGAGCAGGCTTGCCAAGAATTGTACACTCCCGTCCTTGAATCCATCCCAAAGCATTTCGGTTGCTTGCGCACCGCGGAACTCCGGAGCTAGAAATGGGCCTTCCATATGTAGTCCTAAGATTTCCGCACCCCGTTCTTGAAACTGCTGGAAATCTACTACATTTTGTAACACTCTCTTCAGTTGTGAAGGTGCGCAAGACATTGTCGTGGCTAAAATAGCGGTTGTACCTTCTCTAAGCAAAGCCTCAGTAAGGATCTGTAAACTCTCTGAGTTGCCATCCATGATATCGCAGCCGCCGGCCCCATGTACATGCGTATCAATCAAACCTGGGATCAATAGATCTCCTTCAATGTTCAACACAGTTGTTCCTGACAAGGTATTGTTCCCTGACATAAGGTCTGGTGTGCCTTCTCCGAATATTTCCGTTAGAATTCCATCTTGCCAGATTAGTCCGCCATAGCAAATACGATCCGGCAGAACCAATGTAGCGTTCTGTACTGAACCTCGACCCATTAGATTGCCTCCTCAGATGCTGATTATTCATTACACTATCATAACACACAAGATTGTCTAAATAGTTTTATATAAAATCAGAAAAACCCCAGCATAGCTTGGCCGGGGTTTTGAGCACTTTACCTGGAGGAGAACAAACTAGTTCAGATAAATGCTTTTCAAAGCATGGAGCATAGCGTGAAATTCCTCATGTTTATTCGGGCCGACTTCTATTTCTTCAATCCTATTGAACGCCGCTTCCATTTCTGCCATTTTTTCTGCAGACAATACGCGTTCGGCCATGACATACAGTACGTTATTTTCCTTGTCAATGTGAGAAGTTAACAATTTGCCGTATTTTTGAGCATTTTCAATGATTTCGGTAGCAGAACTGTCCTTGCCAACGCGATAGCCGTCAACCCCACTTTTTAACCCTTGAACAAAACTGCGCCCTTGCACATGCTCATAGAGCATTGCGGCAATTGGACCGCCCTCCCGAGGGATACCAGTTGCTTCCATGGCAGGGAAGAGAACCTTTTCCTCCTTGCTATGATGACATTTGTCAACAAAAACAGCAAGGAAATCAAGAATTTGGTCTAAGTGGTCTAATTCTATGGTTTGATCTGACTTTAGGCGGGTGGTTATCTGATCTAAAATGCGGATTGTGAGAAGAATCGCCTCATGTTCGTTTTTTAATTCCTTAATAATTGTCATAGTAATTGCACCATCCTTAATATGTTTAGAAATGAGTGGATTATTTCAATTATGCCTCGGGCAGATGTAGTTCTTGGATATAGGATAACAAATGCCAGAGACTATTTATGTGACAGGTGTCACGATTTTACAGTGAGGTAAATTATTAATTTCTTACTTGATCATTACCACGGAATCTGCTGATTGCTCAAGACGTCCCTCAATCCGGCGAGAATCAGTATTGTTACTGAGAAAGCAATGAAGGCGATAGTCGGCCCTAAATAGGACAGCGGAAGCCCATATCCAATGAGTCCTAGCATGTTGTAGCCCCCTTGATATATTACTTGAAAATAGGTGGTGTTTCAGAACTTCATGCTCTCAATGATTTGCTGGACTTGATTGGCGAATCCCATTCACCGCAGCCCTGAGCCCGAGAATACTCGAGCGGGCAAAAAATAAGGCTAAGCCAAGATTAAAGAGAGTAAAGCCAATAGCGATAGGTACCTTCAGAGTAATAAGTTTGACCTGCACAAACACATTCTCCGGTATAATGGCTTGTTGGCAATAAATATGCAAGAGTCCGACTGCATCAAACCAGAGACCGAGCATGGTCACCGTTTCATCATTACCTATCGGAACAAATATTTCGATTACTGGTGATAAATAATTAACCGGATCGGGAAGCTTTTGAAGTACCGTGTCGATTCCCTCTGCGCTGTAGGGCATCGGAGAATCCGGGGCTGAGGTAGATTGGAATTGTTCCATCAGTGTTCCTTTCCGCAATGTAATAGGGTTTAACCCTTGGAGCATTGCCTTTGTGGGGAATAGAGAACAATCAGAATTCTGAACAAGATAACTAAGAAAATGGCTACAGCGATGTTATATGGGTAAAACAGGCCATAAAAATTCTTATTAGGCAAGGACTGCATATTATAGCCCTCCCAAAAAGAAGCTACTTACGATGAAAGAGACCAGAAAGGAAACGGCTAGCCATAAGAGCCAATAGAACTGTACAAACCATAAAGATCTTGAGACAGGCGACTTTGGAAGAGGCTGATGGAAGGAGATAGGTTGATAGGACGACGGCGTAAACAAGGACGGCATTTGTGTTTGATACGAACGTGGAGAATAAAAACCCATCGGATTCCCTCCTTTTTACCTATACCATATTATGCCAAGGTAATAGTGGGAGTTCCTATACTGGATAAACTTATGTTCATCAGTGTCAGAGTTGAAATATACTAGTGTAGTTAAGATATGGAGGAAGACTATGAATCTGATTGGAAATATTATTTGGCTATTATTGGGGGGTATTCTTGCAGCGATTATATGGTTTGTGGCAGGGCTCATCTTAAGTTTAACCATCATAGGCATACCCTTTGGTCTTCAATGTTTCAAGATTTCGTCATTCGTACTGTGGCCTTTTGGAAAAGAAATCGAACTTGGGAATTTTGGAGCAGGAGGCTTACTATTTAACATCATTTGGCTTCTGATTTTTGGATGGGAGTTCGCAATAGCTCATCTAGTGATAGGAGCAATTTTTTGCATGACCATAGTTGGGATCCCCTTTGGCCTTCAGCATTTCAAATTTGCGCAACTTGGTCTGATCCCCTTTGGGGCGAAGATACGTGTCGTTTCGTCCTGAACAACTAGAGAGCACAGGAGTTGATTCCACTGGCAGCGGGAACTTCAGGAAGTGAGACTTGAAGTAAGTCGATGGCATAGAAAAAGCAGCCTCTTCCAATATTGGAAGAGGCTGCTTTTGTTGGTTTAAAGCATATAGAATATGCTTTAGTGTTGAGATTCGTCTCGTTTTTCTGCTATGAAACTCTTAATACTTTCTTTGCGTCGATCATTTTTAGCTTCAATTTTTTGCTTCTCGTCAGAAGGAATCTCGTCTGCATGGTCATCTAAGTAATCCTCTGCTTCTCGTAAATTAGCTAAAGTGTGGTCGATATGTTCTTGTAGGTGCACCTCATTATCCGCTCGATTATCTGGTTTAGCCAATGTAATCCCTCCTATTTCTAGACTGCCTTTTTAGGATGACCTGAATCGGTTGAGGGTATGTATGCATGTGTTGATTCTAAAAAGTTTCTGCGCTCTCCATGAATAGTGCTATAATTACATAGAGTACTAAATGGTTCAAATAGTGTCGAATTTTGTGCTACATTATATAGGAGGTATGGGGTAATGGGAAAACGAAATCAACTAAAGACAATGATTACGGTTAGTGTTTTAGCGATATTCACTTTAATTGGAAGTGTACAAGCTGCTCCAATCGTCCCTAATATTACACGATTATTCGGTCAAGATCGGATCCAGACATCAATTGCGGTAGCAGAGCAAGGATTCCAGGGCGACCAACTACAAAATGTAATCATTGCTTCTGGTTACAGTTTTCCGGATGCTTTAGCTGCCAGTACACTAGCGACCAAGCTCAAAGCACCGATTATTTTAACAGGATATAGTGTGCTCGATTCACAAGTTTCATTGGATTATATCAAGAGCAGACTGGTAGCAGGCGGAACAGTCACGATTGTTGGTGGGCCAGCAGTTGTACCTATAAGAGTCCAAGAATGGTTACTAGATTCAGGTTATAAAGTGGTTCGCTTAGGTGGCGAAGATAGGTTCGAGACAGATGCTCTGATCGTTAACGAACTGAATGTGGCTAATGGAACACCAGTTGTCATAGTGAGTGGTAATAATTTTCCGGATGCCTTAGGTATTGCATCAATCGCAGCAAGTAAAGGTTGGCCAATCCTTCTGAGTGGGCCAAATGAACTACCAGAATCAGTAAAATCGTTCATAGCAACTATGCAACCAAGCCATGCCTATGTCGTCGGCGGGGAAGCAATCTTATCTAAAGCAGTTTTAGCTGAAGTACAAAAAGCATCCCTTAGGACTAAGATCACTCGGTTTGGAGGGTATGACCGTTTTGATACCTTAGCGCAAGTTGTGACGACCTTTTACCCCAATCCAACCGAGATTTACCTAGCAAATGGGTTTGATTTTGCAGATGCCCTTTCGGGAAGCATAAATGCTGCCCAAAGGAATGCACCGATTCTATTAATTGACCCAAAAGCAAACATGTTACCCCCTTCTATCAGGGAATACCTTGTTAATAACCATGACCCAAACTTAGTCATGAAACTTAATGTGTTAGGTGGGATAGCAGCAGTGCCAGAATTGGCCGTTGAGCTTGTCAACGCAAGCACAGGGAATTCCACCGAACCTTATCCGACCCCAGCCCCAGTCAAGTTTTTTGCCGAGATGCAAATAATGCTTGACCTTATTAACCAAGAACGCTTAAAGGCAGGAGTTGCCCCACTCAAATTTGAGGAAAAGCTTCAAATAATGGCTCAAGCCAAATCGGATGATATGGTTGCAAAATCTTACTTTGCGCATAATTCGCCTACCTACGGTTCGCCCTTTGAGATGATGAAAACATTTGAGGTTGAATACAAATCAGCAGGTGAGAATCTGGCAGGAAATGTTTCGGTTCAAGCTGCACATGTAGCCCTGATGAATAGTCCTGGCCACAAAGCAAATATTCTGAGCTCGTCTTATAATCTTATCGGGATCGGAATTACTACGGGTCTCAAGGGGCTCATAATTTCACAGGAATTTACTAATTAAACATTTGCGATCGCTACTATTATTCACTCTTTGATTTATAGGTACGCATCAATTTATTTCTTTTAATTGGCACCAATTTAGTTTGATCTAACACCTTGGTAAAGAAAGCTAAAGCTAATCCGAATACTGTATGCGCAACGATTGTAACTAGTACGCCAGTAGGGTCTTGAGGTAATTTAGTCTCAACCGTTTGGCCAAGCAATATACCGAAAAGGCTTACCCAAACCACTAAACCAAAGCCCACCCCTTTTATCCATAAGTTCTTTGAACCAAAAAAGTAAATTACATATACAAACAATACTCCCAAAAGTGAGGTAACTGTCATATCAGCGACGGCACCTATTAGATAAGCTGACTTATGCTGAAGGTATTCCTTTTCTAGAAAGCGAGTAGCTACAATCTGCCAAAAGACTACCTTTGTGAATCCAAAAGTAAAGAAAATATAATTAGTTATTATCTTTACTGCGTCGGCTAATAGGCCAATGATAGCACCAATTATTATTTTATCCTTAAACAAACAATCTCCTCCTTGATTATGAGAATGACAAGACTTACTGTACAAGGATGTTATCCGTATTTTGTGCTTTTCCGAGAGTATTTATGTTAGCCCCTACTTAAGAGATTAATCATTCGAAGGAGTAACAATAAAACTCTTCACGAGTTACAAAGTTTTGTCTAAACACTATGCTATGGTTAAAGTAGTAAAAGTTAGTTGTACAGACTTAGGAAGAAGAGATTAGTTTTGTCATGCAAACAAAGGAGGTAAACATGAAGTTCTTGCACATTGCCGATTTGCATATAGGAAAACGAGTCAACGAATTTAGCATGTTAGAGGATCAGAAGTATATATTAAATCAAATCTTACGACTCGTTGATGAGGTTAAGCCTGTAGGTATTCTTATGGCAGGTGATATCTATGATAAATGTGTTCCTTCGGGAGAAGCTGTAGAGGTGCTCGATGAGTTTTTGACAGAACTTGTTTCTCGCAAGGTGCAATTGTTTATCGTTAGTGGCAACCATGATTCCCCTGAACGCTTGAATTTTGGCAGTCGCATTATGCAGAAGAATGGGGTGCATATTGCCGGGACCTTTGATGGTAAGCTAAAACATCTTATAATCAAAGATGAGTTTGGCCCCGTCAATATTTATCTGTTGCCCTTTGTTAAACCTGCTATAGTAAATCCATATTATGCAGATCATGACATTCTATCGTATGAAGATGCCGTCAGAGTGATCATTGAGGCTTCTCAAATCAACGGGAGGGAACGAAATATTCTGATTGCCCATCAGTTCCTCACGAGTGGTGGTCAGCAGCCCGAACGATCAGATTCCGAGACCCTTGCAGTCGGTGGTTTAGATAACATTGATTCGTCAGTGTTCGATAGGTTTGATTATGTCGCACTCGGGCATTTGCATGGCCCTCAGCCCATAGGGAGGGACATGATACGCTATGCTGGTTCACCTCTTAAATATTCGTTCTCAGAGGCACGTCAGCATAAATCGGTGACGATCCTGGAATTAGTGCAGAAAGGCACACTGGATATTTGCGTAGTGCCTTTAACAGCCTTGCGCGATATGCGGGAGATTAAGGGACCTCTGAAAGAATTGGTGTGCGTTGGGGCATCCTCGCCTAACCCTTCACAGGATTATATACGAGCGATCTTAACCGATGAGGATGAAGTTTATGACGCGATCGGGCAACTTCGCCAAGTCTATCCCAACATAATGCGCATTGACTTTGAAAACAGTCGTAGTAAGCAGGATATTAACTCTAAAACAGCTGCGACAGGAGATGTTGCGCGTAAAAGTCCCCATGAATTATTTAAAGAGTTTTATACTAAGCAAAACAACTTAGAGATGACTGAGGATCAAAGTCATATTATTCAGGAAGTCTTAGAGCAAGTAGGAGGGGTTGTGAAATGAAACCTCTAAATGTAGTAATGAGTGCCTTCGGTCCCTATGCCGGAAAGGTCGAACTTCCTCTTCATCAGCTTGGGAATAATGGGTTGTTCTTGATTACAGGGGACACTGGAGCAGGTAAGACGACTATCTTTGATGCCATCGCCTTTGCGCTTTTTGATGGTGCAAGTGGTTCTGTGCGCACAGTGGATACACTCAGAAGCGACTTCTCAACCCTCCAAACCAAGACCTATGTTGAATTGGAATTCTTACATAAGGGTAGAGAGTACAAATTGACTCGTAATCCAAAATACGAGCGCCCCAAAAAAAGTGGAACCGGCGTCACCTATGAAAATGCCGATGCAACGCTTTTATTACCCTCTGGGGAGGTAGTTTCAGGAAATACTAAAGTTACGGATAAAATTGTAGAGTTACTAGGAATTGATTTCAAGCAATTTAAGCAAATTGCCATGATTGCTCAAGGGGAGTTTCTAAAGCTACTCTTTGCGGAAAGTAATGAACGTGCTGGGATTTTCCGCAGAGTATTCAATACGGATATTTATTTAAGAATTCAGGATGCTCTAAAGAGACGAGAGAAAGACTTGAAAGAGCTCTGCGAAGAAAGCAAACGCAGAATTTTCCAATACATCGAGGGTATTTTTTATGATGAAGATTTTGACGACTATTTGCAACTTTCCGAGTTGATTTCTAAACGCAGCATACATGGAACGGAACAGATTATTGGGTTATTAAACGCGTTGATTGCAGGGGATAAATTAAGGTACGTTCAGGACAAGCAAGTATCTGAGGAATTAGCGAACCTAATTTTGGCCAAGGCATCAGAGCTTAAAGAAGCTGAGTATGACAACAAATCCTTTGCTGCTCTGGAGACTGCCCAAAAATTACAAAGTGAATTACTTCAAAAAGCAGATGAGATGGAACGAAATGAAGCGACTGCCACGGCGGCTGAAAAAGCACTGCATGGAGTAAAGCCGCTTGAAGATCGGTATTTACGCGAAAAAAGGGAGTTCCTTAAACTAACTAGCAGTATGCAAGCGCTTAGAGCGACCATTGCCCTACAAACCCCTAAGGTGGAAGAACTGCATACCGCCTTGATCACGGAACAGAAAAAAGAACCAATCCGAGAGAAGTTGGCAAGTGATATATTAAGGCTGACTGAGGCCTTGCCACAATATGATAAAGTAGAGAACCTCAAGCAAGAAAAAGAAAAGCAAGAGGCAATCCTGAGAACACTAGAAAAGTCACTGGTGTCCTTAAAAATTCAAAAGGAAGCGTTTGCCGACAAGAAAGACAAGCTAAGCCAGGAACGAGATGAGCTCAATGATGTGGAAACCCGTCTCGCAGAATGCAAAAATAGTCTCTTGAATTTAGGTGCTCAAGAAACCCAGTTAAACAGTATCGCTACGGGCATCAAAACCATGCAATCGATGCAGTCAGAGTATACTAAGCTACAAAGTGCTTACCTGATTGCGGAGAAACTCTATAACGAAGCCAATGATGAGTACATCACCAAAGAAAGCGCTTTCTTTCGCGAGCAGGCAGGTATTTTAGCAGAAAGCCTACAGGCTGGACTTCCTTGCCCTGTTTGCGGTGCCACTGAGCATCCACAGAAGGCTAAGCCAACTGCCGACGCGCCAAGTGAGGCAGATATTCAAACGTTGAAGGGGCTGAGAGATCGGAGACAGCAGATCATGCATAAGGCTAGTGAGACAACTAGCAGCAAAAAAACTGAAATGAAAACATCCGAAAACCATATATTTCAAACTGCAAAAAATGTGTTCTCACACGAGGGCGCTATTAATCTTTTAGAGTTAGAATTATTGGTTCAGAGTGAGCGTGTGAAAACCACAATCAATAAGCAGAAACAAATGGCGGCAAAGCTCGTCCTAGAGGCACAGAGCACCCGCAAAATAGAATGCTTGAAGCAACTCCTCCAGGTCGAAGAGACCCTTCAGAAAAATGAAGATGTTTACACGAAGCAATTAGAGCAGAAAGGGAATCTCGAAGTGACAATCAGTGCTAAAAACAGTGAAATTGAGACACTTCAAGCTGCATTAGACTATCCATCGATTGAAATAGCCCAACGAACGATTGCTGAGACAACCGGCAAATTAGACGAGTCAAAACGTGTTCTTCAAACAAAAGAAAGGGTTTATCAGGAAAACAAGCGTGCCCTGGACAGTAACAATACGCTTATAAGCGATCAGGGACTTCGTATGGATGCTATTAACGTAGCCTTGAATACTGCATTAGCTGAGTATACTTCAAAGTATCAGGAATATGGCTTTAGCGACGAGGAGGAATACCAGGCCGCACTTCTAGCGGAGCAACCGTTGGCAGAACTCAATAGAATGATAACGGATTATCTTGATATTTGTAGAAGTACAAAGACAGATATTGTGAGGCTAAGTGCCGAAACTAAGGATAAAGTACCTAAGGATACGGCAAAGATTTTAGATCAACAAAGTGCTCTTCGATTAGAAAAAGAACCCTTAGATGAAAAAATTCAAAGAATTGCCTTAAGACTTCTGAGCAATGAGAAAACGGTCCAAGAACTATCGAAAGCTGAAATAGAGCGACATAGATTGGAAACTGATTATTTGACGGTTAATAATTTGTCGAAAACGGCTAACGGAGAACTTGTCGGAAAGCAAAAACTTGCCTTTGAGCAATTTGTACAGGCGTCGTACTTTAACCAGATTATCGCCGAAGCCAACAAGCGGCTGACGGCCATGTCTAATGGACGCTATGGACTCCTGCGCAAAGAGAACGCCACAGATCTTCGTTCGCAATCTGGATTAGAGCTGGATGTGTTGGACAATTATTCTGGTAAAATCCGTACAGTAAAATCATTGTCCGGCGGTGAATCGTTCAAGGCGTCTCTATCCCTGGCGTTAGGGCTTTCGGATGTTATCCAAAGCTACGCAGGTGGTGTAGAAATTGACACCATGTTCATAGATGAAGGCTTTGGAGCCTTAGATGCCGAATCATTGGAACAAGCGATTCTGACGCTCAGTAATTTAACGTCTGGGAATCGCCTCGTAGGAATAATCTCGCATGTCAGTGAACTAAAAGATCGCATCGATAAGAAGGTAATCATCAAGAAAGGTATTGATGGGAGTACGCTTGATATAGTTAGATGATAACGTCAATATTTAGTTAAGATATTTATATAAATTCAAATAGATACAATAGAGGTGACTAATGGTCACCTCTATTCTTTGTGTAATGCCAATGAAAGACAGTTGGTAAAGAATATTGATATATTATTTGATGAAGTGGTAGGTTATTTATCAAGAAAGACAATTCGGAACTGAATTTGTGTGACGATTATGGCAGGACATAAGCTATTTTAATCTGTTTCATTATAGTTGTTATATTTTAATAGTTAACTTTGGAGAAGGGAATGAACTTGTTGAACTTGAGTCTGCCTTTATCAATATTGGTGGTAATGTCGTAACTATGGGCAACAAGCCCGATGGAAGCCCTTGGTCGGTCGGCATTCGTAATCCTCGGCCTGAAGGGGATCAGAGCGGACAAATCGTTGGCACAGTTAAAGTAACGAGCACTCAAGGAAGCATTTGAAAATAAAAAGCAATTTAATAATTGACTCAGACAAACTAACTAGAGGGTATCCCACACGGTAATGTTTATTACGCTTTGGGATACCCTCATTTATATTTGAATGGCTTATTATATATTTTAGGGAAGTTTACATATTCTTATCTGAGTCCTGAACGCTGAAGCTGTCTAATTCCTCTTTCTAATCTTCGAGGGAAGGTTAAATCATCTTTACTACAGACTAAGACCTTCCAGCCATCCTTTTTGTACTTTTTTTGATTACAGGGATGCTCGGGATTATCTAGGCAAATCAGGATATCTTCCACTTGAGCCAGAAATGTCTGCCCCATTAAGTCCTTGTTCCACTGGACAGTGCCATTGGGAAAGGCGTTGCTTAGAAAGCTTTTAAGAAGATTTTCCTGCCTAGCTTTCGCTTGTAGTTCTGCTTGGGTAAGAAACTCATCAATGGCCTGAGCGTCAGCTTGTGCTTGAACCTCAGCAAGCATAAGGGCTTCGATTTTTGCTTGTTTCTCAGCTTGTGTAAGTGCATCTGCTTCAGCTCGTTTTTCAGCTTGTGCTTGAAGCTCAGCAAGCACCAGAGCGTCTGCTTTCGCTTGTGCGTCAGCCTGAGCGAGAGAGTGGGTAAGCGTCACAGCATGAGAATTCGCTTGAGTCAAAGCTTTGGTAAGCGTATCAACTTGGGCATAAGCGTCAGCAAGCGCCTGAGTGTCAGCTTTCGCTTGTGCATCAACTTGAGCAAGAACCTCAGAAAGTGCAAGAGCATCTGCTTTCGCTTGTGCTTCTGTTTGGGTAAGTGCAGTAATTTGGGCAAGAGTCTCAGAAAGCGCAAGGGCATTGGATTTCGCTTTCATTTCAGCCTGGGCCAGAGCCTCAGCAAGCGGTATGGCGTCAGCTTTTGCTTGCTTTACTGCTTGAGTTAACCAATTGACTTGGGCATAGGTCTCAGCAAGAGCAATAGCATCGGCTTTGGCTTGCTTGTCGGCCTGAGCAAGAGCCTCAGCAAGAGCAAGGGCATCAGCCTTGGCTTGCTTGTCGGCTTGGGCAAGAGCCTCTGTAAGTGCAAAAACGTTAGCTTGGGCTTGTAGTTCAGCAGTGGTAAGAGCTGGAATTCCACTATCAGCGACTAATTCTAAATTAGATTCTTCTACTTTAATAGGCGTAGCGGTAACCTTCAGTAACCCCTCGTGTAACATTCTGTCCATTGTAGGTTGAAATGCTGGTAAGCTAGTAATAACTCGTGCGTCAGGAAGCTGTTGTTCAAGGAGCTGCTTTATTCCATCCGCTAGGAATTCTGATGGGATTGTTGGGATTTCATGTAATAAAGATGTAAGCTTTATGACGAGTTCACAACCCTTTTGAAACTCAGCCTCTGAATCAACCCCCGTTAAAATACAAGAAGTAAAAATATGCTCCATAATCTGATTAATCCATTCTTGAATACGAGGATTATTGAGATAGTAAGCATCCAAGATTATCCACCTCCAAATTAGATATTTTTAAATAGGTATGCTTGACACTACGGAGGTATGAATAACCTTAGGAGAAAGGCAACGGATGTTTTGCCACTACTCATATTGAAATGGAGACTATGAAGTATTTAGGGTAATACATGGAAATAATATTTAAAGGAGATCGTACAGAGGTGTCGAATTTGTAATCAAGTGCATTAGGGAACTTCCGATGCCAAACGATATGTAACATATGTTGTTAGTGAGGTCTAAGATATATGATAATTATGATTCCTTTATTCTTAGGAATATATGGTATTTACTTATTAACTACTGCTGATCTTGGTAGTCAAACTAGTTATCTTTTTTTCAGTATGCTAATCAGTGTACTAATCATATCCATGTGCTCAATTATAGGATCTTCCAACCATTTTATACTTTCCTTGGATATCGCTTATTTTTTGAGTCTTATGATAATAATTCTCTATCATACGTTTAAACTATCAAAACCTATCCCTCTGCTTTAAGATAATCTTCTTGCAGATTATCACAATTTATTTGGACACGACACCTTACAATCCACCATTGCAAGAAACCTCGGTGGTGTAGGAGTTATTGGTCTGTTTAAATTAGGGAGGGGTATTTCTATGTTCAAAAACCTTTTTAAATTGAATAATCATATTAAAAAGCTTCATGATTTGGTTGAATATGATCTTAAACCATATGAGAAAATTTTAAATGAAATTAACGAATTACACTTGACACACTCAGTCACAATAGGCTGAAAGAGATGTCGAACGAACTAAAGAACCGGGCCAGCAAGGGTGAACCCTACGAAACACTTCTTGTTGAAGCCTATGCCCTTGTCAGAGAAGTATCGAGACGTGTCTTGGGATTATACCCTTTTGATGTCCAGGTGATGGCGGGAATTGCTCTGCACCATGGGAAAATCGCGGAACTTCAAACGGGTGAAGGTAAAACTATGGTTGCTGTCATGCCGGCGTATCTCAATGCCTTGACAGGTAAAGGGGTTCATGTGCTTACGTTTAATGATTATCTAGTGCAACGAGATACAGAGTGGATGGGACCTATTTAAGAATTTTTGGGACTTACGATTGGTTATGTACAAAGCATGAGTATAGTCGAACGTCAGGTAGAGCAGTTTCTACAAAATGCCATTGTAGCTTTTGATGAGATGAAACTGCTATTGTGAGGCAGTCAAGTAAACTCTTCCACAATAGCAGATAAAACATTTATCAAATAAATCCAATGACATAACCGTCCGCGTGTTCGACGAGTGTTTAATAATCTGACAAACGATCATGAATAAGGTCGAAAATCGAAAGGTAAAAGAGGTCAGATTTCAAGGAGGAGTTTGAGGAAAGGGGATAGGCAATATGGCCTTAAAAGTTACAATTTTAGTTGAAAACACAGTAGGGGTTTCTTTAGGACTTTTGTCAGAGTGGGGACTATCAATGCTCTTAGATTTTGGAGATGAGAGTATATTATTCGATACTGGGGAACAGGGAAATCTCATAAGTAACGCACAAATCTTAGGGTATGATCTTCGACAAATTGATCGTGTGATCTTAAGCCACGGGCATTACGATCACACGGGAGGACTTTTAAAGTTACTACAATTTAGGGGCAGTGTTCCAGTGTACGCTCATCCAGACTTATTTACTCTGCACTATCGACGGGGATTAAACGGGCAAGGGGATAAATATCTCGGTGTGCCGTTCTGTCCGGAACAGCTGGAGAGTGCTGGAGCTGAGTTTCACTGGCTCAGGGAGTCCGTGGAATTACGACCGGGACTATGGCTAAGTGGCGAAATCCCACGTGCAACAACCTTTGAACGAGTCGATGATAAATTAGTGGAGCATAAGGAAGGCCAAGTCGTACAAGACACAATTCCAGATGATTTTAGTTTATTTTATGTAACAGATCAAGGCTTAGTCATACTACTTGGTTGTGCTCACGCCGGGTTGGTAAACATCGTAGAACACGCAAAACGGGTGACCGGTGAGGGCAGAGTGCGAGCGATCATCGGCGGGACTCATCTCGGACCAGCCACCCCAGATCAGCAGAATCAAACGATCGACTATCTCAGAGGATTACTTGATTTAAATTGTTTGGCTCCGAATCATTGTACTGGACTAGGTATGATGAGTAAATTGGCGGCTGAATTTCCTGGTGTGTTCACATGGGCTGCGGCAGGAAATATGTTGGAGTTCTAAGCCCTTTCCAAGATAAAAGAACTTTCTTAAACAAATGGGTGGGGGGAACAATCGTGGATGTCAATCAGATCGTAAATCTTAATCGGGTTAACAACAACTTGCTTAATCCCCTTTGAGATGCTGCCAGCGGCAAAAGATCGTTTCCAAGAAGTCTACTATAATAAATAAACCAACTCCTAATAAGGCCATCATAATGATTCCTGCAAACATCTCATCAGGAGCAGCACGGCTCCAAGAATCCATAATGAAATAACCTAAACCTTCGGTTGTAGCAAAGGACTCGGCAAAGAACAAAACAGCAATCGCCGTTCCCATGCTCAGGCGAAGAGACGTCAGAACATCGGGCAAACTCGCCGGCAAGAGTACGTACCTATAAACTTGAGCTCGGTTCCCTCCCAGAGAACGTAGGGAAGAAACCGTTTCAGCGGGTACTTTTCGAACAGCATCGCGAGTCGTCACTAGAATTTGGAAAAAGACAATAAAAGTGATCAGGAAGATTTTAGAGCCATCTCCAAGTCCAAAAAATAAGAGGATCAAAGGAAGAAAAACAATCTTCGGAATAGGATATGTAATATAAACTAATGGGGCTAAAAAGCGGTCAATTCGTCGCTCGTACCCCATAATCAAGCCTAGAGGGAGCCCAAGAAGTAACGAGAGTAAGGTGGAGAGGACGACTCGGTACGTACTGACCCAAAGGTGTTTCCCGAGGCTCTCATCGAACAACAATCGGGCGGTAGCTCTAAGTGCTGCCAGTGGGTGTGGTAAAAGGGGAGTACTAAGGCTCCAGGCTGCAAACTGCCAGAGTGCTACTAAAAATATAACAGCTCCCACATACCCCAGAAATTGTCTCTGAAATCCTCTGCTAAGCAGGGTCATCCAACCTTTCCCCCTTCCAAAAGAGAACGGACATAGCTCGTTTTCTGGAAAAATTCTGGTGTGCGTCGATAACTACTCTGACCTACAAGGGGATTGAGAATATCGCCCATAACGTGAGTGGGGCGACCATCCGCCAATACTAAGATACGACTCCCTAAGAATACGGCCTCTTCTATACTGTGAGTTACTAAAACAGTTGTTAATTTCTGATCCTGCCAGATTTCTAATAAAAGTTTTTGCAGACGTTCGCGGGTCAAGGCATCGAGGGCTGACAAAGGCTCATCCATTAGGAGCAGATCGGGGTTTAGGGTTAATGCCCGAGCCAAGGCCACCCTCTGTCTTTGCCCTCCACTCAACTGACTCGGAAAATGATGCAAGACATCCCATAAACCCATTTTGTGGATTATTTCTGATACTGCCTCCTGATAGATCTTCTTAGGCATATGCCGAACTCGTAAGCCCAAACTAACATTTTGTTCCACATTAAGCCAGGGGAAAAGCCCATATTCTTGCAGAATAAAGGCTGTCTTTTGTCGGGTACCTATCACCCGCTCACCCCTGATGTTGATTTCTCCACCCGTTGGTTGCAACAACCCAGCTAATAGATAGAGAAGTGTACTCTTGCCACAGCCTGATGGGCCTATCAAAACTAAGCTTTCTCCTTGCTCAACCTTCAAACTGAATTTATCATAGACCTTGACCTGTGAGGCTCCAAGTACATAAGCGAGATCACAATGCGAAATTTCAATCACGAGTTATTCTCCCCTTAAACTGGAATCCACTAAATCTTGATAACCGTAAGCTTGAGGGATGAGTTTTTTCTCCACCATCCATTTCATAACACTACTGATTTCTTCCTCTGTTGGAAGTTGAAGCTTCGAGAAGGTAGGTGTCTGATAACTGTCTTTTAAATCAGCGGGAACTTGGGCCTTTTCTAAAAAAAGACTGCGATATTGATCGGGGTTATTACTTAACGCTTGTCCAGCTAAGCCATAAACTCGTACAGCGGCTTTAATCCCCTCGGGGTTTTCTTGAATGCTTTCGGTTCGAAATAAGAAAACGGTCTGGGAAATATTTCGGTACGTATCATCGATAATCAGATGAGCTCCTTTAGCTTGTGCCAGGGACGCTAGAGGATCGGGAAGACAGGCGGCATTGATCTGGTCTGATAGTAACATATCTAAGCGAACTGGCATTTTTGGGATTGACATCTTATTCACTTCGTTTAACATAATGCCTTTATCCAAGAGTATTTGATCGCTGACATAATCAATAATTGAGTTCTGAGATATCCCTAGGGTCGCTCCCTTTAAGCCTGCTAGATCTTTAATAGTCGACTTAGGTGAAGATAATATCGCAAAACGTCCTTCTTTAGGCGTTGCCCCGAGGCCAATGGAAGCGATCTTCACATCGGTCCCGATTTTCTTTAATAAAGCTACGGCGACCAAATCCGCTACTTCTCCATCAATTTGACCTGCTTGTAAAGCGGTATCTCGTTCTAGGGCACTCGCAAAGCTCACCAACTCGACTTGAACTCCTTCCTTGGCATAGAGTCCATCTTTTTCTGCAACATAAAACGGCAAATTATCTTCAATGGGTAAAATTCCAATTTTTACTGTTTTCCCAACTGTCTTAGGCGGTGTATTTGTGTCTGGAGCCTTTGTTGCTGAGCAACCGGTTATAGCAAGGGATAAACAAAGAGTAATACTTAAGCTACTATACTTTAAAGATAATTTTTTCATATAATTCCGTAACTCCAATCATTATGATTATTTTCTTAGCACAATTATATTAGTTTCGACAAAGAATTTGTAATTCCTCTACGTAGAGGTACCAGTCTCGTTTAACGAGCGAGAAGATGATTAATTACCCCCGCTGGCGTTGCCAACGGGGGTAAAATGAAATAATTGATCAACAGTGTTTAGAAAATAAGCCCGCAAATTTATGATTCAGCATTCCTGTTGTTAGATAAACCCCCATGAAGACGAGCATGCCGCCAAGGGCTTGTGTTCCAGTAATTATTTCCCCTAAAATCCAGCTAATCATGGCGGTAAAAACGGGGATTAAATTAAGAAAGATTCCTGCTTGGCTGATCCCAACGGCCCGAACAGACATATTCCAAAAAACGAACGAACATATAGACGGGAAAATTGCTATGTAAAGAATCCCGGACAAAGCTAAAGGGCCAATTTTTGTCACATCAATCCCCTGAGCAATCGCAAAGGGGGCTAGGATTAATGAAGCAAACAAGGCAGATACTGCCGTAGCTGTGATAGGGGGAACCGTTGTAAGTCGCCTTCCGATGATGGAGTATAAGGTCCAGATTACAACTGCCGCTAACATAAGGATATCTCCTTTGTTATACTCATGTTGAAGTATCTGACCTAAATTTCCTTGTGTTATAACCACCATAGTCCCTATCAGAGAAAGAACAATCCCGGATGTTTGAAGCCATGTAATTCGTTCGCGAAGTAAAAAGACAGAAAACATGACGATTACAGCAGGGTTTAGGGCGCTTACTAACGCAGCATTCGTTGAAGAAGTATATTCAAGGGCGGAATAAAGGACCATGTTGTATCCGATGCTCCCTAATACTCCCATACTGATTAACGGAAGCCACGCCTTTTTTATTACATGCCATTTCGGCTTTTCCAGAAAGTAAGCAATCGGAAATAAAAAGAGTAAGGCTAATACCCATCGAGAAAAGGTAATCCAAAGCGGTGTTATCTCAATAATTACATACTTTCCAAACACATAGTTCCCGGCCCAAAATAAATTGGTAGCCACAAGTAATAGCCAAGCTCGATATTTGCTCATCTTTTCCCCCAACTTATTTAATTATGTCTTGTTTTCCAGTTTAAAAGTAACTTGTCATTGTTTAGCGGGATGTCTCCCTTTGTCAATCTGTTTGCGAATATTTAGACATAGACCAACAAAAGTACCCTTATCGAGTTCTACAGATTGATCCGGTAATGAATAAGTTGGTAACGCTTTATCATTCTTCACATCGAAAATAAAAATTTTATTCTGCTCTGAAATATATTGAAACTCTATTTTATTGTTCACAAAAACGAATGTTACCGACATAGTGCTACCTTCTTTCGCGATTTTTGATTTCTCATTATATCATAAGTTCAGATCATAATTGTCGAAACGTTTATCATAATCATTTTGCGCCAAATTGTCTCAAAATGGCGTCAAAATGAAAGGAATTCTAAATTGAACTGTGTGTAGCAGGTCTATTTGAAAAAGTGTAGAAATAGCTAAGAACCTAAAAAATCTAGGTGAGGATTATTCAAAACCGAAATGGCTAGTATAATCCCAATAAGAGAAATAATAAGAGAATAAGACTTCCCAAAGGGCTTAGGAATTTTTTCATTACTATTTGTGCCGCCAGCGATAGCGGCAGAATGGAGGTTAATATGGAAGAAAATAAAAACACTTTTATGTCAATTAATGAATATATTCTTGGATTTCCTCCTGAGATTCAAGAAATACTTAATATGATGCGAAAAGTTATCAAAGAGTCTGCACCTGACGCCAATGAAAAAATTAGTTATCAAATGCCCACATTTGCTTTGCATGGAAATTTAGTCCATTTTACAGCTTTTAAAAACCATATTGGATTTTATCCAAGTCCTAGTGGAATTGATGCATTCAAACATGAATTATCGGAATTTAAAGGTGCGAAAGGATCAGTACAGTTTCCTATTGGAAAGCCACTACCTTATGAATTGATCAGCAAGATAGTAAAATTTAGAGTTGCAGAGAATTTAAAAAAAGCAGAAGAAAAATTAAAAAAGAAAAAATAGTAAAAACGCCTACAGGTTTTGAAACTGACGGGCGCTTTTAAACCCCAGCGATGCTGGGGTTTATGCAATTAAAAACATTACAAATCTTTAGGTGAAGATTGTAGTATTATCATAGTAAAAGAATTAAGTCGATTAGGATGGTTAGAGAAAAGATGCTTATGCATCCCTAAGCCACAAGAAGTTGTATTAAATACTAAAGTATGAAGGTTAATTTGGAATAGTGAAGAAATACCGTAAGAGCAGAAGTTTGGCGATAACCCGAAAGGAAGGGCGATGGTTCATGCATGAAGGACACAGAAGTAGATTAAAAAATAGATTTATTGAAGAAGGACTAGACGGTTTTGAAGATCATCAAACCCTAGAACTTCTGTTGTTCTATGCCATACCAAGAAGAGATACCAACGAACTCGCTCACTTCTTGATCAACAAATATGGTTCTCTGTCAGGGGTCTTGGAAGCAGACCCAAAAGACTTAGCTATGACTCCAGGTTTGGGAGAAAACTCTGCCATTTTGTTAGCGCTTATCCCTTCTTTGGCGCGTATTTATCTCAAAGATCGTTGGGGAATCAGACCGTCTTTGAACAGCACCGTCAGTGCTGGTGAGTATGTCTTATCACTCTTTGCAGGAAGGACCTATGAAGTCTTTTATGTGATTTGTCTGGATGCCCAGCATAATGTTATTTATCCGGCGCTCGTTCATGAAGGAACCATTGACCAGGCACCAGTTTACCCTAGGGTCATAGTAGAAACGGCTTTGCGCCATAAAGCCCATAGTGTAATCCTGGCTCACAATCATCCTGGAGGAAGCCCTACTCCTTCGCCACAAGATATTGAAGTGACAAAAAGGATTCAGATCGCTTTGGAACCTATTTCAATATCTGTGCTTGACCATATTATTGCTGCGGGTGAAAAATACAGCAGTTGTGCGGAAAAAGGATTACTTTAAGTACTTCGGATTAGATGGTCAGGTTCGATTGATATTTCACTTTCAAATCCTTTAATTTGACAAAGATTGAAATTGCTCGTTATGTCGAAGATAATAGATTGCTTTCACAAGATAATTATTTGCACATATGGTAAGATAATATGAGGGCATGATATGTGTACTTAGAATAAGTGGGAGTGAGTTATATTATGAAAAAATGGTTGATTCCGGTAGGTATTATCGTCCTACTGGGAGTGATGCTGATCTCAGGTTACAATAACCTTGTCAAGACCTCAGAAGGCGTCAATGGCAGCTGGAGTCAGGTGCAAAATCAGTTGCAGCGTAGAGCAGATTTGATTCCTAATTTGGTAGAGACTGTGAAGGGGTATGCCTCACAGGAAAAAGAAATCTTTACTGAAGTTGCAGAAGCAAGAGGTAAATTAGCGGGTGCTACATCCGTAGCTGCTGCTGGTGAGGCAGATCAAGCTTTAACAGGCGCTTTGGGAAGATTATTAGCCATCGTCGAAAACTATCCGTTGTTAAAATCGGATGCCAATTTCCGTGCCTTGCAGGATGAGTTAGCTGGTACAGAAAATCGCATAGCAACAGCTCGAATGGACTATAACAATACTGTTCAGTCCTATAATACCAAAACAAAGACGTTCCCCACATCACTTTATGCGGGAGTGTTTGGCTTTGGGCCAAGAGATTACTTCAAACCTACGGCTAATGTAGAGACTCCCCCCGCAGTTAAATTTTAGAATTAAGGGAAACCGAAGGGAATGAAATCACTTGAAGAGGATACCCCTTCTTGCAGTGTTATTGTTGTTATTTATATTAGTAGCCTCTCCATTAAGTGGAGCCACTCAAGGTATCCCTCAACCAAGTCGTGATTTTTTTGTTCTAGATCAGGCTAATGTTCTTGATCAAAATACAGAACAACTAATTATTCGAACGTCTGCTTCGCTAGCACAAACAACGAAAGCTCAAATTGTCGTTGTCACGGTCAATAGCCTAGACGGCACTGCAGTTGAGGAATATGGTTTATCAATTCTACGAGAGTGGGGGATCGGTGATAAAACGTTAAACAATGGTCTGCTTATCCTTGTATCGCCAACAGACCGGGTCGCTCGGATAGAGGTGGGGTATGGGCTGGAAGGAGCCTTACCTGATGCTAAGACGGGGCAGATTCAGGATGAGTATATGATTCCATATTTCAAAAATAATGATTACAACTTGGGAATACTAAATGGTTACAGTGCCTTAGCTCAGGAAGTGGCTAAGGAGTATCAAGTAACCTTGGAGATTAATTCTCCACAGGCTTTACCTGTACCATCTTCATCGGCAGAGGAGAATCCACTGCCAATCTGGGCTAAAGCATTGTTCGTTATCCTGTTCATCCTCTTGTTTTTCGTCGATCGGCGCTTCTTCAATGGATTCTTTTTCGGAATAATTTTGGGCATGTTACTCCGAGGCAGAGGAGGCGGCGGAGGTAGTGGTAGTGGCGGAGGATTCGGTGGTGGCGGTGGTTCAGGTGGCGGTGGGGGCAGCTCTAGAGGTTGGTAAATTAATACTTGATGCTTTGGTTGAAACCAAGGCATCATTCTATTTATTAGTTCTCATCAGAAAACCATGCTATTTTGGTGCAGCCCTGCTTCAAACCACGCCCATCCATAGATATTTTGAAGCGGTAAAAGATCAATTACAGGATTGGAAAGTGGCCCTTCTGGTATTATTGTTCTTATGAACATGTCACTGAATCTATTGCTATGCAAGAACCATGCCGACTCAAAAATGGTAAAGATGGGCCTTTTCAGTACTCAAGTGTTAACTAGTCAAGCTAGTTAATACCGCGCGATAACTCTGTTAACGTAGATGGTAATCTACATGTATTATTTAAGATCGCTGTGGGATTATAGAAAGACAAATGAAGTGAATGGTGTGGAGGTAATAATGCCTGAAGTTCCCGAAATGGAGATATACAAGGACTATTTGAACAGGTGGGTTAAGAATAAACGTATTAGCGATGTAAATGTCTTACGTCTAAAAAGTGTAAATTTGGAAAGTACGGACTTTTGCCGAAGGGTGATCGGCAGATTAATTAAAGACATTACCCGTAGGGGCAAATACCTTATTTTCCATCTCGATGACGGTCATTTTCTCCTGACTCACATGATGTTGGATGGTAGGTTATTTTTGTTGCCTATGGAAAACACGGAAATAGGTCACTCGGTCAACGAATTATTTTCTGAACTTGTAAAAAGTAATGTTGAAGATTTACGAGAACGGATTAAGGAGCTTCCAGGAAAACCAAGTATCGTTTTTGGATTATCAGAAGACTCGGTGCTCTTTTTTTGCAGTCTTACCCTGGGCTATTTACATTACCTCAGGCAGGATGAACTTGAAGTTAAATTGAAGCAATTAGGAATCGATCCGTTAGCTCCTACCATTAATGCCAAAGCATTGACACAATTACTGAACGGAAAAAAGGGAATGATAAAGCCTTGGTTAATGAATCCTAAAAATATTGCTGGGGTAGGTAACGCCTATTCTAATGAAGCATTGTTTGGTGCGGGTATTTTGCCTACACGCTTGATATCGACAATAAGTAGTGCTGAAAGGGTAAGATTATTCGAATGTTTGATAGTCATTCTTCGGGATTCAATTCGACTCGGCGGGGATATGGAGGAACCGTTTGCACACTGGGACGATTTCACTGGGGGATATAATTCGTACTTTAAGGTGTATGACCGGGCGGGTAAACCATGTTTAGTTTGTCAGAAGGTTATCCAGAAGTCGGAGGTGGCAGGGCGGAATGCATTTTTCTGCACGCACTGTCAAACTTAACTATCGAGGGGGTGAACCAACAATTATGTCTAAGTTCAATATCCGTTGCATGCAACTGGACGAACTAAAGGCTTTTTATGAACGAATTGTACGGGATTTTTCTCAGGGAGAATATGCCCCGTATTCTATAGCATATCAACTTCTTCAAGAGAACCTGCAAAAGGCAATGATCTTCTGTAAAGGAGATCAGGATCTTGCCTATGCTGTCTGTACTGACAGCCATGACAATAACTATGTCCTGATTAGTCTTTTCGCAGTCTTTAAGGAATATAGGGGACAGGGTATTGGATCTGAGTTTATGAAAAGACTGCAGCTAATATATAAAGATAAGCAAGCCCTTCTTGTAGAAGTGGAACGACCAGACCACGCTAAAACTCAGGAAGAAAGGGATTTCCGAAGGCGAAGAATTGAATTTTATGAAAAATCAGGGTTTTATCTTATTGAGGACGTGGATTATACCATATGGGATATTCCAATGCATTTGATGTCACTACCACTCGTTGCAACCAAGGATACAATTAATCAAGAGATCAAAGGGTCTATGCATGAACTATATCTCAGTCTGATGGGAGAAGCGTTAATTCATAAGATGAAATTTTCAAGTTGATCTAAATTCTCATATCCTTGATAGACCCCAAAGGTTTTGTTATACTCTGTATACAGCGTTGGTGCTGAATTTAGCGTAAATGAGGAAGAAAACTATATGGCATTACTCCTGATTATTTCAAGAATCGTGTTTTTTATATCAGTAGGACTTTATATTTATTTCTTCTCTCGACGTAAGAGTCATGATGTAGCAATTCAAATGTGGCTTACCATTACAGTTGGGATGCTTGCCGGCTTACTGAGCGCAATCATCGACGTAAATCTCGGAAATTATACTTTAAGCGCCGTACAAATCAGTTTAGCTCTTTATTCCGCTGCAATTATTTATTCTTTGTGGAAATTATCTTTAGAATTAAAAAAACGACGTCATTAGAGGTAATAGCAGCATTCCACGAACAGTTTACTTACTTTGGTTTATGAGCTAGAAAAGGAACACCTCATTGGCGTTCCTTTTCTAGCTTATAAACATATAGTAACTTGGCTGGTTTTTTCAAAATAGATCGTTTTAGTTATTCTGAGCAGATCCTCTGCCCATTCCGCCACCGAGGCCGCCTCCACCATTACGTTGACCAGCTCCATTGCCCATCCCTTGGCCTAGCCCAAATCCTGCTCCCGTGTTTTTACATATTTTAGCAGTACCGGTTCCGTCGCAGGTCGCTTGATTAGTAGTTATTGATTTGAAAATTTCATTTGCTTTTTCCTTAGTAAGGGTACCATCAGCGACTCTTTGGTCAAGGAGTGCTTTCTTCTGTTCAAGAATCTGAGCTTTGAACTCGTCTAATTTGCCAGCTTCGCCTGCAATCGCCCCAAAGGTTTTCCCTGCTACTCGTTCAGCGTTAACTTTGTCGACTGTTGTCTCAGTTAGGCCTGCTGTGATTTCTGCCGGAGTACTATTTGCGGCAGCGAAGGCAGTTCCCGTTACTCCTAAGAGACCGACCATGGTGGCGGCTACGATGTAAGTTTTGATGTTTTTCATGGTTTATACACTCCTTTTTGATTAGGTTCTGTTTTTAACCTATGAGTGAATTATAGCCGGAATATTTGTCAAAAGTATGGCAAAAGTTTGAATTAACTATGTCATAAAGCTTGTACTACCCAAAACTGGAAACAGTCTGATGGGTTTCTTATTTCGAAGGAAACAAGGAACCTGTCAGACATATTGGAACAGCTGTGAAGTATTGTCAGTACAAGATTCTGCTGCAATAGGGCTATATTAAACTAAGAAAATAATGGCGTGAAGGTTGTCCTTGATAGATTATATTTGATTTGATATACTTACTGCGTTGCAGATGAATAATATAGCAAATGAGGAAGAAAATGAAATGACAATACTTTTACTGATTTCTAGAGGCATAGTTCTTATTGCTGTAGGGCTTTATGCTTATTTCTTCTTTAAACGTAAAGATAATGTTGCACTACAAATGTGGCTTATCATTGTTGTGGGGATGTTTGCTGGCGTAGCGGGTCAACTCATTGACGTAAATCTTGGAAATATTAGGTGGGGAAAAGCTCAGTATAGTGTTTATTTTTATATAATTCTGATTAGCTATTCTTCATGGAAGTTATTGGGTGAATATAATAAACGACGTCATTAAGGTTGTTTCCGTAACTAACGACCATATTTTAAATTGAATTATTGAGTTATTTTAGAAAAGGAACGCCTCTAGGGCGTTCCTTTTCTAAAACGTACTGGTTCATGCGCATGTTATCACTCGATAAAACATTTTACTAATATCTGAAGTTTAGCAGAGAGTGTGTATTCATTGAAACCTAATTTAAGGGGGAAACCGCAGGATGCTCAAGTTTGATACGCTTCACAATCCTTATGCCGCACGTCGCATGACCGCATACGCCAAAAATGGTATGGTGGCCACTTCTCAACCCCTTGCTGCAGAAGCGGGTTTATCGGTCTTAAAAAAAGGAGGAAATGCGATTGATGCGGCGATTGCCACAGCGGTCTGCCTGACGGTGGTGGAGCCGACCTCAAACGGAATCGGAGGGGATGCCTTCGCTTTAGTCTGGACTAAGGGGCAACTTTTTGGTCTGAATTCAAGTGGTCCTGCACCCCAACTACTCACTTTACAAGCCCTAAAAAAAGCCGGACACCAAGCAATGCCAACTTATGGATGGTTTCCAGTAACTGTTCCAGGGGCACCCGCCGCCTGGGCTGAGTTATCTGCCCGTTTTGGTAAGCTTCCTCTCACAGAGGTGATGGCACCAGCAATTGCGTATGCTGAACAAGGTTATCCCGTTTCACCGATCGTCGGAAGGAACTGGGAGCTCGCTTACGAGCAATACATTCAGGATCTAAAAGACGAGCAATTCAGCCATTGGTTTAAGACATTTGCTCCGAAAGGACGCGCTCCTAAAATTGGTGAGATTTGGAGTTCTCAAGATCACGCCGGTACGTTGCAAGCGATTGCAGAATCCAATGCACGATCATTTTATCAGGGAGACATCGCGGATAAGATCGTTCAATTCTCGAAGAGGCACGGTGGGCTTCTGAGAAAAGACGACTTAGCGTGCTACACTCCGGAATGGGTAACCCCGATCTCCGTTAACTATCGTGGTTATGAAGTTTGGGAAATTCCACCCAATGGACATGGACTCGTGGCCTTAATGGCCTTAAATAATTTAAAAGGGTATAAATTCGAGCTGAAAGAGAGTCCGGAGTCCTATCATCGGCAAATCGAAGCACTCAAGCTGGCTTTTGCCGACGGGAAGAAGTATATTGGCGATCCCTCTCAGATGAACGTAAGGATTGAAGATCTACTCTCGGATGGGTATGCCTTGGAACGTCGAAAATTGATAGGAGAAAGAGCGCTTCAGCCTGAACCGGGCCATCCACCGAAAGGGGGGACAGTCTATTTGGCCACTGCAGATGGTGAGGGAAACATGGTCTCCTATATCCAAAGTAACTATATGGGTTTTGGTTCTGGCCTTGTTGTCCCTGAAACGGGTATTAGTCTACATAATCGAGGCAACAACTTTTCCTTGGTTCCAAACCATCCGAATTGTATACAATCGGGTAAAAGGCCTTATCACACCATCATTCCCGGCTTTTTAACCAAAGGTAACCTTCCAGTAGGTCCATTTGGAGTCATGGGAGGGTTTATGCAACCTCAAGGGCATGTCCAAGTTATCATGAATACGGTTGATTATCATTTGAATCCTCAGGCGGCACTTGATGCACCTCGTTGGCAATGGATGAATGGGAAAACCATTGAAATTGAACACTCCTTCTCTGAGTCTATAGCGCAAGAACTTGCTCGCAGAGGACATGACATCCGTTGGTCCATGGATACGTCGAGTTTTGGACGAGGTCAAATTATCTGGAGAATGGCTGGTGGGATCTTGGCCGGTGGTACTGAGTCGAGGGCGGATGGACATATTGCTTTGTGGTAAAAAAAGATTTATATATGACTACTAGATAAGGAGGGTTTAAAATGCTGAAAGAACAATTATTTGCTAAGCCAATCACTGAAATAATTAAAAAGAGATTATCCGTCCGGTCATATTTATCTCAACCCCTATCGCCTGAGATGAAAGAAGCGTTGAGTAGATTCTTTTCGATTCTCAGAGGCCCTTTTGGAGGTACAGTAAGAGTAGAACTCATCGAACGAGATTTAGCGCTGAAAGAATTGAATGCAAAGCTTGGAACTTATGGAGTAATTAGTGGAGCCTCAACCTATGCCGTTGCTGTGGTAGAAAAGGCGGACAGAGATTTAGAGGATTTTGGATATTGCTTAGAGAAGGTTATTTTATATGCCGCGTCTATAGGGTTGGGCACTTGTTGGCTGGGGGGTACTTTCAAAAAAAGTGAATTTGCAAAAGCTATTGGACAAGAAGATCATGAGATCCTACCTTGTATAACGCCAATTGGCTATCCAAGCAGTAGAAAGAGTCTGATAGACTTTGCAATGAGATATGCTGCTGGTTCAAAAAACAGAAAAAGCTGGAATGAACTTTTCTTTAACGGTGACTTTAGTCATGGCTTATCTGAGCCAGAGGCTGGAATCTACAAGACCCCTTTAGAAATGCTGCGACTTGCACCCTCTGCATCTAATAAGCAACCGTGGAGAATTGTCAAGGGCACAAATCAGACGCATTTTTACCTCCAGCATACTAAAGGGTATGCGAAGATGCTTGCTTATGATTTACAAAGAGTAGATATGGGGATTGCTATGTGTCATTTTGAACTGACAGCTAAAGAACTAGGTATTATAGGAAAATGGCATATCAGTGCTCCAGGGAACATAAGTACACCTCAAGACACTGAATATATCGTGAGTTGGGTCGAAGGCATTTAGACAATACTATGAATGAAGGATGAGCGCTATTGAACCCAGGATCTTGGATTGCAATCTATATGCCATTAATTATTATATTTTTTATCATTATTCCGCAGCAACGTGCAGCTCTGAAGGCTGTACTCTTTAGAATTAGGAAAAGGAAAGGTGTTGGAAAGATGTTAAACGAGCTAATCAAGAAATATATTGGTAAGAAATGCCTAATAACTACAGGGTCTTTTGGCACTAGTGTCAAAGGGATAATTATTGATGTCAATGAAAACTGGGTCGAATTAGAAACGAAAAAAGGTAAAGAGCTAATTAATGCTGAATTTGTACAGAGTATTAAGATTCTAGATATATAATATTTCAGGTGTAATTGTGTAATTGTGAGACGATTAAATCATAGAATTAATTATTGACAACGTATATTGGAAATGGTATTATAACTGAGTGCCACAAAGACGCACACTGATTGAAACAAGTGAGGGGTAAAATCTTCAAACTGCTCAATCCAGCCGAGTAAAATAGTTATTGACAACGAGAGTTGGAAATGCTATGATGCGATTCCGGCCCAAACGGGTGCAGGAAACACAAACTCCGTTAAGAGTTTCTCTCATTGGCTGTCCTTGTTGTTTAGTTTTCAAAGACCATTGTAGTCCATGTTTTATGAGTTTGTGTTTCCTGCACCCGTTTGGGCCGGAATCGTATCATAGCATTTTCAACCTGCGTTGTCAATAACTATTTTACTCGGCTGGATTGAGCAGTTTGAAGATTTTACCCCTCACTTGTTTCAACCAGTGTGCGGCTTTGTGGCGCTCAGTCATAGTACCATTTTCAACGGGGACTGTCAATATATTATTTTCTAGTTTAATAATTTTTATTCATTACCTTTTTATTCCTTTTACTTCTATAATAAGTCTGTAGACATTACCAGAGCTGAATCGTTTAGCGGGATATGAGTATTATCCATCGACTCCGAGCTATATCCCGAATTAGACAACCACTCACGCGCATAGTCTTCTGCCAACTTCGATGCCATATTACTCCAATATATTGTCCGGAAAAGTATGCGCCGACCAATATAGGGAATGTTGTCCACCCCCATCCAAGATCCAACCAAACGCGAAGAATTATAATTATGGGTACCGGAATATGAATGGATAAAAACCATTGCCATGAGAACCTATAAACATTTCCCTCTCCAATAACCAAACGGGATATTTAAGATAATCACAAAAATTGAAAAAGTAACCCAAAGCATATCGCCCCAACCTTCGCCATTAAAATATCTTAATTTTTCTAACTTTATGTTTACTAAGCAACTTCTCACAATAGACATAATTGATTAACTCTAATAAGGGAGTGTGCACAAAGTGCTTCAGCGGCCGATCATTGTACTCATTCGTAGAATTTGGGTTTTGGGGATAATAATTGTCTTCATTATTACGTTAATTGGAGCAGGATCTATCAAATTAACGTCTGTAATATCTTCTAGTCTCATAAACAAGGTGATAGTTATTGACCCAGGCCATGGAGGAGCTGACCCGGGCGCTAAAAACTCTGGGCTTCAAGAAAAAGATATAAATCTTGATATTTCCTTACGATTACGAGACAGTTTGAAGTCTAAAGGATGTATTGTCATACTGACACGTGAGGTAGATAAAGATTTCTATCTCCCCGGCTATGTACTTGGGCGGATGGCTAAACGAGCGGAACTAGACCAGAGAATTAATATTGCTACAGATAAGAATGCTGATTTATTCATTAGTGTGCATACTAACAGCTTTCCTCGGCCCAATACCTATGGCATGGAAACTTATTATCATCTTAAATCTTACCCCGGAAAAGTCCTTGCAGAACTAATCCAAAAACAACTCACACAGCTTCAATCTGACAATAAGCGAAAATCCAAAGCTGGAGATTATTATTTAATTAATCAATCTAAAATGCCCGCTGTAATTGTAGAAGTCGGGTTCATCTCAAATCCACGAGAAAGGAATCTTCTGATGTCGAACAATTATCGAGACTCTATCGCCGAGGCAATTGGCACAGGAATTGAGCATTACTTTGACAACTTCCCCCAAGGCCTCCGGGAAAGCATCCAGACAGTGTCACAAGAAGGTCCTCCTTCGAATAGTGAAGATACCTATAAGGTCTACTTTCCGAGCTCTGATTTAGATAATCTTGTACCAGAAGATCGATATATTAACCGATCAGTATGGTCTAAACTAACTCTCTATCAAAAGTCAAACCTAGTCTTAAACGAACTCATCCAAGGTCCTCTGACGGTCACCAGCACAAGAACGATTGCTCCCAAAACTAAGATACTCTCTCTAACTATACAAAATGGGGTTGCTATTATCGACTTTAGCAAGGATATTCGGGATGATTTTCCCGGGGGGGCTCTAGTAGAGGATATTACCATAAAATCTATTGTTTGGACAATGACACAACTCCCTGGAATTAACGGGGTATCGATTCTAATCAATGGTGAATATGGTGACTCCATTGGTGGTCATATTCTCTTAGACCATACATTTCCCATTCAGTCTTAGAGTAAAGTCAACATTCAGAAGAATGTTAGCCGCTTTTCTACAAAGGGTAGTTAATTCCTGTTCTATAACTGAAAAATAATATCAATATTTCTCAAAACAGTTGTTGCCTTTTCTCTCAACTGTAGTATAATAGTATTATCAATATCAAACTGTATAAGAGGAGGTAGTGTCATGAACAATGTCACCCTAAAAGATAATACTCCATCAAGCTCATCTGTTTTGTATCCACCGACATGTTCTCAGTGCCCTGATCGCACTAATTGCGCCCAGTGCATTTCATTTTAGACCTAACTACTCCACTTAAACTCTCCGCTCTCTTCATTCCTGAGTTTGCACAATGAAAATATCATAGCAAAAGAGCCTGAAATAATAATATTTTAGGCTCTTTTTTTGCTCTTCAAGAGGAAAGCAATTATTTTGTAGTGTCTCTATTACTTAATTGTTATGATCTGCGGCTGAATATTAAATTGAATTTCATAACGATCGCTTAACCATTTTGCCTTCCATTCATCCAATAGCAAAACAGCATAGTTTTCATCTTTATCCAATACTACCGTACTCATGCTTGATTCAGTCAGTAGCTTAATCGTCTTTTCATCTTTTTCAACCCATCGTACTATTTCAAAGGGAAGGTGTTGAATATTTACTTGGACCCCGTATTCTTCACGCAATCGGTATTCTAACACCTCAAACTGCAATTGTCCGACAACTCCAATAATCGGAGCCTCTACACCGACATGGAGATCACGAAAAACATGAATCGCTCCCTCTTCTTGGAGTTCCTGGATCCCCTTGATGAATTGTTTTCGTTTTAAAGCATTCGCAATATTGATCCGCGCGAAGTTTTCCGGGTTAAAGAAAGGCATTGCTTCGAACTGAAGCCCATCTTTTTCAGTGAGAACATCCCCGATCCTTAAGAGCCCACTATCATGAACCCCAATAATGTCACCTGCAAATGCCTCGTCAAGAATTGTTCGTTCCTGAGCAAACAACTGTTGCGGTTGAGCGAGCCGAAGACGTCTATGAGAACGTGTATGAATCACGTTCATACCTCGTTCATAGCGACCGGAACAAATCCGGATAAACGCTATTCGGTCACGGTGTTGGGCGTTCATGTTTGCTTGAATTTTAAAAATATACCCAGAAAAACTAGGTGTTTCCGGATCCAGTTCGCCTTGATTCGTGCTTCTTGGCTGAGGGGATGGTGCTAAATCAAGGAAGCTCCGTAAAAAATTTGGCACTCCGAAGTTATTGAGTGCGCTACCAAAAAAAACTGGCGTCACTTCTCCTCGGTCGACTCGTTCTCGTGAGAAGGTATTTCCGGCCATATCCAAAAGTTCAATTTCCTCATTTAACTGGTTGATAAGGAGCTCCCCAATGCCTTCTCGTACGTTAGGATCGCTGAGGGCTCCGGATACAGGTGGCTTGGAACTGGATTTACTGCTTCCTGCAATGAAGCGTTCAACCTGCTCCGTATGGCGATCATAAATCCCTTTAAAATCGGGGCCCATACCAATTGGCCAATTCATGGCATACGATTCAACCCCCAGCACCTTTTCCACTTCATCCATTAAATCAAGGGGATCTTTGGCATTACGATCAAATTTATTAATGAAAGTAAATATTGGAATCCCCCGTTTTCGACAAACCTCAAACAATTTCTTCGTCTGGGTTTCCACCCCTTTAGCCGCGTCAATCAGCATAACTGCACTATCTGCTGCCGTTAGGGTACGATAGGTGTCTTCACTGAAATCTTGGTGACCTGGTGTATCCAAGATATTGATAACATATCCTTGATACTTAAATTGGAGAGCACTGGACGTAATCGAGATACCCCGTTGCTGCTCAAGGTCCATCCAATCCGACGTAGCATGGCGTTCTGCTTTTTTGGCTTTGACTGAACCCGCTTCTCGAATTGCCCCTCCAAAAAGAAGTAGTTTTTCAGTTAAGGTTGTTTTCCCTGCATCAGGATGAGAAATAATTGCAAAGGTTTTTCGAGACTTAATTTCTGATTTTAGATCTATTTGGTTCAATGTCTTTAGCTCCTTAAATGACTTTTTTAAATTCACTTGGCCTCTATTTATACACGAGCTTGTAGATATTAGAAATTAACTCAAGTGATATATTCAACTCCTTTGGTTGTAAAATATAATTATAACATGTCAAAGCGAATATTCTCAAATGATTTTATTCAAAATTCTTTAAAACGCCAGAAGCCAGTGACCCCATTGGTTACCTTATATCATTTTGAAATAGTTTTCTATATATTACCCCACCTACTCCGAGATATTTTTGTTAGTCTCATGCTATTATGGGAAGGAATTAACTGCCTCTACGTTGAATCTGTAAGCTAGATGCTCAGATATAGGAGGATGGTAGCTATGTCCTTATTTCGGGTGCTTTATGAAATACTAAGCCAAAACGGATGGGAATTCGATTTTGACAACAAAAATGAAATTATCAAGCTCGAGATTCGAGGCATTAATACAGATTTTTATGCTTTCCTTCTAGTTGATGAAGAGCAAGAATCTTTACTATGTAACACGCATATAAAGCAAAAAATCCCTCTCTCCAAACGTCTTGAAGTTTGTGATTTCATGAGCCGCGTAAACTATGAACTTGCCAATGGTAATTTTGAAATGGATATGGATAACGGCCAAATTAGGTATCGTACATACCTTGATCTTGCCGATGCAGAACCTTCTAAAGATCAGGTACTCAACATCGTTTGGAACGGTGTCCTTGGATTTGACACATATTACCCTGGATTAATGAAACTCGTATACGGTGATTACAGTGCAGAAGAGGCCGTTGCTTTTTGTACTGATGAAAATAATTAATACATACAATAAATTAAAACTAGCCTCCTTCGCTTATAAAAGCCTTGGAGGCTAATTCGATTTTTATATAAAAATAAGTTGACTAGAACTATCAATTCATCGGGACAATATATATAAGTACCATGATAAAATGCACTATGCTCCCTGCAGCAATAAACAAATGGAATATTTCATGAAAGCCAAAGCGTTTTGGGAAGAAATCAAAGATTTTTGTAGCATACACGACAGCACCCATCGTATATATTACTCCACCAACGCCCATGAGTATTATGGCTCCCAAAGGTAAATTTTTAATAAGTTGTAAAAAAGGAATTAAGGCGATCCAGCCAAGCGAGACATAAAATGCAGCTGAAACATATCTAGGTGCATGTATAAACCAAATTTTCAGGGTCATTCCTATTACGGCTAAAGACCAAACAGAAATAAGCATTGCCCAGCGCCATGCGCCTTCCAGTCCATAATAAAATACTGGTGTATAGGAGCCCGCAATTAAAAAATAAATGGCGATGTGATCTATTTTTTTTAAGATAAGTTCTTTCTGAGGCGTGGTCTGAACCCAGTGATAAAGGGAGCTAGCCCCATAAAGCAATATCATGCTCACTCCATATATCGACATAGTTATAAGTTTTGAAAGGTTATTTTTGCATATAATAATGAGAAACACAAGTCCCACGATCGAAGCCACAAATGCAATAAAATGTGTCCACGTGTTTACTGGTTCCTTCATCTTTAAGCGCATTTTTAAAGCCTCCAATACTTCTTTTGTTAACTTTAACCATTGCTTAATTTTAAACCTTACTTTAGGTAAAATCAACCTCTATTTGAGTTGAAAACGCTAAGGAATGCTATAAATATCTATTCTTAATCTAAATATTAAAATATCCAGAAAAGGAAAGCTCTCTATTTTGTAGCAATAATTACCTGAGTAATTTATTTTCTCTAACACATAATAAGAATGTTCCAGTACACAAACATTATAAAAGGAGGGTACCTATCATGGCAGGAGAAAGAAACACTAATACCCCAGCAGCTAAAGGTGCTTCGCAACAATTGGATCAATTTAAGTATGAAGTAGCAAATGAAATGGGCCTTCAACTCGGTGGCGATCGCACAAGTCGTGAAAACGGTTCAGTCGGTGGTCAAATGACCAAACGTATGATTCAATTTGCTGAAGAACATCTAAAAGGTGGAAGTCGCATTTAATGTGAATTTCTAAGCTCAAATTGAAACCAAATCAACAAATAAGAGGGATATCGAAAGATATCTCTCTTGTAATGTCCATTGTCTTCATCTGTGATACTTCATATTGGCAGGTGGATTTCATCCCGATAAAAAATAGGAGCAAATGCTCCTATTTAATTGTCCCATCAGTTTCTTCAAGATGCTTTATCTTTGAAGACAAATGTGCTTTGACATCTTTAAGTTGATGAGGAGTAAGCTCCCCCGCATTTTCTGCTAAGAACTGCTCATTTTTATGAATGTTTCGAAGTGTTAATTCTAATTTCTTTAAATCTTCATTCTTATCTTTATTCCCACCATGTCTGGGCATGACTATCACCTCAGAGATAGTTTAACCAAAGATAACGTATTCATTCTGCCCCTGAAAGACAGTTTGTAGAAATATAATAGACTTTAATCTATAACGGAATACCCAGCCTTTTCTATAGCACTGACTAGCTTAGAACGCTCAACATCCCCTGTTACAATAGCTTCTTTGGACACGAGATCGACTATAACCTTCTCAACCCCATTTACCCCAAGGAGCGCTTTTTCAGCTCTCATTTTGCAATGGTTACAAGTCATCCCTTCCACCTTAAGAATGGTTTGATTCATTTTTTTCACCTCGCTTAACAGAAGTCAGAAGTCAGAGGCCGGAAGCCAAATGACTTCTGACTTGAGTACTTTTTTATTTCTCTCCTCTAACGTAAACCACCCTTTGATTTTTAGAGGGAAATTTGCTACTCTCCTAAAAATTTAAAGACTATAAAAAACTAACCCTCTAATCTTTTGTCATACCTTCTTAACAGCAGAGAACTAGTCACTACCGATACGGATGAGAACGCCATTGCTAGTCCTGCCCACTCGGGTGGTAAAAGTTCCCCTGTTAAGGGATACAGGACACCTGCGGCGATCGGAATACCAATTACGTTATATATCAAGGCCCAGAAAAGGTTTTGCTTAATTTTTATCAGTGTTTTTCGTCCTAAACGAATAGCCCGTTCTACATCAAGAAGGTCATTGCGGACTAACACGACATCCCCTGTTTCCTTAGCTACATCCGTTCCTGAACCGATAGCTATTCCTATATCGGATTGGGCTAAGGCTGGTGCGTCATTAATCCCATCCCCCACCATCGCCACCTTAAACCCTTGGTCCTGATACTTCTTTATGATATTTATTTTATCTTGAGGCAATATTTCGGCAATCACTTCATCAATCCCGACCTGAGCTCCGACCATATGGGCGACTTTCTGATTGTCCCCCGTAATCATAAAGGTTTTTAAGCCTAGGTCATGCAGCCGGTTAATGGCTTCTTTCGTGCTCTCTTTAACCACATCCGCTAGGGCGATGAGCCCAATCACCTTATTACCTAGAGCAATAAAGCTGGTCGTTTTACCCGATTCCGCCAGGCGCTGAAAATCCTGGGCCGCTTCCTTGACATCTACACTGTGCAAGTTCATCAGCTTAATGTTTCCAATCAGTAGCGCCTGACCTTCAAAGTCGCAGGTAACTCCATAGCCTCCCTCTTCCTTATAATTCGTCACTTCTTGGATGACAAGCTGTTCTTTCTTCGCCTCCGCGACGACCGCCTGTGCCAATGGATGAATGGAGGGATTTTCACCTGCTCCCGCAATTTTGAGGACATCTTGTTTTGAATAAACGGCATAAGGGATTATATCCGTGACCTCAGGAGTTCCTTTGGTCAACGTACCCGTTTTATCAAACCCGATCACCTGTAAGTGAGCAATCCCCTCAAGTACTGCTGCTGATTTGAATAAGATACCGCGGTTTAAACCAATCCCACTACCTACCATAATAGCTGTAGGCGTAGCAAGTCCCAAAGCACAAGGACAGGCGATTACCAAAACTGCAATAGACGCAGTAAAGGCGAAAACGAACGTACTCTGCAACGCAAAATACCAAACTAAAAAAGTAATGAGTGATATAGCGACTACTGTCGGTACAAAGTAATTGGAAATCTTATCGGCGAGCCGTTGAATCGGTGGTTTTATTCCTTGGGCATCTTCCACCATTTTAATGATCCCGGCTAGAATCGTATCTTTACCTGTTTTGGTCGTTCTAACTTTAATGCTTCCAGAACGATTAATCGTTGCACCGATCACAGGATCTCCCACACCCTTGTCGACAGGAATGGATTCCCCGGTCAGCATGGCCTCGTCGATGCTGGCTTGTCCTTCAGTAATCTCGCCGTCTAAAGGGATTCTTTCCCCGGATTTGACGATGACAATATCACCAATTTTCAGCTCTGACGCGGTCACTTCCCTCTCTTGGCCGTTAACAAACAACCGAGCTTTATCGGCCTGCAACTCTAACAGTCGCTTTAAGGCCTGACCTGCACGCCCTTTCGCCTTTGCCTCCAGAAATTTCCCAAACCGAACAAATGTAATCAACAAGGCTGATGTTTCAAAAAAATTGGGGCCTGCAAAGAAAAACGCTGAGTAGAACATATTCAACGTTGTCATCAAACTATACCCATAAGCAGCGGTAATCCCCATCGCGACTAAGACATCCATATTGGCTGAGCGGTTTTTCAGAGCGTGGTAAGCACCGCGATAAAATGTCCAACCCGCCGTAAACTGGACAATGGTTGCCAAAGCAAGCATCGTAAACATCACTGTCCTCCCCATGGGGAGGTACATGAGGGGCATAATAGGCAACGAAAGAACCGCACTGAAAATGAGCCAATTACGCTGCTTGATTGCCGCACGATCATCTTGATTGTCGGCCTTGCTCTCTAGGGGAGTATACCCCGCATCGCGTACTTGCTCGAAGATTTCTTTCATATTCACAACACTGGAATCAAACTCTACCGAAACGGTTTCATTCGCAAAGTTAACTGTAGCGTTTCGTACTCCCTCTGTGCCTTTGAGCTTTTTCTCTATCGCGAGAGCACAATTCGCGCAGGTCATACCGCCTACTTTAAATTGCTGCTTTCCGCTGTCTTGACTTTGAGCAGCATACCCAAGATCCTTGATTTTGGCAAGCAGGTCTTCCTCTTTAACCACCTTAGAATCCATAATTACCGTTAGTTTTTCTGAAGCGAAGTTGACAGCAGCTGTTTTAACTCCTGGCATCTTATGGAGTCCCTTTTCAATCGTCAGGGCACAATTCGCACAAGTCATGCCATTGATTTTAAACTGCTTTATCTGTTCTCCTTCGACAGGATCTAAGACGACTAGGGGACTCGAAATATCCTCAGTCTCATTTGAATCTTCTGGAACTTTAGGAACTTCAGGAACTTCTGACTCGATCATTTTTTCCAACGAATAGCCAGCTTCCTCAATCTCACGATAAATATCAGCCATATTGACCTGTAGCGGATCCCAAACGAAGGTTGCTTTAGAATCAGCTAGCGATACCTCGACCTGCTCTATACTCGGAAGTTTTTCTAAAATCTTAGTGACATGACTGACACAGTGTTGGCAAGTCATACCATAGACATCAATTTCACTTTTGTCTCGTAATGCTTGATCTGTCATTGTTTATCCCTCCCCTAAACGAAGGCTTTTTCTAATTACCGAATCATGCGAAAGATTGTTTTAAGCACCTCATCAATAACCTGATCATTCCCGGCCTGTAGTTGGTCTTTAACGCATGATTTCATATGTTTTTCCAGAAGTAAGCGGGAAGCTCCATCCAGCGCAGATTGAGCTGATGAGATCTGGTTTAATACATCATCACAATAAACATGGCGTTCAATCATTCCTTTGATTCCTCGAATTTGTCCTTCAATACGATTCATACGGTTTATTAACTCTTTAATCGTTTTGTCGTCATGGGTGCTGCTTCGTTCTCCATGAATCTCCCCTTCACTCTGACAACCCGAGCATGAATAAACCTGCTTTTCTTCTAAATCCATATTAATCACCTCTAACAAATATAGTATACCCCCCTATGCTATAAGTCAATATTTATTTATGACTTGCTGCAAAAATAATGCTAGTCATCCACCTTGTTTATCCTAAAAATTAATCTTTTTTAACTAACGCTGAAAGACTCATGTTAGTAAGTAACATGAGTCTTTCAGCGTTAGTTTTCTTATTATATCCATCTAAAAACCCTTTACCCTGGGTCTACTTAGATTTCGCCTTCTTCTGGCACAATACAAATCATAGAAAAGAGCTCCTGACCACGGTTTAAAAATTAATGGATTTTGACTCCTGCCCAATTAGGTAATCAATAGAAAATTTCCCTTCTTCCGTCCATGAAAACAAACTTGTTAAGCCCTCAGTTTTTGCCGCACCGACTTAACTAGCTTTCCGGAAGATACCAGCTCTTTGGCAACTTGTATATCAGGATACATAACGCGATCTTCTCCGAGCATACTTACCTTCGTCCTAACTAACCGGTAAGCGCCTTCGCTACCCTTTCCAAGCTGGTGTTCACCGTGCCCAGTCCGTAAATCAACACCCTGACAAGCCGCTAATAGTTCCATCGCCACGACATGAGCGGCGTTTTCTATGATACTGCGTGCCTTTCGGGCTGCAATCGTTCCCATACTCACATGGTCTTCCTGATTTCCGGAGGAAGGAATCGAATCGACACTGGCCGGATGCGCCAATATTTTGTTTTCTGAAACAAGCGAAGCAGCAGAGTACTGCACGATCATAAACCCTGAATGTAGCCCACCATTAGGCGTTAGGAACGCAGGCAACCCACTTAAGTTTGGATTGACTAATCGCTCTAAGCGACGCTCGGCAATATTGGCGAGTTCCGCCACCGCTATCCCTAGAAAGTCCATCGCTAAAGCAATCGGTTGTCCATGGAAATTCCCACCTGAGAGTACTTGTCCCTGATCAGGAAAGATTAAGGGGTTATCAGTCACCGAATTCATTTCAATTTCCACAACTTTTTTCACATAGGCCACAGCATCTCCTGAAGGTCCATGTACTTGAGCAACGCAGCGCAGTGCGTAAGCATCTTGAACTCTAGGATGTTGTTTAGGCGCTACAAATGAGCTCCCCTCCGTGAGTAAACGGATTTGTTTTGCCACTTCAATCTGTCCTTGATGAGGGCGCACGGCATGAATTTTTGGATCAAAAGCATCCAGGATTCCTTCGAGGGCTTCGAGGGACAACGCTGCAGTAATATTTGCGGACTCCCATAAATTTTCGGCATCCCAGACTGCCAAGGCAGCTACCGCAGTCATCACCTGAGTCCCGTTAATCAGAGCCAATCCCTCTTTGCCTTCAAGAATAACGGGCTCGATCCCCGCTAGCGTTAAAGCCTTCCGTCCACTCATCCTTCGCCCTTTGTAAAACGCTTCCCCCTCGCCAAGTAGGACCAAAACCATATGTGACAAGGGAGCCAAATCTCCGCTCGCTCCCAGTGAGCCTTTCTCAGGTACAACTGGAACAATCCCCGAATTAAGCACCTCAAGTAGTGTTTCAAGAGTAGAGAGCCGAATACCAGAATATCCTTTCGCTAAGGCGTTTGCCCTAAGCAGCAAAATCGCCCTTACTACTTCTAAGGGTAGAGGCTCACCCACCCCCGTCGCATGACTCATGATCAAATTTCGTTGAAGTTTTTTAGCATCATTTTTCGAAATTAGAACATTACTAAACATCCCAAAACCTGTCGTTATACCATAGACAGTTTGATTTCCCGCAATCAGCTGATCCACGTACTCACGCGATCTTTGGACTTTTTCCTTGGCGTCCGGATGCAAATCCGCCTTAGCTCCAAACCGAGCCACAGCAACCACCTGCTCTAATGAGAGTGTTTCCCCATCTAAAGTAACCATTTGCTTTTTTGCTACATCGTTCATGTCGTGTCTCCTCCTCTTAGAGCAATGAAAAAAGAGGATTAAGCCATACACTTTCGTCTACAGCTTAGCCCTCTAACATCAAATATCTCTGAGCATACCCTATTTTATTGCAATTTCCTGTTATTAATACCCTCTTTTAAGGATAACCTTTATAAATGATTAATGCCTAGTCCACAAACTTCATGTTCATGACCCTTAATCGGAGCTCCAATCATCCCATACATGCTCACTGCAATCCAGAGATCCTGTATGTCCTCTAGTGTTCGGGGTCCTTTGACAACAGCAAAGCGGAGTCCAACCGTACGCAAAACATTTCCAAGTTGAAGCGGTCCCCGTCCTAAACCCTGCAGTGCATCCAGTATTGCGTGATAAAGCGCATGTTGAGAACGATAGGTATCGTCGATGAGTCCCTCGCGTTTAGCAGCAGTTTCAACTGCAGCAATAATTTTTTGAACATCCATTGAGCCCACCTTACCCGTCACGACATCAAAACCCTTTTTCCGAGCACCTGACACATAGTCTCCAGTTTCATTTGCTTCGGCCATGGCAATCAGCAAGGCTGTTTTACCTAGAGATGAACAATGCTCCATAATATCCGTTCATTCCTTTCGCCTGTGCTCAAAGCCCTACATACTTTAAAGTTTCTACCTCTGTCAGCCTCTAATCACTTCATTCTCTACAAATGCAGCTGACCCTACTCCTATCATAGTCGAGAAACACTCAGTCTTCAATATAAATATTTTCAACCACTACATTGTGTGAGTAACTTTTGATGTTAAGCCCATTGCAACTTTAGTTGAACGAGCTCGCTGACGTGCTTGAGTATCTCCGAACACGGGTTGCATTTAGAACCGCTAGAAGCGCTACACCAACATCGGCAAAAACCGCTTCCCACATGGTTGCCATACCCATCATTCCAAACAATATGAAGCCAAGTTTAACTCCTAACGCAAAAATAATATTCTGCCAAATAATCTTCTTAGTAAAGCGGGCAATCTCAATCGCCGTTAAGAGTTTGCTAGGTTGATCATCCATGAACACGACATCTGCAGCTTCAATTGCTGCATCAGACCCTAACCCTCCCATCGCAATCCCAACGTCCGCCCGTGTTAGAACAGGGGCATCATTAATTCCGTCACCAACAAAGACAACCTTCCCTTTGCGATTCTTTTCAGTCAAAAGCTCATCTAGCCAGGCGACCTTATCTTGGGGCAGTAGATCTGCTTGGAATTCTGCAACCCCCAATTCTTCCGCAACGCTATGTGCGACTGATTGAAGATCCCCCGTCAGCATGACAGTTTTTATCCCTGCCTTACCTAATGCCTCAATCGTTTCCTTCGCACCGGCCTTAATTCGATCAGCGATCAGAATATACCCAGCATATTCCCCAGAAACCGCTACATGAACTAGCGTTCCTCCTTGCTCTTGATCAATATCGAAAGTAATTCCGGCATTCTCTAAAAGGGCTGCCTTTCCAACCAGCACATCTTGCCCCTGAATCTTCGCTTGAATGCCATGACCACTTATTTCCTTATAATCCTCAAGGGTTCCGACTTCGAGGGGAATTATGTTGTAATTACGAATGGATTTCGCAATCGGATGGCTAGAGTGAATTTCGGCAGTCGCAGCAATTTTCATGAGGAACTCAGCGTTGAATCCTTTTGCGGGGCGTAGTTTTACCACTTCGAAGACCCCTTCAGTTAATGTTCCTGTCTTATCGAAGACGACGGTTTCCACTTGGGTCAAGGCCTCAAGATAGTTAGCCCCTTTGACCAAAATACCGTGTCGCGCTGCCCCCCCGATTCCACCGAAATATCCCAAAGGAATCGAAATCACAAGGGCACAGGGGCATGAAATTACAAGAATTGTTAACGCTCGGTAAAGCCAATCACTGAATACCCCTCCTCCAAGCAAAGGCGGCAATATTGCAATTCCCAAAGCGATAACTACCACTCCAGGCGTGTAATAACGAGAGAAAGTCGTAATAAACTTTTCTGTCCGTGCTTTACGCGCACTCGCATTTTCTACAAGGTCCAATATTTTTTGAATAGATGACTCTGCATATGGACGAGTCACGCGTACCGTCAACACTCCACTAGAGTTCACCATGCCTGCCAATACGGCATCTCCTTCCCCGACATTTCGAGGAACTGACTCTCCAGTAAGGGCAGACGTATCCACGAATGAAGACCCTTTCAGCACTTCTCCATCTAGTGGAACCCTCTCCCCAGGTCTTACCAAGATTAGCTGTCCGACTTGAACATCTTCTGGTTCAACCTTCAATACATCTAACTGGTCAATCAGATTAGCATAATCAGGTCGAATGTTCATTAAGGCCTGAATCGAGTTACGCGAACGATTTACTGCCAAGTCTTGGATATATTCGCCAACGGTATAAAACAGCATCACTCCGACTGCCTCAGGCAATTGATTAATAGCAATCGCTCCAATCGTCGCCAAGGACATCAGAAAATTTTCATCGAACAATGCCCCTCTGAACATATTTCTCATCGCCCGATAAAGAACTTCGTATCCGACGAGAATATAAGCCGTTAAATAGAGCGCATATTCCAAGATCCAGGAGGGATTTTGACCGAGCAGGTTCAATAGCAATCCTAACGAAAGCAAGCTACCAGCCACCAGCATACGAATCTTTTTCCATCGCGTATCCTCGGAATGTTCCTGCTGCTTAATATCCTTAGCGCCCCTAGGGTGCAGAGCTTTTAAAATGACACCTGGCTCAATTCTGTCAATGATCCGTTGCGCAAGCTCTTGGGTTGATCTAGGTAAATAAACCGTTTGAGTGGCAAAGCTCAGGCTTGTTTGTCCGATTGTCTCTTCAGCACAAAAGGCCTTCTCAATTTTCATCGCACAAGCCGCACAAGTTAAACCCTCCAGGCGATATTTAACCCGTTCTTCTCCTTTATCTAGATCCAGTCGCGAGACTCCCACCTCTACATCGAGTTCGCTCTGCTGTTTTTGTTCAGCTATTTTATCAGTGGTATGCTTCAATTCTCTTTGTTTTTTATCTAAGCTGCTAGTTGTATGCATGATTTCGCTCCTCCGCTAAACCCAAGAATAAGTTTTTGTTCTATTTAAGTTCGTTTCTCAGTAATATGCTCGATTCCCTCTTTATAAAGCGTCAAAACATGACTATCATCTAAGGAGTAATAAATCATTTTCCCTTCTCTGCGGTATTTGACAAGACGATTATTTCGTAGAATGCGCAATTGGTGTGACGTGGCAGACTGGCTTAGCTTCAATAGTTCAACCAGATCACAGACGCAGAACTCACTTTTCGCTAAAGCATCCATAATACGAATTCTGGTAGGATCTCCGAGAGCCTTAAATAACTCTGCTAAGTGATTAACCTGCCCCCCTGGAATAAGAACTTTCCTGACAGACTCGATCCGATCAACATGGATACAATTAATCTCACAAACAGGGCTATCGGATGTTTCGTCGGGAGATTCCAAGGGTCTACTTATGATTTCCTTATATTTATCAGCCATAACTAGAAACCCACCTTACATATGATAATGTATTCATATGTTTATAATAACTAAAACTGACGTTTTAATCAACCTTAGTAGAAAAAAAAATTCTAAACAAAAAGAAAGATGTGATCAAACAGTACGTTCGAATACATCTCTCTAGTGGATAACAGTTTTAACTTTTGACAGTTGTTGGGTCAGAATAAAGAATCTATATTTTTATCAAAAGTTGGCCGCTTGAATATGAGTTATAGGAGGTATGAGGTTTAGGAGCTAGCGCTACTGTATCTGATACATACCTTGACTTTGCATGTAATTAAAGATTCCTTCACCGTGTTGCTGTTCTTCCTTTTGAATATGATTCAAGACTTGGCGGATATTAGTATCCCTAAATTCAAAAATCGCAGTGTTATATGCTCCTGATACGAACTTTTCTGTCATTAACAAATCTTTACACAGTTTAGCATCCTCTTGATTATAATTCCCAGGGATCGAGGAGGAGGCTTGAGTTTTACCAGCCATTTGTTGTTGGCCTTGCTGCTGTCCCTGTTGTTGTCCACCAACGCTTGGAACCTGACCACTTAAAATCTGATTTATTGTATTTAAGTGTTCTTGCTCCTGGGCTGCAAACGATTGAAAGAGCTGTTTTAATTGGGGATCTTGGGCCTGATTTGCATACTTGGTATATTTGTCAATACAGGTTTCCTCATGTGTTTTTTGATCCATCAAGAGCATTTTTTCCTTTTGAGATAATTGTACATGCAAAATAAAGCACCTCCCTTATTTGCTGTATATTGTTTACAAAAACTCCAATTCTATTCGTGAGTATTATTTTGTTATTTCACTGACCAGTCGGCGAGATTAAAGCCTTCACTTTCCTTATACCGACCGAACAAATAGTGGCGAAAGCGTACATACTCGTGATAATCACATTCAATTCCCTCTTTAGCCAACACCTCAACGAATTTTTCCAAATCAGGCGGACATCCCCAAAGCGGTATAGCTTTTTTGATATTGGAGTTATTCTTATTAAGGTGGCAGGCGCACTTCCCGAAGAGCACAGTATTATCAAAACCGTTCTCAGCCATTTGTTGCTTACCGCTAACGACCTCAACCTTCGGGAAAGGTTCTCCTTTAAATGCCGATGAGAAAAGAATTAACATGGGATTATATTGGACCGAACAACCCGTGCACAGACTACTATCATACTTACGGATTGCGAGTCCCGTAATGCCTCGCTTTTCGAACCCTGCTGGCCCAGTATCTTCTTCCGACCACTCCCAATCATACGTTACATATTCCTGGTGATCCGCCACACGCTCTCCTGTCACTTCATAATCTGCCAATTCCAAACTGCGCCCATGGCTTTGAGCGTAATTGTTCAGATGGGCCACCTCTTTGCCGGGGTATCCTAGGATGGCCGCGCCCACTAGATCACAGGCAAACGGATCACGAGAAGCTATCAATAGATCCTTTCTAAAAGCTTTTCCAGTCGGGCTAGGACCTTTTTCTAGGGTATAAAGTCCATCAATAATGGTTAAGGCCACAGGAAGTTTATCAATAATGCGTGGGAACATGCGACTAAGTTCCTCGTCGCCTACGCCGTGGCAAGACTGTTTCGACTTCTTATTGAGACAGCCTTTAAGGTTTTTAATCCCTAAAGAGACTTTGGCTTGGTTGTGCGTTTTTAACACAGGGACATTAATAATCTTATCCGCTTCCAAAGCCTGCTTAGCGATATCAAGCATAAACCCGTCACCATAATCTGTTGCAACAAATTCTTCTTTGTTAAAGTCCACTAATTCGACTCCGAAGCGCTCTTGCAATTTTTTGTATCCTAAAGTTTCGTAAACGACATCGCCATCAGGACTTAACCCTGGAAGAGCACCTTCGCCAATCGTTAAGTTTCTAAAACCATGTTCCGTCAGGATACGAACAAGAGCACTAATCACGACACTTGTGGTCACCACACCATAGGGAGGAAACGGTAGGTCAAAATCCCAACTAACAATGTTGGGTTTAATCAAGACCCTGTCATTGGTGTTTAATCCCGCTAGTCCATCGCATAATCTTAGACTCTCCTTAAGAGACTCGTAGACATCTGTCACTTTTACAATTGAAACGGCTGCTTTCACCATTGAAACTCCCTCTATTCTTTGTTGTTAGCCACATTCTCCCAATCTCAAGACTTCTGTTCACTTAAAAGCCGCCGCAACACTTTGCCCGCGCCGGTGGCCGGCAAGGACTCCCGAAACTCAACATAACGCGGGGACTTGTAGGAAGTCATTTTTTGTTTAGCCCAATCAATTATGTCTTGAGAAGTGACATGGGTTCCCTGCGCCGAGTTTAGCACAACGTAGGCTTTGACTACTTCGCCCTTTTGAGCATCGGGTATACCGGTTACCGCCACCTGAGCAATCGCTTCATGCCGAATGAGCATGGCCTCCACTTCCTCTGGAAAAACACTGTATCCCGATACTTTGATCATTTCTTTGAACCGTCCGCTGAAGGTTAAATAGCCATCTTCGTCCAACCAACCCATATCTCCAGTAAATACCCAGCCGTCGCGAAGCGTCTGGCTTGTGGCCGTCGGTTTGTTCCAATAACCCTGGAAAACACCTGGATTGGTGAGAACTATTTCGCCCATCTCGCCTACCTGCAATTCTTGACCAGTTTGAGGGTCAAGAATACGAATAATCGTCTCGTAGTTGGGGATACCTTGGGTTCCCCACTTTACAGCATTCGAAGGCATAAATGTATCTGCGGTGTGAGTTTCGCTGAGACCATAAGCTGCCTCGAAGATCTCACACCCTCCGGTAAACTTGGCCCATGCCTCCGCAATCTCTTGCGTTAGGATAATTCCAAAGCTTGTAGCTCTACTCTTTTTTAAAGAGGAAATATCATACTGACTAGCATCGGGTACCTGCATGACAGCTAAATTCATAGGCACTACACTATACCACCACGTACATTTGTAGCGTTCGATGGCCTGTAGAACCGCGACTGGATCGAACCGATACAAAAGCACCATGCTAGCGTTAGCATAGATTGGGCAATTAAGCCCCAACAACATCCCTGCGATATGATAAAGTGGCACCACGGTCAGTAATACATCCTCTGCCCCTATTTTGCTACTTTGGGCTACTGCTGCGGTTTTAAAGAGAGCGTTTTCATAACTAAGCATCGCTCCCTTCGGTTGACCAGTCGTACCCGAAGTATAGATCATTAGACCAACGTCCTTCATGTTGAGGTTCGTGGGAGGAACAGAACTTTCTAGATAATTGATCACTGCGAGCATATCGTGAACACCCGGAATAAAGGGCTTTGAAATACAAATCTCTGCTGGAACATTGAGGGTAGGCTCATTCGGCAGAAAATCCCCATAATTCGTGAGTATAATCTGCTCAATTTTTGTCTTTGACTGTACCTTCGTTACGATTTCGTAGAGGCAGTCCGCTGCTACGATTACTTTAGCTTCCATGTCATTGAGTTGGTACTCCAATTCCCATTCCTTAAACAAAGGACTACACGGTCCGACGACTGCTCCGATCTTCTGAATTCCATAATGCGCAATGAAATATTGAGGACTGTTAGTGAGAAAAAGCGCTACGTGATCCCCTTTCTTAACCCCGGAAACTGCCAAAAACGTTGCAAACCGCTCGCTAAGATCGTTTAATTCCCGATAGGTAATCTCTCTCCCATACCAGATGATCGCGATCTTCTCTGGATTCATGTTAGCATTGTCCCGCAAGTAATCGTGCAATGGCTTTTGCCCTTGACGATAGTAAAGCTCCGGGACCAGCTCCTGTGGCCAACTTATACGTTTCTGATCGTCCATCTTACTACCTCCTCAACATTTTACTGTACCGAACCATGCCCTAAAATTTGTAGCCCCACAGATACCAAAAATCTTTTATTACTTAATTATGAATTTTCTGATTTTGAATATCAGGCTTATTCGTCGCTTAAACGGATTCTGTACTGGCAGCCGTTTGGAGTTTGGCTCTTTCCTCTTCTACCAGCTTGCGGCGCAATACTTTCCCGACAATAGTCCTCGGCAATTCAGTCCTGAATTCCACATAACGTGGAACTTTATAAGCCGCCATCCTGGTCTTGCAAAAAGCGATGAATTCCTTCTCGATTGCCTCGGTATCGGGTTTCAAGACAATATAGGCCTTGACCGTTTCTCCACGGTAGTGATCTGGTACCCCGGCTACGACAACCTCTTTAACCTTGGGATGTTCATACAAAACTTCCTCAATATCACGTGGATAAATATTAAACCCACCTGCAATGATGATATCTTTCTTGCGGTCGATAACAAAGCAGAAACCATCGTCATCCATTCTACCTATGTCACCCGTATGCAGCCAGCCGTTACGCAGTGTTTCAGCAGTCTCTAGATGCTTCTGCCAATACCCTTTCATCACTTGAGGACCTCGAACGCATATTTCCCCTATTTCGCCAACTGGAATTTCCCGGTCTCCCGTCTCCAAATCCATGATCACGTAATCAGTGTCAGGGAGCGGTAAACCGATGGAACCTGCAAGCGTCGGTCGATCGAGAGGGTTGCAATGCGTTATTGGAGAGGCCTCAGACAAACCATAGCCTTCGACTAAATTCCCTTTACCCTGCGTCACTTCAGCAAATTTTTGTGCCACCTCTAACGGCAAAGGTGCCGAGCCGCTCGTGCAAACTTTAATTGCAGCTAAGCTATCACGATACTCGTCAATCCGGGGATGACTGTTAAGTGCCATAAACATCGTTGGTGCGCCCGGGAAAAGCGTTGGTTTATAGGCTCGAATGGTTTCCAGCACTTGATCTGGGTCGAAGCGGGGCAAAATAATCTGAGTAGCTGCAATCGCCACGGCATAATTCATGCAGTCGGTCATGCCATAGACGTGAAATACCGGTAGGATGGTCAGAACTCGTTCCTTTCCATACTCCATGTTAATTGACCATTCTAGAACTTGGAGGGTATTCGCGATCAGATTATGGTGCGTGAGCATAACCCCTTTGGATACACCGGTTGTGCCACCCGTGTATTGCAAGACGGCAAGGTCTTCGATCGGATTAATGGCGACGTCGGGATAAACAGGTTCATGCTTGATGAGTTCATCGTAGGAATACAGGCCTTCTGCCGGCTCAACCGGGGCCAAAAAGTTGAAGACAACCACCCGTTGTAAGGACGTTTCCTCTATAATTCTCCTTACCCTAGGATACAACATTTCAAGGACAATGATCGTCGTAGCACCTGAATCGTTCATTTGGTACGCTATTTCTCGTTCAATATACATGGGGTTTGTTTGCACAACAATTGCGCCTAATTTGAGCAAAGCGTAAAAAGCAATTTCCCATTGGGGACAGTTCGGGCCCATCAGTCCCACACGTTCCCCTCTTTCAATCCCGATATCCGCTAAAGCACCCGCAAAGCGGTTGACTCGGTTCCCAAACTGCCGATAGGTAATCGTCTGGGTCCCAAAAGTCATTGCAAGTGTGTCCGGCATTTTGGCAACTGTCTCATCAAGCAATTGACCAAGCGTCTTATAGGGATAATCAAGATGGTACCTTACATTGGAGGGGTAACTTTTAAGCCACAGTTTTCTTTTAACCGTCATCTTCTTTGTCCTCCTTCATACTTTCCCAGCACTAGTCCTTTCAAGAGAATACGCACCTAATGATCTAATAAGTCATTTTTATACCGTAATCGCGCAAATTTCTTATTCGTAAGAGTAGAAGCCCTTCTTAGTTTTCCTACCCCATTCCCCTTTGGCAAATTTCTCAACAACTAGTGGTGAGGGCTTGTCTTTAGGGTCTCGGGTTTCCTGATAACGCTCCATGCCAATGTAGTATGATAGATCAATTCCAGTGAAATCCATCAAACGGAACGGTCCCATCGGGTGACCCAAGGCATTCGTTACCGCAAGGTCGATCTCTTCCGGCGTTGCAATCCCAATGTCGGCAAGAAACAGGGCTTCATTATGAAGGGCTGCCAAGATTCGGTTGACTAAGAAACCATAGATTTCTTTCTTAAGCCAAGCAGCCGTTTTGCCCATTTTCGCACATAAATCCATGGTTACTTGGGCAGTCTCTGTGGAAGTATGTGGACCTTGCACCACTTCAACCAGTTTCATCATCAGCGCAGGATTAAAAAAGTGCATGTTACACACTTTATCCGGTCGCTTCGTGGCATCGGCAATCTTCGAACTGACAATAAAGGAACTGTTAGTAGCCAAAATCGCATGAGCAGGAGCAATTCTGTCTAGATCCGCAAAGAGCTTCCGTTTAATGTTGATTTTTTCAATTGCAGCCTCAATCACAAAATCAGCGTCTCCCGCTGCCTCCTCCAAACTCAGAGTAAACGTAATATTAGCCATGCCCAAATCCGCTTGTTCCTGTGTCATTTTTCCTTTGGCAACTCGTTCTGGCAAATATGTCCGCGCAAAGTTTTCCGCTTTACTTAGCATCTCTTGACTAATGTCCGTACAGCTAACCTTATAACCAGTTAAAGCAGCACTCAAGGCGATTTGATGCCCCATGTTACCGGCCCCAACCACACAAATTTTCTTAATGTCCTCAATATTCATTATGAGCGCCTCCCAACCATTCAATCAATCAATTACTTACTTACTTACTTACTTACCCAATGCCCATTCCATCCCCCAATAGCTAAGAAACTTCCTCCCCTCACTCAATTACCTTATAAACAATGTCTTGTACACTTACCCGAGGGCGGGGCGCCGGGTTCTGATCAGGAAAGCCTACAGGCATCAATCCCGTGATCACCAGATGTTCAGGCAACTCTAAAATCTGGGCAATCTGTTTAGCCTTCATTAATTGCACCCAACAGGTACCCAGACCCAAAGAAACTGCTCGCAAGGCGATATGTTCCATAGCAAGGCCCACATTTAACATGGCATGTGGGACAAAGGCCTTCAAGGTATTGGCGTCTTTAACCACATCAATGCCAGGATAACTATCGAACGCTTCTGGTCCGAAAACCCCAGCATCAATCAGTTCCTGCAATCGTTTCCTCGTATCTTTGGCATAGGTCGTAAGGTCAGCACAGCAGACCAAAAGTATGGGGGCTTGGCTAAGGAACTTTTGATTAAACGCTGCAGCTTGAATTTGTTCTTTCACACCCTGATTCTTGACAATAATAAACCGCCAAGGTTGATGATTAGTACCTGAAGGAGCCAAACGGGCTGCCTCCATTAATTCCTGCACCATGTCGTCTGGAACTGGATCCGACTTATATTTGCGGATACTCCGCCGCTCCATCATAGCCATCTTTATATCCAAGACTTCTAACCACCTTTCATGCATAAGGCATAATCCATATTCTATGATTCTGTTTGTATGAAGTCCCAAACCGCCCCACTCTTACAAAGCCAGACTGTCACTTCACACATAAAACACCCCCAGCGACTTTGCGTCATAACGCAAACAGTGTCATACCCCCGTCGTCCCAAATGCCGTCCTTCCCCGTCAACCCAAGCCAGAGGAAGTGTCCTAGCTTAGTGAGCATGGAGAGAGGAATTGCGTCAATGAGTGCAGACGTTAAGGCGTAAAGAAACTCAACGGTTCACATGCAGAAAGCCCGGAGGTTTTTTAGCCTTAGCGACAAATGAATAGCAATGGAACGTATGCGAGCGTGCTATGACACTTCCTCCCAATGGAACGTGTGCGAACGGGCTAACAAACTGACTCTCCCTAAAAGGCCTCCTCAGGAATATCAATCGCTGAAGTGTCACCTTCTTTAATAATCCGCACAGTCGCCGCCACATCTGGAACAATATTGAGCACATAAAATTTAGCACTAAATACTTTACCCGCATAAAAAGCCTTATCAACGTTTCCTTCATCGAGTTTTTCTTGCGCTACTAAAGCCTGTTGCATAAGCAAATACCCGCCATAGAGTTCGGCTGTAATCCGCAAAATTCTCGTACTATACAACGGAACCAGTCTGATGTTTTCCTTAAAGTAGCCTAAGACGGTAGCTAAGAGTTCCTGATAGGCCAATAATGCTTTACCCAGCACCTCAAACTCACGAGCAAAGACTTTATTATTCTGGTTAGCTTGGACAAATGAGGCCATCTCCATCATCCACTCTTTGAATACACTGCCTTTATCTAGATTCCACTTACGACCCACTAAATCCATCGACTGAATGAAATTGGTACCCTCCCAGATGGAGTAAATCTTGACATCCCTCGCTTGACGCGCCACGGGGTATTCCTCAGTAAACCCGTAGCCTGCAAAGACTTGAATAGCTTCTGTAATCATCAACCACCCTTGATCCGAGCAATACGCCTTGATTAAAGGAGTAATGACTTCGATAGAGCGTTTGGCTGCCTTGACCTCCTCAGGATCATCCCCGAATTCGATTAAATCCAAATAGTAGTAGCCTTTAAAAATCATAGCTCGCATTGCTTCCAGCGTGGCCTTCTGGGTGAGTAGCATACGACGGACGTCTTCATGTTGAATGATAGGTACCCTACTCCCTTTGGGATTGTGAATCGGCCTACCTTGAATCCGCTCCTTGGCATAATGAACTGCATTGTTATAAGCGACAGTCGCAACAGCTAGGGCACTATGCCCTGTATCCAAGCGTGATCCATTGATCATCCTAAACATTTGAGCTATTCCCTGCCCAATCCCTTTTTCATCTGGCGGGTTACCTAACAAAACACCACGACATTGACTCTCTTCCCCAAAGCTAAGCACAGCTGTGGATGACCCCTTAAGGCCCATCTTATGTTCTATGCCAACGGTCGAAACATCGTTGGATTCTCCTAATTTGCCGTCTTCTTTGACCCAAATCTTTGGTACGATGAATAACGACAGCCCTTTGGTACCAAGGGCCGCTCCATCCACTCGGGCTAGTACCAGATGAATAATATTTTCGGTGAGATCATGATCTCCTCCAGTAATGAAGCATTTTGTCCCCTTAACCTTATAAATTAATGGGTTATCTGTGAGGTAGGCCTTGGTCGTCATATCCCCCACATCGGAACCACCACCCGGTTCTGTCAGACACATAGTGCCTTCCCAAACGCCTTCAAACATTTTCGGAGTGTAGAGAGCAATCTGTTCGGGTGAGCCGAACGCCTTGATCACGGACGCTATGCCGCCACTCAACCCAATATACGGGGACATAGCCGGGTTGGCGCCAATAATATACTCACGGACAGCTTCGTTGAGAATCTCTGGAAGGGCGCTCTCTCCTTCGACGTCACTGTTGCTGGCACCCCAGCCATTTTCCTGAATGAACTTGAAGGCCTTATGAAAAGAAGGGGGAACTGTTACTTTGCCATCCATGAAGACTGCTCCGATGGTATCACCGTCATCATTCGTAGGAGCAACGATTTCTCGACTCATCTTTAGGGCTTGATCCAGTATTCCATCGACATCGTCAATATTGAGATAATCCCGAAAGCGCTTTAACCCGAGAATTTTCTTTCCATCTAACCATTCTTTAAGGATAAATTTGTGATCACGATTACTGTACATAAACTTGCTGGCCAAGAACACTCATCCTTTCAGTCGCAACTATTTTGCGTATCCACCACATAGATTCCACACCGAAGTCCCGATGTTCAGCCTTACAGGAACGAGTTTACTTTTTAGATCTGGGTTTCATTCCTGCAATAGCTCTAACAATATCCTTCTTGGACTCCATATCGTACTGGGAGGTGATGGCGATCTGTTCCATAATTGGAGATCCACCGCCATGATAAGCACCATACAGTGTCGCACCTGCTGAACCAGAAAGTCCAAAATCGATGAAGTTCATCCAAAACTTAATCTGTTCTTCGATAGGGATTTTCGGATTGCGATTTAGGTACTTTTCCAACAAATTCTTGATTTCAGGGTTAGTCAAGTCATTTTCATAGGGGAAAGTAGCGGGCATCCCCCCTGCTATGTCACACAGTATCTCTTGTTCATGGAACACTGCCTCACCAGTCAGGCACCTGCCCACGTTGGCATAGATGGAGTTGGGAATATAACAACCAGGGCCGTAGGGCACAACCCCCAAACCAGGCATATAAACTTCAGGCTTAGCGAGTGCGGAGGACGTGTAGCCAGCTGCATAGCCAAGTTCACCCGTCATGATCAGCTTGGAGAGCAGTTCGCGTACATGCGGGGTCTTTTCAATGCCATTGATTTCCGCTGCCAGAGCACCCATACCGATAACATAGTCGAGCATAGCAGGCTTACAGCCAGAATAGGAATGACGATGGAACAGCGCAAATAACAGGGCTGTCATGCCACCGTGCTGAGTTTCTCCACACAGAAACACGCGTTCCCAAGGAATGAAGCAATCATCAAAGATGACATAAGAGTCCGTGTAGCCGTATTCAATCCCCCTCTGATAAGTGTCGCGCTTGCGATAATTGTGAAAGTGGACAATTTGCTTAACCCCTTCATAATCTGAAGGAACTGCAAAGGCCAAGGCATAGGCTTCCTCACCCTTTTGCAGAGCTCGGTTCGGGACCACTAGAATCTCGTCAGAAATTGAGGCCTCAGAGATATGGACTTTGCAACCGCGCACAACGATTCCATCGCTACGTTCCTCCACCACGTGCACATACATATCAGGGTCACTCTGCTCTGCTGGCCTCTTCATACGCTCGCCCTTCACGTCGGTCTGCGCGCAGCTTGCAACGAGATCTTCTCGCTGGAAACGCTCTAACCACTTAAGCCAGTTGTCATGGTACGCTGTCTTAGCTTTAGGGGACTTTTGAGCTTCGAAAGACACTGCGTGGATGGCATTGGAGGCGTCAATCCCCATACACCTCTGAATGCACTGTCCGACTTTGTTCACTAAAAACCGAGTCATGTCTTGCTTCTTGTGCAAGTCATCTACGTTTTGGTGAACGTGGTTAAAGCGGTTGATGGTTTCCCCTGTGATGTGAGATGTTGCCGTGCAAAGATCCTTACTGTCGGGGTCCCATACTGCATCAAACGTTAAGCCCATGACGTTTAGGGCACCTTCTTGAAGAGGATCTAACCGATCGATCATTCCACCATTAAAGTAGAGATTTCTATTCATCTTACTTAGCCCTTCGATATACTGAGCCCTAGTTCTCATAATCATTCTCCTTTTCTTACCATCACCGTTATCTAATAATGTGCGTTTTCAGAACTCTAACGTCCCTGGAATTTCGCTGGCCGTTTTTCAAGAAAAGCTCTCATGCCTTCTTTTTGATCTTCAGTAGCAAACAACAGGTTAAAGCATTGATGTTCATATTGCAGACCCGCTTCTAAATCCATCCTTAGCCCCTCATTCACAGCTGATTTAGCCAAACGCAAGGCTACTGCACCTCGGGCAACAAATCGTTTCGCCATCTTCTGAGCTTCTTCGGCTAACTGCTCAGTCGGTACTACTTTATTTACAAGACCAATTCTCAAGGCTTCATCAGCTTTAATAAAATCTCCGCTAAAAATTAATTCCTTCGCCCTACCCTGACCGATCAGGCGTGGCAGACGCTGTGTTCCCCCAGCACCAGGCAAGATGCCCAGTTTAATTTCCGGTAAGCCAATAAGGGCATTCTCCGCTGCAATACGGATATCTGCTACTAAAGTCAGTTCACACCCACCGCCTAGAGCGTAGCCAGCGATCGCGGCGATGACTGGCTTAGGCATGGTTTCGATTAGTTGGAAGGCCCGGTGCGAGGGATTATCACTGATCGTCACGTCCACAGCGGAAGCATTAGCCATTTGAGCGATGTCCGCCCCTGCAGCGAATACTTTCTCACCACCTGTGATGATGACTACCCGCACGGAAGGATCAGCAGCCAGTTTTGAGGCCGCTTCCGCTAACTCATTAAAGACCTGGTCATTCAAAGCGTTTAGCACCTCAGGCCGATTTAGCGTGAGCGTAGCGATACCTTCCTCAATTTTAACAATGATCGTTTCGTATACCATTCATTACTACCTCCTCGTTCGCGATAATTAATTAATTTTCCTCAACACATTGCCCAAATTACTTATTGGAATATTATAAAAACTATAACAATTTTAAATAATCTGACATTATAGTTACACATTGCAAATAGCATGCCAACTCTTCGCAACATAAATAAACCCTCCTGTCTGGAAAACCAGACCACAGAGGGTTTTTCCTATGTATGGAATTAGGTACAAAACAACGTTTTCTTTCTTAATTTTAGTGCGTAATGCGCACACGCTTTCACAGGGGTTCTATGCTCGCTAATTAATGACCAAGTCACTCATCAATTATCAACTAGTTAATACCATAGCGGAGTAATTTATCGTAAAATACCCGCCGTGAGAACCCCAAGGCCTTCATGGCATTGGTACGGTTGTTGTTATAAGTGTCCAAGGCGGATAATATTAAGTCCTTTTCCATTCTGGCCAGTATCTCCTTTACCGCGTAGGGCTTATCTTCAGAATTAAAGTTATCAACACAAGTCGGAATTATGCGGGCGGGCAAATGCTGAATTTCTATGGTCCTACTACTACACACAATACTTGCATGCTCTAAGACGTTCTGCAATTCCCGAATGTTACCTGGCCAGTCATACTCCTGAAAAAACCTCACCACTTTAGGAGAGAGAGTCAGCTCATGACCAACTTCTCGCGAAAACTGATCAAGGAATGTCTTAGCAAGGGCCATTAAATCATCTTTACGCTCGCGAAGCGGGGTCAGTGTAAGTGGCACGATATTTAGCCGATAATACAGATCAAGCCGAAAAGTCCCTTGTTCGATCATACTTTCTAAATCTCGGTTAGTGGCAGCGATCACTCGAATATCGACCTTGACTGCCTTAGATCCCCCTACCCGTTCAAACTCCCTTTCTTGCAATACACGTAACAACTTCGACTGCATGGTGAGACTCATATCGCCTATTTCGTCCAGAAAAATGGTACCGCTATGGGCCAGTTCAAACTTACCAAGTTTGCCTCCCTTTTTAGCGCCTGTAAATGCTCCATCTTCATATCCGAACAGTTCACTCTCTACTAAATCTTCAGGCATTGCAGCACAATTCACCTTGATCATGGGCATATCCTTACGGCGGCTACTCTTATGAACAGCCCTCGCTAATACCTCTTTGCCAACCCCACTCTCACCGAGGATTAACACCGTACTATCAGTACGTGCTACCTTAGCTGCTAAAACTAAGGTTTCCTTCACTCGACTATTTTGTCCCACATACTCCTTAAAGGACAGGGGTAGATATTCCCATTGTTCTAACTGCTCCTTCAAATAATCCGCGACACCCTTAGTCTGCTGTAACTCACGGTTAAGTTCAACAACATCAGTTATATTTTTAAAGATCGAAACACAGCCAATGATGTCATTATTATCGTATAAAAGAAATGCACTTCCTACAACATTTATACCCAGTGAATCCAAATAATCCCCGCCAATTTGGTAGGGCACACCCGTGCGTAGTACGTTAATTGCCGCAGCCTTGGGTTCAATTTTATCTAACCTGCGCCCTAAAACTTTGGCCACGGGCACCCCTAATATCCTCGCATAGGCCTCGTTAGCATAAACAATCGTCGTATCTAAATCTATAACCATGACCACATCATGAATCTTATTGAGGATTTCAAATAACTGTTTTCGATCCCAGCTCGGAAAAGCATTCGTTGTTACAGCGTGGGCTGCGTCACTCATGTTTACCCCCAATTTTGATCTATTGCCATATTTTACAGGTTTATTTTCATTATAATGGTTCAACCTTATGGAAGTAAATACAAACTTCTATCTGTATTCTAATTTTATTATTAAATCCCATAAGCCGAGAGAAATAACTTATGATAAGTCATCTCTCTCGGCTTATGGGGAAGTTCACCATACTCTACCTATTGTTGCAGGATATGAGCCAAACCAGCTAAAACTCTCTCCTCTTTATCATTAAAGGCCTTTATATCGCACATAATAATATTTCCCGAACGTGCGCTAATAGAACCGCCGAACGTTATCTTGTCTTCTGGCCGAACTATCTGTTCAAAGCGCACATCAAGTTTACTGATTCTCCCCTCCTTGCCGATCCATTCCGATAGCATAGCTGCCATTTGAGCCATAGTGAGCATTCCATGCGCGATCATTCCCCCTAGACCAACTTGGCGCGCGTAGTTGTCATCAAGGTGAATCGGGTTAAAATCTCCAGAAGCTTCAGCGTATTGACGAATTTGCACGTGGGTAGGTACCCATTCTCGGCTAGGAAGGTGATCAGAGACCTGATAATTAGACAGACTCTTCATCAGCATCCCCCTTTACTGGAGTGATTAACGTTGAACTGCTGGAAAACACTAATTCGCCTGCCAGATCATAACCGGTCGTCTCGATCACCACAAATACCATCTTTCCCAACTTACTGGTGCGTTCATAGATATCCTTGATACTCCGCTTATAACTAAGGCTATCACCCACTGAGAGCGGACGGTAATGCGTTATTTTCTGTTCGCCGTGGATCATTCCTGGATTGGTCAGTTCAAAGCCCGGAATGTTAGCTTGGAGCAATGTTCCTACGTACGTTACTGGTACCGCATCACCATCAAACGAAATTCCGATGGCCTCGGCAAACCTACGCACTTCCTCCAGCCTAATTTTCAAGACGACAGACTCACTTTCCCGACCTATAAATTCTTTCTCTATCATAGAGACTCCGCCTTCCTCTTGCGCAGATGATCCTACGTTCAGAGACCAAGCTTCAGTTTAAGGTCACTCAGTCTAATCTGAGCCACTTCTAAACTGGGATCAAGAACATTCGCCATCATGTACTCATTCAAAGCTTCCTGTAGGTTCCCAGTTCCTTCCTTGGCAATCCCCTCTCCTAAATGTCTCATCGCTAAGCTTTCATGATCTATATCATCTTGGTTATGTCCAATGTGCAAGACTTACCCTCCTTGTTGCAGGCGGAAGGCGATTTCACATAGCCCACTGCCCGAAGCATCTTTGCTGTGGGTCATATCCACCTTGGTTCCCGCTTTTGCGGCAGCAACTTCATTGGCCGCCCTACAAAAAACCTGACAATCGCTGATCCCTTGATCAGCAAATACCTTACCAAGGCTACAGTTAAAGCTTCGAACTTTTAAGACCTTTGTAGTGGCTTCCGTGACCGTCCATGCATCTCTTGGACGTAGGGATAGTATGCCAAGTTCGATGTACCTTTCTAAGACGTGAGGAAACCGAATCCCGGTTTGCTGGGCCACATGCTCTATCATTTCACCCGTTCTATCCAGAAACTCCTTGGAATCGGCTTCCCTAATCAAAAGGTTCATAAACGTTCTTCCCTGATTAGCTAAATACTCCTCATTGGTTTCTCCATCTGGGTTAAACAAACTCTCCAGCGGAAATTCCTGTTGGACTTTATAGATTAGTTCCTTAGGTAGATCATAGGCATAATTTTGGTCGGGGACTACTTTCAACCGCCGACCAGGTGCAACCTCCGCGCTGGGGTTGCCTTTGACTTTTTGCAAGACCTTAAAATCCAACGTCATACATAACTCCCCTTTTCCTTCGTGTACAATCAGCACCTATTAGACATTACGCTCTCTTAGTTGGGTTGCCCGTTCCTCTCTAAACTTCTGGGCTAACTGCTCGCGCAGTAAGAATTCCAAGTTTATTGCATCCGTCGGACAACTCTTAACACAGTCTCCACAACCAGAACACTTGTCGAAATAGCGTCCTACAATTTTGTATTCACTGAGATCAGTTTCTCTCCCTTTCCACACCTTTGTGGGACCGCATACGAAAACTACCGATGGACACACGCTTAAGCACTTGCGACAACTCAGTGGATCTTTACATAAGGTATAGTCAATATTAATTTGAGCAATCATTTAAGTCCCCCCTTACCAGTTCTCGGCTAAACCAGGCATACTTTCCCTGTCTAATAATTCGATAGCGTTAATAGGACAAGCCGTCACACATAATCCGCAACCAAAGCACTGATCCATATCAACATAGGCCTTGTTAGTATACACCTCTAGGTTGAGGGCCTTAAACTGGCAGCGACCTAAGCAGCTTTTGCAGCCAGTACATTTTTCCCGATCAACTTTGGCGACCGTATGTCCTTTGAGCAAAAATTTAAAGTCATAGTCAATTCGGTTACGAACTGCCACGCACCCAGGATACTCGCACTGGCATAATCCTCCGATGTAAGGCGTTCCGAACACGTCAACAGTCTGAACTCGCCCCTCTTTGTGGTTCATTAAGGCCCATTGCTTAGCCTCCTCTGGGGTGATGAATTCTACCCCGCCACGATAGGTCTCTGGCCAACGTTCCCACTTGTACATACCGGGACCAATACCCATACACGTAAAATTCTCCTCATCTGGCATACCCCTCTGCACCCGTCGGCAACCACACGTCATTTTAGCGAGAGGATAAGCAATATCAAGGATTTGCAAATACTCATCAAGGGTGACAACCTGTCCGAAGTGAGTTTTATAGGCTTGTTCCAAGGCCTCTCGTTTGATTTCCTCTTCCCAAACAAGGTCTCCGCTGATTCGAGCTTTAACTAACTCAGCTACCACGCCCGCTCCCATACCTGCAGCCTGTGGGTCAGCATCCGAGCCCGTCGATTCTTTGCCTTCTTTGCGCACTTTATAAAGGCGTCGAGCGTAGTTTTCTGGGTTGAGATACCATTTCTCACCATTACCATATTGTTCACATACCCAACACATATCGCGATTCCTCCTTTAGCACTTGATTAACTTTATTGGCATGCAAACTATATGCCAACCTCGGAAAGCATAGCACTTCCATATTAATTGCCGTGTATAACTTACTTAAGTGATCATAGTCAGTGTGTCTGTCATCTTCCAGTGTGCGTTTCTCATACAGCAAAAGACTGCTTCCCTAATCAAGGTAAACAGTCTTTTGGCTGGTTATTGTTTTACTGATTAGAATACTCCTAACCTACCCCTTGGGGCTATATCTTGAAGCGTTCTACTTCTTTCTGAAGTTGATTTGCGTTTTGCGCTAAGGACTGGGCAGATGTCGCAACAATATGCATCGTTGTCGAGACTTCCGTAGCTGATTCCTCAATATTTTTGGCAGTTACAGCTGCTTGATCCGACACTTGTATGACCATACTTACATATCGGTTCATCTCGTCCATACTTCCAAGCATTTGCTCGCTAGAAGCCGCAATATCTGTAATGTCGACAGACACTGTTTTCGTGGCCTGCGCAATAACACTTAAAGCTTCTTGTGCTTGATGAATCGCAACCACACTTTCTTTGACTTTAGAATCGGTCTGCATCATTCCTTGAACAGCATGATCAATACTATGTTGGATCAGGGTGGTAATTTCTGTGACTTCGCGAGTTGAAGTGGCTACATTCTCAGCTAGTTTACGGATTTCATCCGCAACAACTGCAAAACCTTTGCCATGGTCACCTGCCCTCGCAGCTTCGATTGCGGCATTGAGTGCCAATAAATTGGTTTGTTGCGCAACTTGGGAAATAGTTTCAGTGATAGAACCGATTCGATTGGATTGATTGGCTAAATCTCCAATCGTTTGTACAGATTTGTTCACAGAATTATTTGTTTCCTCCATAGTCAAGAGAACTGTAGAAAGCTTAGTTAATCCTTCTACGGAATGATTTTCGGAATTCTCGGCTTCCTTGGAAACAGACAAGGCCCTTTCTGCAATCATTTGTGCCGCATTAGCTAGTTCGTTGACCATTGTTTTCATCTGTAGCAGTGTTTGAGCTTGGTTTCGCGCCTCTATGGCCATTTGGCTCGTGTGATCGGCAACATTGCAGTTCGTCGCGGTCACTTCTTCAGAGCTGGCCGACAACTCTTCAGACGAAATTACCCAGGATTGCGCCATCTCACGAATCTTACGAATGATCCCATCAAAATTCTCCATCATAAGGTTAAACGCCCGCCCTAATTCTGCAACATCACTCTTTTCTGAAACAATAATCCTTTGCGTTAAATCGCCTTGAGCTACTTGAATAATTCCTTGTTCCAATACATATATAGGCTTTAAAAAGCGCCGATAATTTTTTAAGGAAGCAAGGATTCCTATGATAATACCTGAAAGTAAAAAGCAAATAAATAAGGTCAGAGTTTTAGGCCAATCAAGCTGCATGACGTAAGCAATAGCAACTCCCATAATGGATACCATGGGAACAACTGTCACTAAGGTTTGACCAATATACTTGCCTAAGCTGATATTTTGCTTTCCTTTACTAGAATTCATGTAATCTCTCCCCCTTCACATTATCATATCTCCATAGTTGATATGAACCTATCTTATCATAGTATTAGGACAATTCTGATAATTTAATTTAATAATTACCCTCCACTGGAGCTATCCGCGTCATATGTGGAGGATAAGTAGATTTACTCATTGTTTTACCCGACGCGTTTCTGGAGCTGCTCCCACCCGTAAACATAATGCAATTTCAAGAATAGTACACCCGGATGAATTTTTTGATTGCCAGCATTTACTGCACTTAAATACACACTCTCTGCCGGACGATGCTTTTCAACTTTATAATATAACTGCTCGCGAATTTCTTGGCAACGTGCGACAGGATTTGTATGAGGAGCCCCATGAGCAGGCATATAGCTTTGTGCTTCAAGTGCTTCTATAACCTTTAAACTTTCAAAATAACTTGGTAATCCGCTCACAACCTGGCCCTCTTCCTGCCAGATTCCCGGATAGGGTATCTCATTTGGAAGAAGCATATCTCCAGAAAAAAGAAGCCCATCTCTCTCATTATAAAACGACATATGACCTGCAGTGTGGCCTGCTGTAAAAACTGCCCGTAAGGGATTGTCTCCAGCCATAATAGATTGACCTGGTTCGATTAAACTCACCTCATTGGGTAATTCAGTTAACATTCTAAAATGTTGGAAAATCTTAATCATCCCTGAAATTTCCTTTTCTGGAACACCCCACTCTTGGATTGCCCAGTCATTCAACCTCCCGAAGGCTTGTCCACCGACAAAACTTGCCCACTCTTGATAATCTCTAGAACCCACTAATATCCGGGCTCCTTCTTTAGCAAAGCTAGCTGCTGCTCCAGCATGGTCAACGTGCCAATGGGTAACTAGGACTTGTTCTAATCGCTTCATGCCCACGTACTTCATGCCTTCGTGTACCGCTTCGATAACCTCAGGGGTATTAGTTCCTGCATCGATCAGCGTAGGAACTTCACCATTGATCAGGTAAAGGTTGACCGAATCTACATTAATGGGAACCTGGACATTGAGCAAATAGACATTTTGAGCGACTTCTTTAATATCCAGCATTAGTTTCTCTCCTATCGAAAGTGAACTCGTTCAACTAAAGTTGAACATTAATGAATAACAACCTTTAACACAAAAGGCCATGTCTAGCGAAGACGATGGCCCTTTTTTTATGAATCCATTTAATAGTGATAAAAAAGAAAGGGGCAAGGCGCCCCTATCTTCTGATTACCTTAGTAGTTAACTGGATATGTCTCTTTCTTAATGATATATTGAGCAATTTCTTGGCGTAGTGCAATCATATCAACGTTCGGACGACGAACGAGCTTACGCATGCCAGCTAAAACAGTACTCAGGGAATCCCCTTTTTCAACAGCACAAAGAACTTCTTTGGCTTGTTGTTCGAGAATAACAAACGCACCAAAGGCTCCAAGGGTTGCGGCCTTCTCGACGAATGCTTTGTGTTCTTCGGATACATCAAGGTTCTGAACCTTTTGAGCTCGTAGAACACCACTTTCCATAGCATAGACCTGGAGTACCATTTCAGCCATACCCGTCAGAACATATTGATTGTCTTTTAAGGCCATGCCTAGATTTTGAGCTGCAAGCCCAGCAGCCATTAAGCACAATTTTTTCGCCTTTTGAGTCATTTGGTAGAGACCCGCTAAGCCTTCAGCATCCCCACCGAGTCCACCAGACACCAGGTCCTTGCTGACGGCTTGAGCTGCTTGAAGCAACGGAAGCTCACCAGTCATTGCCCGCTTCAATAGAGTAGCGGGTACGAGCAAGCGGTTAATCTCATTCGTTCCTTCGAACAGACGATTGATGCGGGAGTCACGATACATCCGCTCAATAGGATACTCTCTAATAAAGCCATATCCACCGTGAATTTGGACCCCTTCATCGACAGCGTAATCTAAGACTTCAGAAGCATACACCTTGTTAAGGGAACATTCAATTGCGTATTCCTCTAATGCCTTACCTGCCTCTTTACGGCAATCGCCGGTGAGATCTAAGCCGTGGAATCCGGTTTCCATGAGACCTGCCGTACGATAAACCACGCTTTCAGCCATATACGTTCGAACAGCCATTTCAGCAATCTTCATTTGAATCGCTCCAAATGTGTTAAGAGCTACTCCAAATTGCTTACGCTCTGAGGCATATTTTAGAGATGTTTCAATAACAACTTGCACAGCTCCGATGGCTCCAGCAGCCAGCTTGAAACGACCGACATTCAAAATATTAAAAGCAACAACGTGCCCACGTCCGACTTCTCCAACCACATTTTCTGCGGGAACCATGACATCTTCTAAGATAACTTGACGAGTGGAAGAACCTTTAATCCCCATCTTTTGTTCTTCAGGTCCAAAGGAAAGACCAGGTGTTTCGCGTTCAACGATGAAATTTGTCATTTTGCCGTCTACTTTAGCATAGACCAAGAAAACATCAGCAAAACCAGCATTGGTGATAAATTGTTTCGTTCCATTCAGACAATAATGGGTTCCTTCTGCATTCAGAACCGCGGTAGATTTTGCACCCAAAGCATCCGATCCCGAACCAGGTTCGGTCAAGCAATAGGCTGCAATTTTGGTACCGGTAGCAAGTCCCGGGAGATACTTAGCCTTTTGCTCAGGAGTTCCAAAATAAACTATTGGCAAAGTTCCAATACCTGTATGCGCTGCATACGCAACCGCAAACGATCCACCGCGGGGAACTTCTTCACCCACCACGACTGTAGAAGCTTTGTCCATGGCTAACCCTTCAAATTCCTCAGGGACTTCCAAGCCCAGTAATCCTAATGCCCCAGCTTGGCGCATATATTCACGAACGACGCCTTCATGTTGCTCTTCCATTTCCTCGATCTTCGGAGCAACTTCCTTTGTCATAAAATTATGCGCCATCCGCTTAAGTTGCTTATGATCATCATTTAATTCCTCACGAACATAAACCTGTTCCGGAGAAACTTCAGCCAGTAAAAAACCGCCTCCGCGTAATTCTAAATCCATTATATCTTCCTCCTCTTAATCGAAGCGCGAGATTCGATCATCCGCGAACCTAGCACTCCGCACACACTTTACAGTAATTCGTAAATTCCAGCGGCTCCCATGCCTCCACCGATACACATGGTTACCATACCGTATTTCAGCTTTCGCTTGCCCATTTCACTTAAGAGAGTAGCTGTGAGTTTTGCTCCTGTGCACCCCAGGGGGTGTCCAAAAGCAATGGCTCCGCCATTAACATTAACTTTTGCAGGGTCTATGTCTAGCGTCTTAACGATCGCCAGCGATTGAGAAGCAAACGCCTCATTCAGCTCGAATAAATCGATATCCGCAAGGGTCAAACCCACTTGTTTTAACACTTTTGGGATCGCTCTAATCGGACCGATACCCATCAGTTCTGGCTCCACACCAGCAACAGCAAATCCGCGCCACACAGCAATGGGTTTGAGACTAAGTTCCTTAACTTTTTTCTCAGACATCAGAAGAGCGATGGCTGCACCGTCACTGGTCTGGGACGAGTTCCCTGCCGTTACGGTACCTCCATTTTTAAAGGCTGTCCGGAGTTTTGCCAACGACTCTGCAGTGGTTTCAGGACGAATCCCCTCATCTTTGCTGAACCATTTTTCACCCGGTTTACCAAACATGGGCATGAGTACCGGCACGATCTCATCATCAAACCGTCCGCTACTTTGTGCTGCCCAAGCTTTTTGATGACTGGACGCTGCGAAAACATCTTGCTGTTCACGCGTTATTTCGTATTTCATAGCTACGTTTTCAGCCGTGATTCCCATCGAAACATAGGCTTGTGGGAGATTCTCCACTAACCAGGGATTAGGTGCTGGTTTCATACCACCGAGTGGAACTGCTGACATGCTCTCCGCTCCACCAGCAATCATGACGTCTGCTTCGCCTAAGCGAATTCGATCGGCTGCCATGGAAATCGCCTGAAGCCCAGAAGAGCAAAAGCGATTGATGGTTACGCCCGAGACTTCAATGGGTAAGCCAGCACGCAAAGCCATGATTTTAGCCACATTCATGCCCTGCTCACCTTCTGGGAAAGAACAACCAATAACGCAGTCCTCGATGTCGACTGGATTGAGTGAAGGAACCCTCTTGAGAATGTCTTGAATGACATAAGCACCTAAATCATCCGGACGAACCTGTGCTAAAGAACCTTTGATGGCTTTACCAATGGCTGTCCGCTTGGCTTCAATAATAAACGCTTCTTGCATGCTTTTCCCTCCCTTAATTCCGTAATGGCTTGCCCTTGGCGAGCATATGGCGAATACGATCCTGAGTTCTTGATTCACCCACTAAGCTCATAAAGGCTTCTCGTTCAAGATCTAACAAATATTGTTCATCCACGAGCATCCCAGCTGGGCGATCTCCGCCACTCATTGCATAAGCTAGTTTCTTGCCCAAATGTTGGTCATACTCTGAGATATAATTACCTTCACGCATACCATGAAGAGCTAGCTCTAACATAGCACGGACACCGGATCCTCCAGCTTTGACCTTAGTAGGTAAATTTGGCCTGAAGTTACGAGCCATGTCGATAACACGAGCCTTAGCATCCAAGATGACATGATCAGCGTTCATGCTGTAACGATCATAATTACGTAGGAAACCAAGTTGACGAGCTTTTTCTGCACTGGACGAGACTTGAGCCATAGCCACCGCTTCAAAGCGTTTAGCAAAGAAGTAATCCGGTGACACTTGAATACCAGGTAGGATTCCTTCCATAGCACGAACTGCCATTTCTTTGGTACCACCACCACCAGGAATTAAGCCAACGCCCAGTTCAACGAGTCCCATGTATAATTCAGAAGACGCTTGAATGGCATGGGAGTGCAGGCAAATCTCTGCTCCACCACCCAGGGTCATTCCAAAAGGCGCCGCAACAACAGGTTTTTTGGCATATTTTAAAGCCATCATTTCGTTTTGCAGGGCCCGAATCATGAGATCGATCTCATCCCAGTTTTCATCTTCAGCCTCTAGGAGAATCAGCATCAGGTTTGCACCGACACAAAAATTCTTACCTTGATTGCCGATGACCATTCCCAGGTAATTTTTCTCCACTTCAACCAGCGATTTTTGGATCATCGTAACAATGTCCGCGCCAATAGAATTACTTGGAGAATGGAATTCTAAACAAGCGACACCATCTCCCAGATCCATTAGGCTTGCACCAGCATTACCGATAATTTCTTTACCGTTTTTATGTGCTTGCTTCATCGAGTATGAATAGGGACTGACAGCTTTTGGAGTATACGCGCCAGCCTCAAAATAAGAGACTAGGCCAGATTCGCTCTTTTCGTAGAAGCGCCCGTTCCCTTTAGCGAGCAGCTCTTCAACTAGAGGAGGTAGTGTTCCCCCTTCTGCAACCACACGATCGGCGATTGTTTTAACGCCGAGGGCATCCCAAAGTTCAAACGGACCCATTTCCCAGTTAAAGCCCCAACGCATGCCTTCATCAATACCTGAGATGTTATCGGCAATATCCTTGGCGATTGTTGCTGCATAGAGTAGAACTGGCTTTAATACATTCCAAGAAAACTCCGCCCCAGCATCTTTGCCGTTCACTAAGGTGCGAATCTTTTCAGTTAAGTTACCTGCCGCTTTAGCTTTATCTAAGGAAGCAAATTTAACGGTTTTTTTCGGTACATAAGTCATCGACTTAGGATCGAGCACTTCAATGACTCTACCTTGGGGTCCTTTGGATTTCTTATAGAAACCTTGCTTTGTTTTATCTCCCAGCCAACCATTAGTCAGCATCGTTTGCATGAATTCTGGTAATGTAAAATTCTCTTTTTCTTCAGGTATACCGACAGCAACGGTATTAGCCGTATGGATAAAGGTATCCAATCCAACAAGGTCCACCGTTCTGAATGAGGCACTCTTCGGGCGTCCCATAACCGGACCCGTGAGAGCATCTACTTCATCGACAGTTAAGCCCGAACGAAGCATTTCCTGAAGCGTTACCGCTAAGCCAAACACACCAATGCGATTGGCAATGAAATTCGGCGTATCTTTAGCGATCACTACCCCTTTGCCCAAAACTCTCTCACCAAACTCAGATAGGTACGTGATTATTTCCGGGTCAGTATTAGGACCAGGAACAATTTCTAGGAGTTTCATGTAGCGAGGGGGATTAAAGAAGTGTGTCCCTAAGAAATTGCGAGTAAAACTCTCGGGCAAATCATTTACCATCGATTTTAAAGATATCCCCGAGGTGTTAGAGGTAACAATTGTACCTGGGCGGACATGCTCGGCAATTTTTTTGAAGAGATCGATCTTGATATCGAGGCGTTCTACGACCACCTCAATCACCCAATCAACTTCACTTAAACGTCCTAAATCATCACTTAGGTTTCCAACCTCAATCCGATCGGCAAACTCTGGGACTAAAAACGGAGCTGGGTTCATTTTTAACAATTTCCCCTTATTGATTTCGGCAATGCTGTTTCTGACTCGACGATCCTCTAGGGTTAATCCAGCGGCCTCTTCAACAGCCGTAAGTTTGGAAGGGATAATATCTAATAACAGGCTTGGGATTCCGGCATTGGCCAAGTGTGCAGCGATGGTACCTCCCATCACGCCTGAACCGATGACCGCTACTTTATGAATCTGCATTTCCATCCTCCTCTCGTTTCTGTTCATCGGCACCTCTTCTTATATCGTTCGGTTTGTTTAACCGAAGTGCGCCTTCAAATAATTCTAACATTGGCTCAATACCACTTACCAGAGTCCGTGGGTTACGAGCCATCACCCAATCTGTAGTTGCCTCATCTAAGGACCCAAAGATCATTTGACGAGCAATTCGCAAATCGATTTTAGGAACCTCTTCTAAGTTGATTCCTTGCTGGATCACCCCCTCTATCAGTTGAAAATACTCCAGTAAGGGTCCGTTAATGGCTAACCGAATGCGCGGATTAGACTGCCTAAGCTCTAGTTGGGATACAATGGCTAGCGACCGATTTTGTTCCATATAAGAAAAATGCGCTTGTACGATCACCCTTAAGCGCGCTGACGTCGTCTCGCAGAGAGAGAGATCATGACGCATGCTGGTGATAAATGCACCCATCCGCTCTTGGAAAATCTGGATCAGGACTTCTTCTTTATTCTTAAAGTAAAGATAGATCGTCCCTTCAGCTACTCCTGCTAAGCTAGCAATTTTAGACACTGGGCATTGGTAATATCCTAATTCTGCAAAAGCATTAATGGCAGCCTCGAGAATTCGTTCGAATTTACCCTCGCGCTGCGCTTCCATGACATCATCACACCCCTTTAAGACCTCACTGAATATCTGATAACACCTTTGAATGAATACTCATTCACTTACAGATATCATACCATAGCTCTTCTCAAAAATAAATAGAGTTTTCAGAACTTTTTACCTAATTAAGGTGTATGATTTTTTTAAGAACATTGTTTGACAATCCTTATGACTGAGGTATGATTAGATAGATATAGAAACCTTAATCAGCGCAATCATAGTATAAGATGACTAGTTGAAAGGACGAGCAACTATGAAAGTCAAGATTTTCAGCTCCCCGGATTCTCGAATTTTAGATAAAGAGATTAATCACTGGTTAGAGGAGAACAGCTGGATCAAAGTGGTCAACCTCACTCAAAGCACTGGAGCTGCTACCGTCATTTCCATTTGGTACAATGAACCTAATGTCCCGATCCTCGGATAATTTAGTAAAAAAGAGAAGTTATTTGCCACATAGGCTTATAACTTCTCTTTTTGCATTAACAAACCACGCCAACTCGCATCAAAAACTTCTTTATTAGGAAATACTAATCTCATTATCCAATAAATTATCCGAGGTCTAACTGACTACAAATTCGAAAGAACGCGCTTCGATCTTCTTGAACAATTGGCAAGCCTTAGGTGGCAAAGGTACTATCGTTGCATCGCTAGAGGATACTGTGAAGTGCCTTCAGGAATGGTTTGGAGCTTATCGAGCAACTTGGCCGAACAAGCAGCAAGCAATTGTAGCTTGGGATATGCTTCCAACCATTGCCGAGTTTGCCTTTGCTGCTTTAGAGTGGCCTTTAGTTCGTTATACACAGGCAGCCCAAAACCCACGTGATCGATACTCGCTAGCCGTTCAAGCTGAACTCGGCGTGACCGGGGCCGATTGGGGTATTTCTCTCTCCGGCACCATCGTGACTAACAGTAGCCCTCAAAGAGGACGAGCTGTCAGCCTGCTTCCCCCTCGGCATCTCACGTTTATCGAGGCTTCCAAAATTCGGAACAACCTTTTTGAGGTCCTTGATGAGCTTACAGCGTTTGGAGCCCCTCCTTCCGCGATCGAAATGATCTCAGGTCCTAGCCGGACCTCGGACATTGAAATGGATTTGTCCATTGGGGTCCATGGACCGATTGAAGTATATGTAGTGGTGATAGACACTTAGATGAAATACTCCACCTGAGCTAAAGGAAAATAAAACTTAGCTTGCTCTTGGAAAAACTCTTTCATTTCCTTCATTTCTTCCGGTTGATAGATGTACTTTCCATAGCCAAACTGCCCATACTTAAACTTTCGTTCATCCTCTTGCATGGGTAAGGTGGAGTTTGGAAAAACCTCGAGAATCGTTGCTTTAGCTTTGGCAGTATAGCGATGTGAGATAAATTCTAGCGTTAATTGCTCGGAAGACCAACCCAATGGAGCCCTTCTGGTCAATTCTTCTGCTGTACGCTCCATCAGTCGTCGATATGCTTCTTGCCACCCTTCAAATCGGAAAATAGGCGCGATAATAAAGCCTAAGGGATAATCGGCTTTTAACACTTTACCTGAGGCGATAATCCGTTCTTCCGGAGGAGGGGTTCCGTGTTCATATTTCTTCACAATCTCAGAACAATTTAAACTAAAGCGAAAACGAGTGTGTCCTTCATGCTTCGCATCGAGTAAACTTTCTATATCCGTATACTTCGTCACAAAGCGGAAACGACCGTTAGGTTCACGTCCAAAAAACTCGATCGTCTGCTTCAAGGCCCCGGTATAGCGTTCCACGGGCACTGGATCTGAAGTAGCAGCCCCTTCAAACTGAGTAATCTCTGGCAGTCGTTCCTGAATCAAGCTTGAAGCTATGCCTAAGATCTCTGCGAGATTGACATAAATTCGCACATAGGGTTTTTTTCCTAAGGTAGTAGCTAAATAACAATATTCACACATACCTGGGCAACTCGTGACTAGAGGCAACTGATAATGGGCAGACGGTTTACAGGATTGAAAAGTCTTACTACGCCGTACTCCGATCACCAACGTCCGCTTGGCCTCTCGGTACGCCACCGCGGCGGTATTCCCAGGAATACCGGTAATCCGGTTATGGGATGCAGTGGCACTGACCGACACCCCCATCTGCAGAAAACGCTCCACTAAGGTTTTCCCTAAGGGGTAATCAAGGGCACCTGGCTCGTAAAACACGCGATTCGGAATGAATTCTACTGACATTTTTGTTCACCTCTGGAATAGGTTGCCCCAAGGATGCTTAACTAAAACTTACCGGATCTAAAAATTGAGATGAACAACCAAAGCAACATCAGGGCGGCCATAGAAAACCCTACTTCAATGACTGGTATCTGCCAAAGTAAGAGGGGTTGTTGGCCTAAAGCCGAAGCAATAATGATCCCCGCCATAACAATACTAAATGAGAGTAACACAATACTAAAGGATAGCTGATTTGTGATGCGGTCTAGTTTCCTTAGAAAAATATCAAGTTCTGGAACACTCACTTCTAATCGAATCTTTCCTGTCATTAAAGTTCGCATTAAATCCTTTAATTGTTTAGGAAGATCTACCAACAGATCACTATAATCTGTGAGGTTGTGCCATAGCTTACCCGCGATCGTCCTTGGTCGATAGCGTTCCTTAAGGAGCTTAAGACCAAACGGTTCTGCCATATCCATAATGCTCAGTTGGGGATCAAGTTTTTCCACGATCCCTTCTAGAGTCAGGAAGCACTTGGCTAGTAAGGTAAAATCTGAGGGAATGCGAATTTGGTGACGGAAGGCTACTTTAAAGAGGTCGCTAATCGCCTCTCCAAGACTGATTTGACTCATAGGGACATCGATATACATTTCCCGTAATTCGTCAATATCGTTGGTCAAACTCGCTAGATCGACATCCTCTGGAACGATCCCAATTTTTAAGATCACTTTTATCATACTATCCGTACTTTGGCGCATCATTGCAATCACTAGCGAAGCTAGATTTTGTTTCATATCTGAAGAGAGTCTCCCGACCATGCCAAAGTCGATAAACGAAAGTACCCCCCCCTGTAAAAGAAAGATATTTCCTGGATGGGGGTCCGCATGAAAAAAGCCCTCGACTAATACCTGATGAAAGAGAGCTCGAACCAGCTGCTCAGCAATAGCTTTTCTGTCATAGCCCTTGCTTTCGATCTCCTCAAAATGATTAAGTTTCAGCCCTTCCACGAATTCCATCGTCAGAACAGTTCGAGTGGAATAATCCCCATAAATCGCCGGTATGTGAATTGACGGATCTGCCTTAAACTGTTTTGCGATTTTCTCAGCATTTCTAGCCTCAATGCTATAATCTAGCTCATTACTCAGAGACTTGGCAAACTCCTCCACAACATCCCGTAATTGAAGACGTTCCATCCGTTCCATACGGTATTCTGCCAAGGCAGCTAAGTCCAATAAAATTTCCAAATCTGTTTCGATCATGACTTTGATCTGAGGACGCTGCACCTTGACAGCAACTAACTCCCCAGTCCGAAGCCGCGCACAGTGGACTTGACCAATGGAGGCCGCAGCAATCGCTTCCTCATCAATCCACTCAAACACCTCCGTTACAGGAGAACCAAGTTCCTCTTCGATGATTCGGGTCACTTTTTCAAAGGAGAATGAAGGAACGTTGTCTTGGAGTTTTTCCAATTCCTTTAGAATTTCTTCTGGAATTATATCCGCACGAGTGCTGGCAATCTGACCGATCTTGACATAAGTCGGACCGAGCTCCTCAATAACCTTACGTATTCTCTCTCCAACCGTCATCGGATCTATCTTTTCTGTATCCGTGAAGAGTCGTTTGGGCAGGGACAACATATGTAAAAGTCCCATCTCTTCCACAAAGAACCCAAATCCGTGTCGAGTTAGGACCTTAGCGACATCTCGATAGCGTTTAATATGTCGTATCCTTTTTCCAAACATAAAAAAGCGTCCCCTTTAAGCAATATTCGTGATTCGTGTTTCGAAGTTCGAAGATCACATCTCTTTATACGAAGTTCACAGATAGAGGCCTGAACGCAATTCAGACCTCCTTGACTGTACTTGATGCTAAGCAGGGCATTGTATGAATTGCCCTTATTTGTTTTCCAAGTCTTGAATACGTTTTTCCAAACGCTCTAGGTCAGCTCTCGTCGGGATATTTAATTCCTTGAGAAGCTTTTCGAGTTGCTCATGGATGCGAGCATTCATTACTTTTTTCTCTGCTTCCCCTTTTTCGAGCAACTCATGCATTAGATCTTTGGATTCAGCAGCAGAAACTTCCCCCTTCTTTACTAATTCGTCGACAAGCTTCTCGATCTGCTCCTTACTAACCACCGCTAATCCTAAGCCAAAAGCCAGCCCTTTGTTAATAAGATCTTTCATGTTAACTCTCCTCCTTCGTAATATGATTGGCCACATTGAATATTGATCGAAACTTAATTGATAATTCTTCGGTTCATTATGATTGTATACTAAAACGGTTGAACTTATTTATAAATCGTGCTTCTGTTCTACATTTCTCTCACCATAGATTCGAAATCTCCTTGAATAAAATCCATGCGCACCAAGCAGGCCTCTACATGTTAAATGTAGTGGCCTTTGTATATGATATATCTTCCATCCGCACCATATTTCAACCAAAGACAAGGCAACATTTTTCCGTTATACTAAGAAACAACTTCGCACAGCAATCGCGGTTGTTAGATATGAAACCTTCAAACTACACCCCCTAACAAAGAAAGGATGAAAAAGATGAAAACTTTATTCAATAATAAATGGTCCCTAGTCCTTGTTCCTGTCATTTCAGTATTCTCATTTGTGACGATTCTCACGGCTGCCCCAGCGACCGTATCTAGTGATTTATACCCTAAAACAATCCAAGCCGCAATGGGGGATTTATACCCTAAAGCAATACAACTCCCAGCAGCTGTTTCACCGGAAGAAGTCAAGAGCACACCAACACCTGAAACCACAGAAACAGTTAAAGCTAGTACGCCAGTTCCAGCGAAAACGACGACAACTGCAGCCCCAAAACAGGTAAAATCACAACCCTCTCGCTCAACGACTGTAACACCACCTCCTGCACCCACTCAAACCTCAAAAGCTGGCGCAATTATTGCGACAGGCAAGCAATATATTGGGATTAAATACGTATACGGTGGGACTACACCCTCAGGCTTCGATTGTTCTGGTTTTACAAAGTACGTTTTTGGTAAAAATGGTATTAATCTTCCTCGAATTTCGCGTGATCAATATAATGTAGGTACTTCTATCTCTTTTAACAATTTGAAGCCAGGTGATTTGATCTTCTTTTCCTTCGCTAAGAATGGCGTCGTAGATCACGTAGGGATCTTTATTGGTAATGGGCAATTTATCAACGCTTCAAGCTCAAAAGGCGTAACCATTTATCAGCTTGGGACTTATTGGAAGGGCGTCTATGTTGGAGCTAAACGTGTATTATAGTCTGATTTTCATAGTCGTCACAGCTAAGGAGTAAAATTACGTTAAGTCACTAATTCAAAAATCCTTCTGAAGTAGATAACTCTACCTCAGAAGGATTTTTATGATCACAAATTGATGCTTCTAAGTAATAGTGTTAAAATGTAGTGCGTTACTCAGTTGTTAATTCTCTAATACTTGCCACTAAAGCGCCTAATAGTCGATGAAATCCCTGGGGATTTTGAGCCGGCACCCTATATTGTTTGTTGATCTCTATTTGCACGGCTGGAATTCTCAATTCACGCGCTATATAATTGGCCAGAGTATTAGGCCCTGAAGCGGCAAAATAGTCATAGGAGATTTTATTTAATCCAAATCCTTTAAAGTTACGTTCGAGTAACTCCAGAATCATCGTCTTACCCAAAAGGGTTTTTCCGCCATTCGTACCAAAGTCCACATCGAATTCACGCTCACGAGCTGCTCCATGTATATCAAGTACGAATTTCACTTTTTCTCTACCACAGATCTCGGCGATTCTTTCTTTATAGATACAAGGATCGTCAGCGTTAGGATCTCCACCATAGAGCTTAGATGCCGCGATAGCATGACAATCTGTTATTTGGTTCGATAGGTAAACAATTGATCCAGTGAATTGATCTGACATTTTGATCTTTTTTTGTCTAATGTGCCTCACTGCATGCGGTGCAGACACTAAAATTGGCAACTTACCAAGGGAAACCCAAATGGGGTCTTCTTGCTTTGGGTTAACTCTCCTGTCAGTCTTGTAAAAATGGACTTTTTCAATATTCACAGCTTCTTCATTAATACGAGATCGACTGAACTCTACTTGAATATCTTCTGGTTTGCTCAAAGTGATGTCCCCCCAATTACGGGTCCAAACCTATTCTCAAGTTATAGGTTGAACCGTAAATTTGATTATTTCTTATGATAAGTTTTCCATTTAAAACTTCCTTTTCCTTGAGTACCACTCTTACTTGAAGACTTGGTACTCTAACGATTTCATGATTGAGTTTCCACTTAGTGTTTTCTCTAAGAAAGTCGATTATCCTCTAAAAACTCTCCTTCTCATTAGCAGATCAAGCTCGAGAACTGTTATTAACTTGTGGTATTGTACATATTCAATCACATAAATATGGGTCCTAGCTTAAAATACAAGAAACCAGCTTTGCCGGTTTCTTGTATAAAAGACATATATCCTGTTAATACTTCACGTGTATTTAATGACTTATTCTACTAAGGAAAGCCTTTGTTCGTTCTTCACGCGGTTTACTGAAAATCTGCCTTGGAGAGCCTTCTTCGACGATACGCCCTTTGTCGATGAAGATTACCCTGTCTGCAACTTCCCTAGCAAAGCTCATTTCGTGGGTCACAACAACCATCGTCATGCCATCTTCGGCTAAATGTTTCATTACTGTAAGCACTTCCCCGACCAACTCAGGATCAAGCGCCGATGTGGGCTCATCGAAGAGCATTATTTTAGGATGCATTGCCAGCGCTCTGGCAATGGCTACTCTTTGACCTTGCCCCCCCGATAGCGTCCCTGGGTAGCAGTTTTGTTTATCAAAAAGGCCAACCTTCGAAAGCAACTCTCGGGCAACTTTGATGGCATCATCTTTCCCCTGTTTAAGCACATGAACAGGCGCTTCGATGATATTTTCTAAGACCGTCAGGTGAGGAAATAGATTGAATTGCTGAAACACCATGCCAACCTGACGTCGTATCTGATTGAGGCTACTTGATTTTCTTTCAAGAGGTATGCTATCTATCAAGATTTCACCCGCAGTCAACGCTTCTAGTCCATTCAAACAGCGCAGAAAAGTACTCTTTCCCGAACCACTTGCTCCGATCAGCACAACAACTTCGCCTACAGACACTGACGCATCGATTCCGTCAATGACTCGTGTTTTGCCGAAGTCTTTGATCAGACCATTAACATCAATCATCGACCTTTCCTTTAACGGCATATGAGCTAATTCCATTTTAACCCTCCCTTGTTCGGTTTTCTTTAGATAATCTCCATTCCAGGCTTCGTAATGCGGCAGACAATACCGTGGTCATTAGCAAATAGAACCCTGCGGCGGCGGTGTAGAATTCCAAGGGCGCAAATGTTGAACTAGCAAATCGTTGGGAAGTTTGTAGGAGTTCCGACATCGTAATAACGGAACAAAGAGATGAATCCTTTAAACTGATAATAAACTGATTGCCTAATGACGGTAGCGCTATCCGCAAGGCCTGGGGAAAAATGATCCTACGCATTGTCAAGAATTTACCCATGCCAAGAGATAAAGATGCTTCGGTTTGTCCTTTAGGGATAGCTTCAATCCCCCCGCGAAAAACCTCTGCGAGATATGCTCCGCTGTTAATTCCCAGTCCCAGTACTGAAGATGAGAAAGCGTCTAATGTGATGCCAAGCTGTGGCAGACCGAAATAAATCAGAAATAGCTGAACTAGTAAAGGGGTTCCTCGAATCAGCCAAATATAAAAAAGCGCGATATACCGAAGAGGCGTGTGGGATATCTTCATGAGAGCTGCAACTAGGCCTAAAACAATACCCAAAGCAATTCCAAGTACTGCGAGTTGTATTGTCAAACCTGCCCCTTGCAACAAAAAAGGTAGATATTTTATGACGATGCTAAAGTCAAGATTCAAAGCAATTCCCCCCAGTCTGTTCACACCTTAGCTGACCCTTGCTGATTTCTTTTGACCTATCTGATATCTGCACTAAAGTATTTTTCACTAATTTTCTTATAAGTTCCGTCATCCATCATTTCTTTCAAAGCATTGTCTACGGCTTCCAGCAATTTAGGACTTTCTTTACGAATTGCAATACCCATCTTCTCTGTATATAACAAATCACCTACAAGTTTATAGGGATAATTGTTCTCTTTTATGGCATTTAACCCGACAATTTTATCAGTAATCACGGCATCCAGCCTGCCGTTAGCCATATCATTAAAGGCATCAGGGTCACCTTTATAGGTCTTTACAGTCGCCCCCAATTCTCGTGCTTTCGTCTCGAATGTTGTACCCAAAACAACCCCGACCGTTTTACCTTTGAGATCAGTTCCTCCGCTGATACTCGAGTCAGCGGGCACAATGATTTGGGCACCAGAACGGTAATAAGGAGTACTAAAGTTTACCATTTCCGATCTCTCGTCAGTAATCGCCATGCTCCCTAAGATCATATCGAACTTACTAGCTTTTAACCCAGCAATAAGTCCATCCCATTCGGTTGCGATAGGTGCTGGGTCCACGCTAATTCTTTTGGCTATCTCCTCGCCTATTTCGACATCAAATCCAGTGAGCTTATTTTGCTCGTTAAAGAAATTGAAAGGTGGATACTGTCCACTCATAGCATAGGTTAGTTTACCGTCGTCCTTAATCTTGTCCATGGTTGTTGTAGCAGTATTACTTGATGTACTGCATCCGGTCGCTACGAGTATGAATAGGGTAATTAGAATAAGCAGATTAAATCTTTTCATTTTCTTTTCATCCTCCTCAGAAACTATAGTTTTTCACAAAATGCCAACTCTTTTACAAGCATAAAACCACCTCCAAAATACTTTGCTGAATCAAGTAAATCCCCCCTATCTAACAACTTATATTATTACTATAAGTTGTTACTCCTCAAAATATACCATATTCCATAAATTAGGTCAATCAAATTCAGTAAGAAGACACTCAAATTTAAGCATGCATGGATTGATCGAAATTAGACCAATCCTTTCTATAAAACATAAAACTAGCCTCCCATTACGTTAATGTAATGGGAGGCTAATCCTATGCAACTATAAGTAAGGAACTAACTAACTAACTAACTAACTAACTAACTAACTAACTAACTAACTAATTAGTTCGTATGTCAAAGGTGCTCGTTCCCTTAATTTAACATTCTCTTCTTTTTGATAAAAGTACATCGCAAATGATTCAGCAAAATACTCTTCTGGGTATTTATTCATATAAGTATAAATATGGGAATCGGAAAACAAACTGAACACTTCCATCTTCCATATTTTAAGGAAAGAATCTGTTTTTGTTATGTTATTAAATGCACAATCTACCGCATGACCTGTTTCATGTAATTCAAGATTAATGGCACCCTCTGTTTTATCGTTATAGCCAATCTTTACAATGACATTGGGATATCCTCCAAGACCAGAAAGATCATCCCAGGTCATACCCGTACCTTCCCACCCTCTAGGTGTAACTCCTTTTAAATATGCATATTCCGGCTCATCCGTAAGTTCACCATTAATCAGTTTTATCTTCCACCCAGAAACCAGTAATTTGCGCAATATACTATCCGGAATTCTAGCTAAATTATTAATCATTCGATAAGCAGCAACCTTATCATACTCTCCATTAGGCAACACTACTAGCTTAAATAAAATCGGTGCGTTGATCATTGCTGCTAACGGGGCAGACGCTAAAGTATCCTCTTCATGAGCGCAGATTTCAGCATCAGAGTATGGGCAACATTCTACTCGGAGTTCTAAAGCGGCTGTAGGGGATTGCGCACATTCATCTATGCCCTATTAACATTATATGTTATTACATTAAGATCTTCAAGACTATCCCAATTTCGTGTAGTTTTTGATATGATAAGGTGTCTATACTCTAACGTTTTGGAGGTGCGCTTTTGAAGACACAAGCTGTTCTAATAAACTCCCGTGATAACGTCGCAACCGTGGTCGATGACTACGCCTCAGGTACTCTTATCCATTTTTTCTTAGGCGAATCTGAACAAACTATTCAGTTACTTGAAGACATCCCTCTCGGTCATAAATTTGCCATTCGTGATATTACAGCTTCAGAAGACATCCTTAAATATGCTGAGAGCATCGGCGTATCAACCACCTTAATTCTGGCTGGTCAACATGTCCATGTACACAATATGAAAAGTCAACGCGGCTGATATACGAGGAGGATTAACAATGGAATTTTTAGGTTATCGCCGGCTCGATGGCAAGGTGGGAATTCGCAATCATTGTTTGATTATCCCAACCTCAGTCTGTTCGAGTACTGTCGCCTTCAATATTGCACAACAAGTTCCAGGAAGCGTAGCGCTAGCGAACCAACATGGTTGTTGCCAAATTGGTGCAGACTACGAACAAACCTTACGAACCTTGATCAACCTCGCCAAAAATCCCAACGTTGGGGCAGTCCTCGTTGTGGGCCTAGGGTGTGAAGGAGTTCCCATTCATGATGTCGTCGCTGAAATCACCACCACGGGTAAACCCGTCGATGTGGTAGTCATTCAAGAAATTGGGGGTACTTTGAGTGCCACCACCGAGGGAGTACGGAAAATGGCTGAACTAGCCCGGCAGGTGGTCAAGCTTCAGCCCGAAAAAATACACATTCGGGAATTAAGTTTGGCTATCGAGTGCGGCGGGTCTGACTTCACCTCAGGGTTAGCCTCTAATCCTGCCGTAGGAATTGCAGCAGACTTATTAGTCGCTGCCGGTGGCAACGTTATGTTGTCTGAAACTACAGAATTTATTGGGGCAGAACACATCCTTGCACGCCGAGCAAAATCGCCTGAAGTAGCGGAGAAGCTGTTCCAGATTGTGCGTGACTGCGAAGAACGCGCCAAACTTTCCAACTTTAATCTTCGAGATGGGCAACCGACTCCTGGGAACATTGCCGGAGGGATTAGTTCCATCGAGGAAAAATCCCTAGGGTGTATCTATAAAGCAGGTCACGCCCCCATTCAAGGCGTGCTACAATACGGGGAAATACCTAGTACCAAAGGCCTCTACATTATGGACTCTCCTGGCCAGGATGTTGAATCCATCTCAGGAATGCTCGCTAGTGGAGCAACCGTCGTCATCTTCACTACTGGACGAGGTACCCCTACGGGTTCGCCAATTGCCCCAGTCATTAAGATAACCGCCAATCAGCGAACCTTTCAAAGGATGAATGATAATATGGATATTGATGCCTCAAGTATTATCTCCGGTCACGAAACAATTGAGCAAGTCGGCCACCGTATTTTTGACGAAATCATTAAAGTTGCAAATGGGCACAAGCCTAAAGCTGAAATTTTAGGTCACCAAGAATTCGGGATTTATAAGCTTGCTCCGACTTTTTAATCACATAGAATTATTGAGTCATGTTATTCGAACTAGCAAATGTTTAAAGTAAAGGGTTGGAAATATTCTAGGTTATGTGATAAGAGAGGAGAAAATTAGCAGAATGATTCAGGACGAAACATCACGCGATGAAGATCTAATCAAAAAACCAAAGAAACGGAGTTCAGGAACTTTTATTGGTATCCTGATCACTGCTGTACTAGGCTTATTAAAGTTTGGCAAAGTTGCCGTCTTGGCAAAATTTTTGTTCACCCTACTTAAGGCCTCTAAATTTGCTGGGACCTTTTTGAGTATGGCTGTGACAATCATTCTCTATGCTCAAATATATAGTTGGTTATTTGCTGTCGGCTTTGTTGCTGTCATTTTTGTTCATGAAATGGGCCACTATGTTACGAGTAAGAAATTGGGTCTTGATGTATCTGCTCCAACTTTCATTCCTTTTCTTGGTGCTTTTATCAGAATGAAAAGTACTCCAAAAAGTGTTAAGGAAGAAGCGATCACTGCGATTGGCGGCCCTGTTGCAGGGGCTTTTATCACGCTAGTTTGTTTGGAGCTCTACTCGTTAACGAATACACCTTACTGGGCAGGTCTTGCCTATGTAAGTGCCTTAATAAATCTCTTTAATTTACTCCCCTTTGGCTCCTTAGATGGGGGCAGAATATCAAAGGCAATCTCACCTTTTATTTGGGTAATTGGGCTATTTTTATCAGTTATTCTCATCTGGAAACTACATGCTTATATCCTGCTTTTGGTCGTGTTCTTTGGTATAATTGAGATCGTCTCCATGGTGAGAAATAAAACTCAAACTGCGCAATACTTAAGTGTAGAGCCCATTTTTAGGCTGCAAATAGGGATTTCCTACCTATTTTTGCTCGCCCTTTTAGTTGGTTTAATGATGTATTCTTTAGACATCTCCAGCGCCTTCACCGATTCACTCCGTAATTAAAACTAGCACATCGGACGTTATCTAGCACCCTTTTTATGCACTGCTGACTTGCGATGCATATCACAAGAGTCTTGCCCTAGTAATACTCTTCTCACCATATTTTTCTTTAAGTAAATCAAGGACTTTCGTGAGAGTTTCATAATCTTTTTGTGGCTCAGAAAACAATGCTAGTTGACGTTCTAACTTATCGGTCAGATTATGCATCGCTAAACCTATCAACCTGAGCGGCTGCTTAAGCGATACCTTCCGTAATAATTTACAGGCTTCATGATAGATTTCGTCATCAAGATCGGTTGGATAAGACATTGTATAAGAATGCGAAGCTGAGTGAAAATCGTCATACCGCACTTTCAAGGTAATTGTTTTTGCACATAAAGCCTTCTTACGCAAGCTCCTGCCCACGTCGACAGCTAGCTTCAACAATATCTCCTCTAACTTATCCTGATCTACGATATCCGTGGCAAACGTTATCTCACGCCCGATGGATTTAATCCTTCTGTCGCCTTCTACTGCTCGATCATCAATACCTTGAGCTAACTGATAAAGTTGCGTACCCATAATTCCAAATACTTGAGTTAAGTATTCCAGTTCTAAGTAACGTAAATCTCTAATCGTTTTTACATTGATCTTATGTAACTGCTCAGCCGTTTTTTTACCTACTCCCCAAAGCCTTTCCACAGATAATGGATCAAGAAACTCCTGCACCCTATCCTGTTGAACAACAACAAAACCATCAGGTTTCTGTAAATCTGAAGCTAATTTAGCTAGGAACTTATTGCTGGCCACACCCACTGAAGCCGTTAAGTTTAACTCCTGCTGGATGCGTTGTTTAATCATCAAAGCAATTTCCTCTGCAGGACCAAATAAACTCGTTGACCCACTAACATCCAAAAACGCTTCATCCAATGAGAGTGGCTCCACTATAGGCGTATACGTCAAGAATATCTCTCGAATTTGCATTGACACTTCTTGATATTTATGGGCGTTTACAGGCAAAAAAATTGCCTGGGGACAGCGCCGAAAAGCCTCCGCCATGGACATAGCCGAGTGGATTCCAAATTTTCGAGCTTCATACGAGGCAGCACAAACTACGCTCCTGCTATTGGGTTTACCTCCTACCACTACTGGCTTTGCCAATATGGTTGGATCGTCCCGTTGCTCAACAGAGGCGTAAAAGGCATCCATATCAACATGTATTATTTTACGCAAGTTCATTAAATCGTCCATAGTCTCATTATAGCAATAATCATGAACACATGGGGGGTTTTCGTTAACTTTGCCCTTTACAAATCACCCCCCTGCTTCGGTTTGGTTGGTTTTTAAAAGAACTTTACTTCTTCCTTAAGAACGACGAATATGCTGTATTACCGTGACTAAAGTCTGGGGCTTTCGGCTATTCTATCGTTAACAAGGAGGAGTGCTTTTTATATGGAACTAGGGCAGTTAACGATAGAATTGATTATCGGCTTTTTTAGTTTATTACTTTTTACTAGATTAATCGGCAAAACACAAATTACTCAACTGACTGCTTTTGACTTTATTTCGGCACTCATTATGGGTGAGCTTCTAGGTAATGCAATCTATGATGATGACACTGGCGTAGTGAAGATTATATTTGCGATTGCTGTTTGGGGCCTCCTAATCTTTGCTATACAATTTGTGGGTCAAAAGTCCATTACCTTAAGAAACCTTTTAGAAGGTAAACCTTCCTTAGTCATTAATAAAGGGGTCATTGATAGACAAGAACTTAAAAAAAATCGCATGAACATCAATGAGCTTCAAACTCTCTTACGGGATAAGGGGGTTTTCTCAGCTCGAGAAGTTGAATACGCTATACTCGAACAAAACGGGTCTTTAACCGTTTTAAGAAAACCTGAATTCGATACCCCGACACTTAAAGATCTTAATCTTCCTTTAAATGGTAAATCCTTACCTACACTTCTATTGAGTGATGGAGTCATACTAAACCAAAGCTTAAAAGGAATTTGCAAAAATGAGTCATGGCTTAAAAAAGAACTAAAAAAACAAGGTTTCGTTAATATCGATAACATTTTATTTGCAGAATGGAGAGAGGAAGATGGTTTTTATGTCATAGAAAAAGATCAATTAATAACCAAGGGTGGTTAATTGATCTTAGGTTAAGTACTAGAGTTTTTTATATATTTGTATTAATTTATTTCTTGCTTGTCCCTAGGACACTGGACAAGACCTTGCCAAGTTCTTGAAGTCTGTAAGGTTTGGCTATCACATCGAAGAAGCCGTACTTTTTATAGTCAGATAGCGCATCTGAGGAATAGCCACTAGAAACAATCGCTTTCACATCTGGGTCAATTTTGATCAGCTCGCTTACTGTCCTTTTACCGCCCATCCCACCACGAACCGTCAGGTCGGTAATTACAACATCAAAAGGATGGGCGGAGAGAAGCGCCTTTTCATATAGTCTGACCGCTTCTTCACCGTCACTGGCTAAATCCACATCATAGCCTAGAAAAGTTAGCATCTCGCTAGCCGTTTGTCGCACACTCTCCTCATCGTCCATCAATAAAACTTTCCCCTCACCCAAGACAAGAATATCTTCGTGAACTTCATTTTCAGCTTGGCCACTGGAGACAGGCAAATATATAGAAAAGCTTGTTCCTTTTCCCGTCACAGATTGTACAGAAATATGTCCACCATGATTTTTTACAATTGAGTAACAAATAGTAAGCCCAAGGCCATTGCCATGTTCTTTGGTACTGAAATACGGGTCAAATATCTTGGGTAGAATATCATTGGGAATACCAGTTCCCTTATCTGTGATGGTTAGGTTCACGTACTCACCGGACTTCAGCGGCAAGGTACTGTCTTCACCCGTAACCGTCAGCTTTTTGGCGTAGATCTTAATGGTTCCGCCTGCTTGCATTGCTTGGTCGGCATTTATTAATAGGTTGGTAATAACTTGGGTCATTTGCCCACGGTCAATTTCTACGGACGGCAGGTCTTCTGAAAGATACAATTCACAGCGTGTTTTAGAGCCGCTCAGGGCAAAAGCGCTATCTTCCTCTATTAATTGACTGATAGAAACAGCCTTGGTCAATGGCTTACCCCCCTTAGCAAAGGTAAGCATTTGACCAGTTAAGTTACCCGTCTGTTTGATAGCTTCTTCCATATACTGTAGATACCTGGTAGCTTTGGGATCCTCTTTTGTGCACCTTTTCACTAGTGAAAGATTACCCAAGATTACCGTTAGAAAATTGTTTAAATCGTGGGCAATACCACCCGCTAGGACACCAAGGGATTCTAATTTATCTGCTTTTTGCAGCTCTTCTTCTAATTGTTTGCGTTTCGTGATATCACGCAGAAGCCAGCGCAACTCCCCAGTCCCTCCACGAGAGGCAATTACTTTCCCTACCGTTATAGAGACTGGAAAGTTTGTTTGCTTACCGGAAAGCATGGTAATCTCCCAATTCTCTGTTTGTACCATGATATTTTTTTTTATCTCTGCTAAGCGGGTACGGAAGGCCATATGTTCTTCACTGCTTACAAATATTGCTAACGGCTTGCCAATCAGTAATGCTCTGATTAGGTTAAAAAGGTCGGTCGCTGCGCTATTCGCATCGAGTATTATGCCTTCCGTATCCGTAACCAGATAGCCATCTGGGGCGAAATCAAACAATTCCTGATAACGACACCGTTCTTCTTCCAAGGTCTGACGGCTAGCTACCATTTCCTCATTTTGCTCAAGTAATTCAGCCGAAGTTGTTTGTAATTCGTATAAAGCAGAATTGAGCTCTGATAACAGTTTAGACGTCAGTTCTGGAGATGGTAAATCCGATTGAGACAATTTCTCCAGACGACTGAAGGCTTTTTGGACTTGAAAATTTAAATCCTCGGTCAAAGCTCGCTACCTCCTCGACGAAATATTTAGACAAAACACTATATAGTTTTCTATTAAGAGAGGATATTCCAATATATTCGTTATATACCATAAAACTCCTCCCTCACTTATTGTCGAAATGGGAGAAATCATAGGAAATGATAAAAACCTCCGTAAAGAGGTTTTATCATGAAATCGTGAGACTACCCTTTTCCAATGGGAGTGCCCCACATACTTTAATCTTAACCTAGGACACTGGTTCTCCATAAATCGGGACTACTCTTGTCCACCCTTTCATTTTTCCATACTTCAGATATTTATCATAGTACTCTAACTCTGAATTAAGGAGTTCGCTCCATAGCTTACGGAGGGAGTCGTTCCTAATCGTCTCGATGATTGCTCTGACATGAGTATCTAGAGAAGATAATTCCCAGCTTAAGATATTACGGTACATGAACTTGTCTTTTATTGTTTCAGGATCGATCGGAGATATTACGGGTTGTGTAGGTCGATTCGGTAGCGGTACATTAAGCCTGAGTGCTAACTGTTCAAGATGGTCGACTTGTTTGTTAAAAATATACACGCCATGTTGAAGGATTACCTTGAACTCAGTATCATGAGCAAAATTGATAAATATACCGATTAGTTCAATTTGTTCATACCTTAAATTGATATGATCCCAAATGTGAAACGCTTCGGAGGTTGATAGTTGTTCTTTTTGATGAGGTAGAGCAGTTTTGTAAACAGGATACGATTCTTCCCACCCTTTCAACTTACCAAACTTATAAAGAGTATCAAAATCCTCGAAATGAGTTGTAAGATCTTGTATGATAATATTTCTTAAACTATCATTGGTACTGCTTGAACGAACTGCATGGATAAGTGACATTAGCTCAGCTATTAGGTCATGGAATATCTTTTTATAGATATAATCATCCGTAATATGATTAATACTGGTTGAAAACTTGAGGTCAAGCGGGGGTTTATTGGGCATCATGATACGATATTCCCCACCTAATTCTTCTAAAACAGCAATTTGCTTATCAAAATGTTTCATGAATTTGTCTAGAATTACTTCCCAAGCGACGTCATGGACGAAGTTCTTAAAAAGTTGAACTGTTTGTGTACTAACATATCTCGCTCTCAATAGGTTATATATATTAAATGCCTCCTGGATATCAAGCCTCTCTTTCTCACCCTTAATTTTTTTAATTATCGATATAAAATCCAATTCCTTCACCTCTCTACTCATACTTTTATTAGTATAAGTAAAATTACTTTACGTATGTATTGAGTGAGAAATTAGAGAAAGCAAAAAGTGGGGGTTAGCATCCCCCACTCACTAATTTAGTCTTTTCACTTACTTGTAGCGATTTCCCTACGACCTAGTTGAAGTTCATTTAGCAACCTGTCATTGACTTGGACCATTTCTTCGTCTTGGTTTACAATTCGTTGTTCTAACGGATTTGTTTCGCGTAGCTCCGCCTCCAATACTTTAGCTTCCGTGATATTGACAAAAGTGATGACCACGCCGTCAATTTTGTCTTCTAACGTGCGGTAAGGTAGAATGCGTGCGTTAAACCAATGGCCATTATACGCCATGACCTGTTTTTCAACAGTATTTAGCGTCAATAGTACTTCCCGAACATCCTCTGTCAGTTCAGGATAAAAAAGATTGGAAGCGATATCAGTAATGGGTCGACCCACGTCGCTCGAAATCAGCTTAGAGACCACGGACATTTGGGGCGTGAAGCGCTTCACACATAACGTAGTATCCAAAAATAAAGTGGCAATCTTCGTGCTGTCCAGTAGATTCTTTATGTCGTTATTAGCTAACGACAGATCTTCTAACTTGGTCTGCAGTTCGAAATTGACCGTCTTTAGTTCTTCATTTAAGGACTGGATTTCCTCCTTGGTTGTGGTCAATTCCTCATTGGTCGACTGGAGTTCTTCGTTACTCGACTGTAATTCCTCATTGCTAGATTTGAGCTCTTCTTGGGATATCTGCATTTCTGTACTAGCATCTTGCCACACCTGACGAGCTTGCATCAGTTCGCGTTCTAATTCCGCCTCGCGCTGGCTGTTCGCAGTAATTCGTTCATTTGCGTAGATTGTTTCAACAACATTTGGGGGGATCACGTCAGTAAAAACAATCATGACCATCCCACGCAGCGCCTCTGGCTCTTTGAGTGGATTAACAGTGATGTCAACCATCTGCGATCCACCTTCATTTTTTACAACAGCATTTTTATAGGTAACGCTCTCTTTTTGCCGCAGCGCTTTGTAGAAGGTGTTACTTAGTTTATAGTTTAGCCCTTCACGGGCCATGGCAAAAATATTCCAGTTGACCTTGCCTGCAGCCGGTTCGAGGTACTTACCTGTTCGACCTGTAATGTAGAGGATATCGCCTTTAGCGTTGACTAATACAGTTGGAGGTGAATAACATTGTAAGATCAATTTATTCGCCAACGACTGTATGTTATGAACGGTTACAGACGGCTGGTTCCCTGCAAAATGAGTTGGGGCAAACGAGGTGGGGAATTCAACGGGTTCCGCCTGCAGTATGGGTTGTAGTCGCTGGTAAAGTCGCGATCTACGGTCAAGTGGCCTAAAAAGATCAGTATAGTTCCCGACGGCTTCCGCACTTCCTAGAAATAAAAAGCCGCCAGGATTCAAACTGTAGTGAAAAAGCGGCATGAGCTTCTTCTGCAGTTCTGGGGTGAGGTAAATGAGTAAGTTGCGACAGGTCAATATATCGATCCTAGTAAAGGGCGGATCTTTAATCATGTTTTGTTGAGCAAAGATGACCATATCACGAATGGTCTTAACAACTTGATAGCCTCGATCCACCTTGACGAAATACCGATTCAGACGCTCCTGCGACATATCCTCTGCGATGCTGGTCGGGAAAATCCCTTCCCGTGCTTTATCGATAGCATCCCGGTCGAGATCGGTGGCAAAAATCTGCATGGAAAAGTCCTGAGAAGGCTTTAACTGATCTAGTACCTCTTTGAATACTATCGCTAAGGAGTAGGCCTCCTCGCCTGTAGCGCAGCCGGATACCCAGACCCGAATCGTATTACTAGGTACCCTATCAGTCAAAAGTGCCGGTATGACTTTGTCCTTTAACAATTCCCACTCCGTTGGTTCGCGAAAGAAACTAGTAACCCCAATTAAGAATTCCTTAAATAACAAGTCTAGTTCCTGAGGATTTTCCTGCAAAAATCGCACGTAGTTGGCGATCTTTTCAATTTGATGAATACCCATACGGCGTTCAATCCTACGGTATACCGTGTTTTTCTTATAGGAAGAAAAATCATGCCCAGTCTGGGACCGTAACAAAAAAATTATTCTATCGTAAGAATTTAAGGCACTGTCTTTCTGATCTTGGTCTGCTTGGTCTTGGTCAGCATCAAGCATAGGCCTATGCTCAAGATAATCTATTATCTTAGAGGGTAAATCCGTCGCCGATGAGACAAAATCTGCTAAGCCTGCCTTGATAGCGCTGCGAGGCATACCGTCGAATTTTGCCGTGGACGGTTCCTGAATAAAGACAACCCCGCCTTTTTCCTTGATCGCCCTGAGTCCTAATGTTCCATCAGCGCCCATGCCGGAGAGTATGACTCCGATACTTCTCTCCTGTTGGTCACTTGCCAGGGAGCGAAAAAAGAAGTCTATGGGAAGATGAAGAGTGTAGGGCACAATATAATCGAATAGTCTTAACAAGCCGTTTTGGATCGACATTTCCTTATTCGGCGGAATTACATACACACAGTCCGGCAGAACCGCTGTGTTCTCAACGGCTTGTATAACTTTCATAGTAGTAGCACTCTGAAGTAACTCCACCATAATATCCTCACCCGTCTGCTCCATGTGCTGGACGATCACAAAAGCTAAGCCACAATTTTCAGGTACGTTTCCCAAGAAAGCTACCAAAGCCTCCAACCCACCTGCAGAAGCACCAATGCCCACGATAGGAAAGTGTGCTTTTAAGGTATCCGTTTGGAGAGTATGGAGACTCCCTTCAGATGTGTCAAAGTGCTTGTTCTCTTTCATCTCAGCTCTCCATTCACTTTTTGATACTCTTATTCCTATATTTATTAAGTATAGCAAATTAGTTGTTAGTTGGGTATCATTGGTTTTGACCACGAACTCTCTAGTCTCAAAACTGCACAAAGATGCCGGGTGGAGCATCCACCCGGCATTCTTAACTCTCTACGCTCACTTGTCAAGTTTTAGCAGTCGCAATAAATTGCCGCCCAAAAAGGCCTTTTTATCAGCCTCCGAAATATCTAAACGCTGCACACTGTCCAAGTAATGCTTAATATCTCGTCCCTTGTGGATTTCAAAGGGATAATCGCAACCCCACATCAACCGGTCATGGCGCACCGTCATCATGGCTAACTTGGTGATAGGTTCCCAGCCACTCGAGCCGGCTCCGTCCCAATACATCTTGTCGAAAAGCGCTTCAAAGGCTTTCTTATACCCTAATTCTTCAATTTCCAGCATCGTTTTGGGAAGTGGCTTGATTTCCTGAGGCACAGGAATGCCCAAATCTTCTCGTGGCTCAAAGAACATATTCATGCGGCCTTTCATAGCCAAGGTGGTGCCGCCAAAATGGGGCATCACAAACTTAATGTCTGGGAAATGAGGATAGACATCGTAGATGATTCGCAAAAAGGCCCTGTTCTCATCAAAACCCCGTCCAATAGATCTGCTGATCGTGCAATCCAGTTCTATGCCATAGGGCTTCAGATGGGGATGCAGAAAAATTGGCACATCCAGTTCACAAGCTTTCTGAAATATGGGCCACATTAAATCCTTGTTACTCATGTTCACATCAGCTCCCATGGAGGTAAGCATAGCGATGCCGTGAAACTTCAATTCCTTGATCATGTACTCGATCTCGGCTACTGCCGCTTCGGGATTATCTTGAGGGATACACCCTGCCGCCAAGAGTCGATCCGGATGGCGGACCATATCTTCAGCAACTGCCTCGTTGATCCGTCGGCACAGTTCTGGCCCTCCTGTATTCCATTGCGATATACTCAAGAGCGTCATATCGACTCCAGCCTCATCCATATCCTTGAGGTGCGTGTCTAACTGGTGCAGCCTCACGTTGAAGGTGAAGTCGTTATCGTTTAAGACAACCCGTTTTGATGGCCCATAGGGATCAGCAAATTCCTGGTAGATTTTTATAGGCATATAATGGTGGTGAGCGTCAATGATCTTCATCGATATTTCTCCTCCAGTTTTTTAAATTAGTTTTTGTTTTAGTTACGTTTTTAAGAAATTTTAACGCAAGAACCTTAAGCATGCACCTGATCTAACTCTTCCCCACTAACATCGAAGGTTGTCTTAACTGCCGGATTCTGGATTTCATTAAAGGACTCTGGCAACCGATCATCAACCTGAGTGAACCCTGCTTTTTGATTGAATTCTCTTTCCCACTTAACCGTTTGTTCCGCAAGACTAAATACATCCTCAGCCCTGTAATCCATGCCTAATTGTGAATTAATTAACGCAACTAAGACTTCCGGGTGTGCACCTAACCCCGCTGAGGTAAATAAGCACAGACCGAGATTATCGTACACAGGCAGTGTATTTTGTGCTTTCTTAGATAAGGTTGCTTGTCCTTCTCTCGAGCTGTGATCAATTTTTGCTCTAAGGGTTTGACCCGCCGTGTGATCTGGTCCCATAGTCGACGTTGCATAGGTGACTCCCAACCCTTTGAAAGCCCGTGGCTCATAACCCGGCATCGCCTGACCTTTTACAACAGGTATATGGACTACCCCTAATACTTTACCCGTCGTCTCTGCACCCATGCCAAGAACTCTCCCAATTATGCTCCCTTTTCCTATCTCCTTAACCAAGTCTAGAGCACCTTGTTTATCTCCGAACTCAAGCAATCCACTAGCCATAGCCACCCCTAAAGCAGCACCAGTCTCAATCGTGTCCAATCCATAATCATTACACAAATAATTAAGTTGCGCCACCGTATCCAAGTCGTCAATGTCTAGGTTCGATCCCATTAACGCTATCGTTTCGTATTCAAGAGGCGCAACTAGGCTCTCCCCTTGCTCATTCACATAATTATTGGAACAACGAATTATGCAACCTGGCATACAGGCATGAGCCATCTTACCCTTTCTAGCTTCAATTATATCGCGCATTCTCTCCCCACAAATTTTCTCGGCACCTTCAAATACCCCGGTAGTAAAGTTGCGAGTAGGTAATCCACCCTGAGAATTTGTTAGATTCACCAGCGCTGCGGTTCCGTAATTACGATAGGTTTGAGCCACCGGAGATTCATTAAGCAATCTGGCGAATTCTAGAACTACACTTTTAAATTCCTCTGGCCTAGCCGGTTCTAACACTTTGGCTTGCGAGTCGTCGATAATAATTGCTTTGATCCCTTTGGACCCCATGACTGCTCCGAGACCACCACGTCCGCAGTAGCGGCTCGGGACTCCATCTATGTCGGTATTTGCGATACCTGCCGCTGAAAACTTCCTCTCTCCCGCCGGTCCAATACAAGCTATAGCAATATTCCGACCAAAGACTTCATGCAGCCTTTCAGCCGTCTCATAGACTCCTAATCCCCAGTAGGAATCCCCCGGGAGCAGTTCAGCACCTTCCGCAGTCACTCTCAAAATGTATTTTTGTTCGCCCATGGGAATTTCTTCGATGACAATAGCCTTATAAGCTAAACGGCCAAGTTTAGAGCCAACAATACCCCCGCCATTACTTTCTTTCACACCACCAGTGAGAGGACTTTTTGCCCCAATGGAGACCCTACCAGAGCTAAATACTTTACTGCCGCCTAATAGTCCAGGTGCTAAGATTAATTTATTGTGTCGGCCTAACGGTTGACATGTGGCTGGAACTTCATCTAACAAAAATTTAGCGATGAACGCTCGACCACCTAAGAGTTCATACGATTCTTTCGCTGTCTCTTCCTGAATTGTCAGGTGGCGCATTTTGATACGCAGAATTTTGCTCATATTATTAATTACTCCTTCTTTAAATGCTTTCTTCACATGGCTACCATTTATTTGAATTATTAAGCTGTCCCTTTAGCTGTCATTGTTTACACTCCTTCTACCTCATCTTCTCTAACTTGTCATACAAATCTGTTCTTCCCCCTCGATCCCAAGAACTGTAGATCTTCTCCGACAGCTCGAGAGTTAAAGGAAGGGACTTCAAACCATTATCTTGATACAGCTTATAAATCTCCTTTGAACAACTTTCGCAAAGAGAACACTCTCCACCCCAGGCAAAGCAACCGCGCATTTTTTGATAAATATCCTCAAACTCATCCACTCTGATATTACCAAAGGATAAATTGAGAAACTCGCAAGGCTGTAAATCCCCCTTAGCATTGATATAGAATCGATCTGTACCACCGGCCGTACAACCAAACACCGCTTTATCTTCCTCAATAACCTGCGCTGAGATTGATGGATACCCAGAGAACTCCGCCACCAGATTGTATTGGTTTACCTTGGCCTTAATATATTCAAGATCCTCTGGGGTAAATTCAATAGTTCCTTTTCCCAACCACCCTCCCGCTGGTTTAGGCTTAATGATTTGGATCAGGCAGGCCCCAAAATCCCTGACTATCTCCATAATTCGCTCAAACGTACCGTTATAGAAGTCGTCACGCATCAAGCAGGTATTAAATGCCACGGCTAGTCCAGCAGCGTGGCACATCTTAACCCCAGCCTTCATCGTCTCCCAGGCGGAATTATCTCCCATAAACTGATTGAACATATCAGGATCAGGGCTGTGCAGGGAAAACATAATCGCCGTCACATTCAAACCTTTAAGTTCTACGAGCCTTTCTAAAGTCATACCGGCACCCGTGGAATTGATCCAGATTTCCGATCTATCATCAATCACTGAGCAAAGTATTTTCAACCGATCATAGACCATAAAGGGCTCACCACCCTCAATATTAAAAAAAGCAATCCCCATCTCCTGCAATTTCTTTACGGTCTTGATCAGTGTCTCAAGCTCGACATCCTTGCCCTTATCCAATTTCTGATAACAATAATTGCATTGATAGGGACAGGCAGACGTGATGGATAACAAGACGGTGGTACAGGGCATTCTTTCTGAGAATTGACCGAATTTCTGACAGGCAGTGTCAAAAGCCTGGGATGGATAACCCGGCACGTAAAGACCTAACCTTGTCTTGCCGTCAATTTCAACAAATTTATTGTGCTGCGTCTTGGACACAAAAAGTAACAGCCTCTTTAAGAGTAGAATAAACCCCTTGAAGGAAATATTCCCCTTCAAAAGCTGTGGGATAGTGTGCAAAAAAATGCTTATCTTCAGCTTTAGGTTAAAGGCTTTTTTTTGCCAACCTGTAACATTCCTTACCTTCAGCATGGGCCACCCTCTTTCGGATTCTATCTCAAACCCCTTTTAGATAAGACGTTGTTCTTTATACCATAAGACCGTTTTCTTGATGCCTTCCTCAAGGCTATAGTCGTTTCTGAACCCGAGCAGCCGACCAGCCTTCTCAACAGAAACCTCTAAATTGTCATAAAACATGTTGACCCGCCCTCTGGTGAGAAGTGGAGGACTCTCAGACTTAAGCAGAGTGTATATAATTTCCATCAGCAAAGCAATAGGATAGCTCAGGGTCTTAGGGAGATTCCCGGGCTTTTTAAGCCCTGCTTCGGCACAAAATAACCCATAAATTCTGGCCATGTTTTCTGCTTGTTGATTGCCGACGAGGATACAGTGTCGCCCCCTCAGCTGTTTTGTATAAGCTAAGACGTAGGCTCTAGCCAGATCTCCGGCATAGATAACATGGAATTTGTTCTGCTTTGCGCCTGGCACCAAGGGAATTCCAGCCTTGGCCGTCTTAAGGTATTCATAAAATCCTCCGTTTAACTCCCTCTCGCCATAGACCCAAACAGGCTCTAATAGAGTCAGGTTCAAATCAAACGTAGCTGCAAAGGCAAGGGCCTCTTTTTTAGCCAGAGCTTTGGTATCCCGATAGAAATTCATCTTGCAGGGGAAAAGGCGGTCTCCCAAGTATCGGTAATGGGAATTATAGGGTGATTTCTCATCCTTTACGAGTAGACTATTCTCTTCGCCGTAAACGGAATTAGACCCAGTTATCAGGACATTCTTGATCCCCGCCTGCACGCAGGCCGTCAGAACATTGAAGGTTCCTGTAACATTCGTCTGATAGAACTCATCATAGTCCCCCCAGTCGGATACTTTAGCAGCATTATGAATCACCCAATCATAGCCGGTGAACGCTCTGGTTAAGTCCCCTATCTTCTTGATATCACCGATCTTGAACTCGACTGGCAGACCTTCCAGGTTGGCGAGGCTACTGCTTTTTCTGATGAGACAGCCAACTTTAACTTGGTTTTCGCAGAAGGCTCTCGTAATGTGGCTGCCAATAAACCCTGTTGCTCCCGTAATCATGACCTTATTCATGGTCATCATACCTCTTCAGAAGCATCAGCGCATTATGCCCCCCAAAGCCGTAGGAAGCCGATAAAGCATACTCAATTGGAGTCTCCATACTCTCCAACGGCAGCTTCAAATTATCCATCGGATCCCACGTTAAGTTCCCATGTATTTTGGCTTCTTTGATGGAAAAGGCTGTTACCGCCACTTCGAGAGCCCCGCTAGCTCCAATGCTATGGCCCAGAATACCTTTGCTGGAATTGATATATGGCTGGGTCTTTTTAGCGCCAAAAATCTGCTCTATTACTTTACCCTCAAGGTCATCATTGGCCATGGTAGCTGTACCATGGGCATTTAGATAGTCAACCTTGATTCCCTGAGTGATCTTCTGGAAAAGTCCTGTGATGCTGTCCCCGGAAGGCTCCATCTGGACAATGCTGTAAGCGTCACTGCATGCTTCATAATCAACGATCTCAGCATAAATGTCTGCGCCTCGATGTTGAGCTCTTTCCAGTTCCTCCAGAACAAGAACACAGCCTGCAGCCTCACTGAATAAAAATCCGCTTCTCTGCTGAGAAAATGGCTGAGGCCTTCCGTCCTTAGCTCTGGTAAGGGTTGACAACATATCAAATCCTCGCATAATTGCACCCTTCTTTTCTACCAAGGCTTCAACCCCGCCTGCTAAGAGCACGTCACTTCGTCCCGCTAAAATAGCTCGATACCCCTCACCCAGAGCATAAGTCCCAGAAGCACAGGCAGCATTAAGCGTATAACTGAACCCTTTCAGACTGAAAAGAATCGAGATCCATGCAGCTGGCGAATTGGTCATCAGCATGGGAATGACCATCCTGTTGAAGCGAGGATGACTGGGATTGGGATTGGAATTAGTTCCAAAGGTAGACATGGCGCCCTCGGCCAGATGGGCTGTGTAGGATTCCAGAGCGGTCTGGAGGCTGCTCATACCCGTTCCGATGATGATGGGACAATCTTCTAGACCCTCAACTTGCCAATATTTTTCAGCCTTACTCATCTGATATCCTGCGTCCTCTAACGCCAGCTTCGCGCATAGGACAGAAATTCTCGACGATTCTTCCATCATCCCTTCGACTGACTTATGGATTACGTTGGCTAAGGAAAATTCTGGCTTAGGTACGAAGTAGCGCGATTTGAACCTATAGTTATGCTCATAACAGCTCGGGATCTCTTCAATACACGTTTTCAAACCATAAATGCCCGCTGAAAAATCCTTTTTACCGATTCCGATGGCAGTGACCGGTCCGATCCCAGTAATAACAACTCTTCGTTTCATTTGACCCTCCTAGAATCGATGTTCGAAGTTCGATGCACGAAATTCGAGTGAATGAAGTTTTTCGGACCTTGAATGGATTTATAGATCATTTGCCTCGACTGTTGAAACCCTTACGCGGCATGGGGGTCTTATTTAGGAAATTTACCACAGCTCTCAAATATTCTTTTGGATCTGGGAAATCCCTGGCGTTTATATTGTACATAGCTAAGTCAATCACACAGTCTTTCTTCTTTAGCGATTTACGGTCCGGCTCTTTTACTTCACCCAATTTATAAAACTTCAATTTATTCTCCTGAGCTTCGTTTAGAAACCCTTCTTCAGCCTCTTCATTTAGGGTGAAAAGCAATTCATACTCTCCACATTCCCCTAAGAACAGCAATTCCTCGGGTATGTTAAGGCCTTTAGCTAAGGCTACCCCGCTCTTCATGTAGAGTAAGTCACTCACAGCAAAACCTGTCCCACTCATCTCCGAAATTGCGTTGAGGGCATTAAAGACCCCATCACTGGTATCAATACAGCAGCAGCTATATCGTTTGATGAGCTCTGCCTCTTTACTTCTCAGCTGAAAAGGGTTTTTCCATTGCCCGGTTAAATGATTGACGAAGGAGTTTTTGGCGTACAGAACTAGAGCAGCTTCAATATTGCCGCCACCGATAGGGCCCGTCAGAAAAATACCATCTCCAACCTTTGCCCCACTCCTTAACATAGGCGGACCCTCTAGTTCTCCAATCACTGAACCCGTGTAACGCCAGGTTTTGGAAGTCCCAAAATCCCCACCAATGAATGCTGCCCCGACTTCCTTTAGCACCTGGGCAAGCCCTTGGGCTAATTTACTGACATAGTCTTGGGACCAGGAATTTCGAATCACCAAGCTGTGCGCATAATACTTAGGAGTCCCACCCGAGGCTAGAATGTCGCTGATACAGCCCACTGCCATATTCCAGCCCAGCACGTAGGGGTCCCTATCCCTTAATAAGTCTTCTTCAGAAAACTCGTCCATTGTGTAGAGAAGGCGCTGTCCATGAAACTGAACTATTTCTGAGTCGGCCTCAAAGAGCTTATTAAGCTGGCTGGCACTCCTAGGCATCTGCTTATTGATCAACTCAATTAAATCTTTTTCTTTACTCATCATGAACCTCACATATCAAGTCTAAGGGGTCTAGGGCAGATTCAATCATACAAGGCAGAAACCCTATGGGATCCCCATCAAACTCCAATTCTGGATTTATTCGATTGCCGTATACTTCTATCGTTGAGGCATATCGCAGTGACATCGTCTTAGTATCGGCGAACCTCTTCCCGCTGTATAGTTTTCTAAGGACCCCGAACCAATCAGCGACACCTATCTCCTTGATGATCAGAGCATAAAAGCGATTGTCTCCGGGGTTTAACTGGTTTTTCACCTTAATTCCTGAGGCTATGTACGTTGTCTTGCCTACGGCAATATTATAAACATTTTCGAGCACCTGCATCTGTCCATCGAGCTTAACCGAGAAGTGATTGGGCCGGTACTTAAATAGGGTTTTAATCAGGGAAACAAACGTCCCCGCGTAATCTCCAATATACTTTCTTATCCCACTATTGGCACTCCTGGCGACGAAGGCCCCCAGTCCAATATTGGCACAGCAAGCAAAATAACTGGTTTGCACATTCGATTGAGAGACTCCCACTTCTTTAATGGGAAGTGGAACCCCATGTTGAGCGATTTCACTCTCCCTAATCTTGCCTTGCGGCTGGTGAGGTTGTTGCGTCTGTTGAGACTGTTGCGATTGTAGAAGTTGAAGCGGCAGACCTTCCAAGCCCTTGTCATAAGCACCGGTATAGGTTATTTTGCCAATAGAAATTGCTTGACTCTTTCCGACAAAGACCGTTTTTATGGCCTGCTCGATGTTTAGAGGTATATTGTAGCTCTTACATAAGTCTGGGCTGGTGCCAGTATGAATGACCCCCAGTTTAGTACTAGAAATCCGCCTGCCCGTAGCATCATAAAATCCATTAATTACCCTGTTAATCGTTCCGTCTCCTCCGACCGCGACGATAATTTTATAACCCTTATGGTTTCCCTCGACGGATAAGGTATAGGCATCTTCCAAGGAATCTGTTAGCTTATAGTCAAAGTCAAGCTTGTTTTGATGAAAGATAGCTATGATTTTCTCAACCTTTTCCTGGCTTCCCCCGCCAGAACCAGGATTCATAATTAAGAAATACTTCATGAGCGTCCGATCCTTTTGATTATTTCCGCTACTTCGGCAACCGTCTCCTGCCTGAGATTAGCTCCAGCAATTAACCTAACCCTGCCATCACCGACTGGTACGGAGGGCTCAATAAACGCCGTGCAAAGAATTCCCTGTTCATAAAGCTTCTTAGCTAGGATAAACGTCGACTCTTTACTTCCGGATTGAATGGAATTTATTGGGGCCTCACTAGCCGCCAATGTAAAGCCCCCCTCAATGAGACTTTCATAAATGGCCTGTTGATAGGTCACCAGCCTCTGCTTAATCACACCGAACTCAGATTGAATAATACTCAGAACTGCCTCAGTACCCGCCAAGACTGACGGCGTAAGAGCGGTCGAATAAACAAGATGGGGGCAGTAATATTTCAGATAATCGATAAGCCCTTTCTTACCGCTGATCATCCCACCTGAATTTGCCAGTGCCTTTCCTAAAGACGCCGTATAAATCCCTTGGTAGCCTTCAATTCTCTGCTCTTCCAAGATTCCTCGGCCTGATTTTCCCAACACTCCGATACCGTGTGAATCATCAATGATCGGCAGAGCGCGATAGGTCTCACACAATTGCACGATTTCCTTAAATGGCGCAAGACTACCCTCTGTGGAAAACACAGACTCTGTCACGACAAAGACCTGCCTATATCCTCTGGAACGCTGCAAAATCCCTTCAAGATGCTCCAAATTATTATGTAGAAAGGGCCTAATTTTACTGCCGGCAGCTTTAATTCCCTGAATCAAGGAAGAATGAGCATAACGATCGACTATGATCAGGTCCTGGGGGCCAGCAATGCTACTAAATAAGCCATTGTTAGCCTGGTAACACGACGGCAGAATGATGGCTTCCTCTAGACCAACAAAGCTTGCGAGCTTTTCTTCTAGCCTTTGATACAAATCAAGGTAGCCTGTGGCAATGGGCGTGCCACAGAGGGATACCCCATACTTTTGAACTGCTTCTATCGCAGCTTGTTTCACCCTGCTGTCTGTCGCTAGACCCAAATAGTTATTGGAGGCTAGGTCAATCATCTCATGTCCGTTCACCTGAATTTTCTCATCCAATCCGGAGTCAATCCTTAAATAATAGGGATTATGCCCCGTACCCACCGCAAGGCTCTCATCCAAACTAAATCGCTTATAAAACTCTCTCAGTTCCATTTTTTCTCCTCATATACCCCTAGCTCGCATTTTGACAGCAATATCGTTGACAGTAATCACATCAAGAAAATCGTCTTCCTCAATAGTTATGGAGAATTCATCCTCTAAGCCTGAAAGAATCATTAAGAGGTCTAAGGAATCCACCTTCAAGTCCTCCCGCAGGTGGCTCTCAAGGGTTATCTCTGGCCTTTTTTCTAGAGCACCCTGTATCGTGCGGATGATCCGTTCTTCTAAATTCATTTCATGCCCTCCTCCCACGTAAATCATCGTTTGTAGCACCGCGTTGGATGGTTTGAATCACACATAATCGCGCAAATATTGCAATTAACACACTTTGCCGAATAGTCCTCGTCTCGTTCCAGCTTTTTGACCAGATCTGGTTCACAGATCAAGGGTCTACACAGGCTGATAAAATCCACAAAACCTTGCTCTAGACACTCCCTCATTTCAGTTCCTTACGAAAACCGCCGACACTGATTATGGGAATGCCCGTTAAGGCTTTGGCTTGTTTAGCATATTCAAGATTATAAGCTGGGGTAAATGGCTTCAGCTTCACCCTCATCAAGCAGTAGCTAAGCGCATTTTGGAGCAAGCCTTGAATCGTCTTGTAATTCTTAAATATCGGGTTATGCTTTAAGATTACTTTGAGCGGTATATCCCCACGGAAGATATTCAGGGCATTATCCATGGTTCCATAACTGATTTCAATACCATCGACCTTTTGTCCCTCTAAGAAGCGTATCAGGCTGGCAAACTGTACTGAGGAGAATTTGCAATAATAGTCATCACTTCCGCTTACCTTGACCAACAGGGCAAATTCTGATCCACACATCTTTCGGATTTCCTCGATCACCAAGCCTAGGAATCTCGTGCCTATACCGCTCTGCGCGTCGAGGCCAAACTCATCGTTTCTCGTATTAATAGTAGGTAACAGAAACTGGTGGATTAGGTAGCCATGGGCCGCATGCACCTGGACACCGTCAAATCCAGCTGCTTTAGCATACACTGCGGCTTGTGCAAAACGCTTGATCAGTGCATACAACTGCTCGGTCGACAACTCATGGGGAGAACCCCCAAAATATAACGATTTCTTAGTCGAGACTCCCCACACTTCCTGCCCTGTTTCTGCTTTCCGGGTCTGGCGTCCGGTGTGGGCAAGCTGCATAAATATCTTACAGTCGTATTGGTGCACCTCATCGGTTATAGGCAAAAAGTATTCAACCATTTCCTCACAATCGATTCCCACTTGACCGGGCTGCATTGCTTTTCCTTCGGACGAGATATACGCAAAGCCAGTAATGATTCCACCTACGCCGCCTTCAGCCAATTCCTTATACAATCGAAGGTATTCTGGCAGTGGATGTCCTTGAGAATCTGCCATTCCCTCGAAGGTAGCCGATCGAATTAGCCTGTTTTTCAATTGGCATTGGCCTAGCATTGCCGATTCAAATAATTTCATGACAACCCTCCCTGGTCGTAGTTCGTAGTTCGTAGTTCGTAGTTCGTAGTTCGTAGTGCGAATATTGAACCGCTATAAATTTCCGAATAAGTCCTACTAGACTTCGGATGACGTTGCACTTCACCAGAAGCAAGGCTCTTCTAGGATTTTGGATCGGTGTGCAGGTCAAATAGGAAGCCTACAAACATATAAGAAACTAAGAAAAGGATCATCGCCAATTCAGTATTAAATAACGCAATCAGGGTCGCTTGACCGCAGATACAAGCCCGGAAATTAGCCACCAGAGAATAATAAGTTCTCTCACCCTGTGGGTTTTTGAAGTATAGATAACCTGTCCACACTTCCAAAAAGAGCGTTAATCCCGCGAGGATGAGGAACATCGTATTGACTCTCGCCTCAATAAGATGATTGAAATAGAGGAACGAAAAGATTACTGCCGGCAGAAACGCCGATATGGCTGCAAGATACCGAGATTTTTCGATCCCTAACGAGACGATGATCGTCCGTTTGCCTGCGGCTTTATCCCCTTCATAGTCTTTGAAATAGGTATAAAAGGTCATCAGTCCATTCATTATGGCTACCAGGATCAGCACGGACACCCGACTGGACGTAAAATAGGGGGACTCGGTTGGGCCAGCAGCCAGGAAACCAAATACGGTACACATGGAAATCATCAGCCCAAAGACGATATTACCGAGAATACCATGACCTTTAGCATACTCATAGAGAATGTTTAAGACAATTCCCAAGCTGACTGGAATAAGAGCAATGGGTTCGAGATAATTGTAGGTAGTCAGTAACGTCAGACTCAACAGGATTACTGTTAAGGCTAGGGCCTTTCCAGGATTTAGCTCACCTGTCACCATAGGGCGGTTTGGAGCGTTGATTCTGTCCTCTTTTAAGCCCAGATAGTCATTGATAATCTGGTTTATACCCCAACTGAGAAAGAGCATTATCAGGACTAAGGCTTTTTTCTCGGTTGACGGAACGAGCTCTACGGTCTGAAGGGGGGATTTAGCAATGTACTCGTAAAAAGCCATACCAATCCAGCCCGCAATCCCGGTGACAAAAGCATAATATAGTCTCATGGATTTGATATATGCCTTCATGAATTTCAGCACTTCATCTAACCCCACCCTCTTCTATGAGCTCTTGAACTCTTTTTTTAATATAGTCGTAATCAAAGGAAGAACAAATTCTTCGGTCCTGCCCATCTAGAATTCGATAGTGCTCGGAAATCACATTGCGTTGGACTCGAAAACCATCCACTAACTTGATATTTACCCACCACACTTTTCCACCCATAGTTTTTTCGTTTCTTTCATAATCGGTAAAGGCTAACGAAAGGATAATATCTTGAGGATCCCCTCCAAAAGTCATCGCTAGGACCTCACTATTTTTGAAAATACTACATAAGGTAACGGCACCTGCCCAGCCAAGGGTGGATCGGCCTTTTTCTATCTGTACTAAGGTCTTTTTGGATATCCCCAATATTTCCGCCATTCTATCTTGAGTATAGCTACTTTCATTGCGGATAAGTTTTAATTTTTCAGAAGCTATGTTTATAAAATCAAGTCTTGTCATATATGGCAACACTCCTTTGGTGTAATTTTACACTATTTGTGTCATTTGTAAATACCCTTCTTGTCTTTTCTAATGATTGAATTCATGAGTTGTTTGTTATATATTGACTTTACAACCATTTACACAGGATTAATGTTGGAATTTATTATGGGAGAAAGGAGTAGGTTGAATTGTTCAAATTTCATGTAGAGGAAGAATTGAGTTGCAAAATTGAAGGCAACGGTAAATTTATTGCTAAAAAAGGTGCAATGGTTGCTTTTAAAGGTAACTTTAAGTTTGACAAGATGTTACTAGGCCCAGAAAATGGGGCAGGTGCAATGGGTGCTCTGATTGGTTTGGCTAGACGTAAATTAACGGGCGAAAATATTCAACTTATGACTGTTGAAGGTTCAGGTACAATCTACTTAGCAATTAATGCTTATCATGTGTCAGTGTTTGAACTTGAACCCGGTGATTGTTTATCGGTTGAAAGCGAAAATCTTCTCGCCTTCCCAATAGACATTAAATATGATGTGCGATTTATTGGTTCGGGGGTTTTATCTCAGAAAGGTTTAGCGACCACAGTCCTCCACAACACCACAAACCAACTCCAGCAAGTTGCCGTTATAACGGATGGTAATCCACTGATGCTTGAAGGGCCTTGTGTTGTTGACCCTGATGCGTTAGTAGCCTGGACAAGTTCTCCTAACGGAGGTGGTGACCCTAGTGTTGCCACGAATAACTTCAGCTGGAAAACAGTCATCGGTCAAACCTCTGGTGAATCCTATCAATTCCAATTTAGTCAACCGAACCAATTGGTTCTCGTTCAACCCTCTGAAAGATTATCTGGCTTAAAGGTTAGAGTCGATTAATCAAGAAAAAATCTCAAGGATCTGAGCAAAACCCCTTCATCATGTTCACAACTGGAATTTATATTCGAAAGTCGATGACGGTAACCTCCTTCGCCTGACTGGTTTGGATATGCCAGCACCTGGAATATCAACAGGAACGAGCCAAGAGCCTTTCACTCACTAGATTTTGAAGTGAGTGAAAGGCTCTTGTTCTTGCAACCGAATATGTAGGGTTGTACCACTGTGGTATAATTAGTAATATTAAGGACTCTGCCGTTACTGAATAACGGATGAATAGAAAGAAGGAATCCTCGTTGGAAGAATCCCGTACATTAAGTATACTGAAATCTAAAGTGGGCGTAGGTTTAACTAAATCGAACCAGTTTCTGAAAAACTTCAAACCGTGGAGAAAACCAAAGTTTTGGAGTAATTTGGGCATTTTTTCACTAATATCGTTCGTTGTAATTTTTTTAGGAATCACTCTTTATGTCGCTACATTAGATATAAGTAAATTACAATCTCCCCTGGCACAGCCCTCTTATCTTTACGACCAAGAAGACAAACGAATTTCTCAGCTTTCATCCTCAAAAATAAAACCAGTTTCTGGCGAACAAATCCCTTTGATTATGAAAGAAGCCCTTATTGCGGTAGAAGACCGTCGTTTCTACGATCATAAGGGAGTAGATCTTCGCTCGATCGCACGTGCACTAACCAGAGATATAAAATCTGGTGACTTTTCTGAAGGTGGAAGTACGATCACCCAGCAATTAGCCAAGAATTTCTTTTTAGTTTCCGATAAAACTATCACTCGTAAACTAAAGGAAGCTGCCTATGCTTTGAAGATCGAAACCGTGCTTGAGAAAGATGAAATCCTAGTGGCCTATCTTAATCAAATCTACTTTGGTGAAGGAAAATGGGGCATACAGAATGCGACTCAACTCTACTTCGGTAAAAATGTTGAGAAGCTTACGTTAGAGGAATCTGCTTTGCTCGCCGGATTGATCAAATCTCCTACTAATTATTCTCCGCTCAAAAACAAGGAAAAGGCTTTGTCCCAAAGAAATATGGTTCTCAGCTTAATGAAAGAACAGAAATACATCACCTCAGCCGAGTATGAGAAAGCAATCGTTCATCCGATTGCTCTTAAGAAAGGATCGCCAAACGACCTTACAGGGCAGTACGCTCCCTATGTCGATTATGTCATCGAAGAAGCCATTGATCTGATTGGCTTTACGGAAGAACAAATTCTCAACGGAGGACTGCACATCTATACTCAGATGGATCCTTTAGTTCAAAAAGCGGCTGAGGACGTCTATAAAGATGACAGTTTCTTTCCTCCTGGTAAAGACGACCAAATTGTCCAAAGCGGAGTAGTGATTCTCGACCACTCCACAGGAGGCATTAAAGGGTTAGTGGGGTACCGAGGAGAAGGGGTCTACCGCGGTTTTAATTATGCAACCGCCCTTGTTCGCCAACCGGGCTCTGCCTTCAAGCCTCTGGCAGTTTACGGTCCTGCCTTAGAAAAAGGCTATACCCCAGAGTCTAAGGTCGAGGACCGACCCTTAAATATCAAGGGGTACGCTCCTACAAATTATGACAATCAATACCGTGGAACTGTAACCATGCAAGAAGCAGTCCGAAGTTCGATGAATGTGCCTGCAGTTTGGTTACTGAACGAAATCGGCATAGAAAGTGGTGTGGATTTCGCGACACGTAGTGGGATTCCTTTAGAAAATGAGGATCGCATACAGCTCAAGCTAGCTCTTGGAGGTCTTACCAAAGGAGTATCACCGCTTCAAATGGCGCAGGCCTATGGAGTATTCGCAAATCTTGGAGTCATGAACACCTCTTATGCCATTAGCAAGATTACTACGAAAGACGGCAGTGTTCTGTTTCAAGCTCAACCAGAAACAGTTAAAGTGACCACACCCATCGTTGCCTATATGATGACTTTAATGTTACAAGATGTTGTCACCAATGGCACCGGCAAAAAGGCTAAACTTAATCGACCGACAGCCGGTAAAACTGGATCTGTCGAACTTCCGAACATCGATGAATTTAAAGGCATCAGCAACGGTGAAAAAGATGTATGGTTTGTAGGGTATACTCCAGAACTCACAGCAGCTGTATGGATGGGTTATGATAAAACTGATGCCACTCACTACCTTACGACTGCGGGCGGCGAAGAACCCGCCGGAGTTTTCAAAGAAATTTTATCCCGAGCACTAGAATCCACTCCAGTTGTCCAATTTGAGATACCGAAGGAATATATTGAACAAAATAAACTCTCTAATAAACTTCGCAAATGGTTCGAAGACAAAATGAACCCTAATGATCGTGACGACGATGATGACGACGATAAAGGAAAAGGCAAGAAGCATTAGGACTTGGTCGTAATTAAAAAAATGGCGCCTCGTTAGATAAGCTAAGCGAGGCGCTTTCCCTTTGCTTGTCTGAAATTATCCCCGTCAAATTCAAGATGGTCCCTGACAAAATTCTCCCTGTTCATACTTTCCATAATCGGACATCTACTTTGACATCATAAAGAGTGCTTCCCTCTGCTCTATCAGTTAAGCGTTGGGATGTCAGAGTATTTACAGTCCTATCTCCGGGCATCGCTTCACTCGAAAACAAGCCTTCAGCTACCACTACTCCTTGGGGAACAGTGTCCGTTAACTTGAGAATAAACTGTACCTCGCCTCGCTCATTAAAGGCACTTACTTCCTGTCCCTCTAACAACTCCTTAGTTTCGGCATCTTTTGGGTTCATTTGGAGAAAAGCTGCTTCCCTTTTACGCAGTAAATCTGGGCGTTCATTAAAGGAAGAATTCAGCGCATACACACTCGGTGTACTCATTAAGTAAAACGGAGCATCATCCCCATAAGGTTCAATATAGGTTGGCAAGGGCTCAACATCCTTGGGATTATATAGTTCAATTTTCCCTGAGGGAGTAAGGTACGTTGTTTTATAATTCTCGGGTAGGGAGAGTTCGACGGGACGACCTGCTTGGAGTTTCGCCATATCTATACTCTTTAGCCATGGTGCTGGTGGATTAATCATCTGATTAATAAGTTCATCCGTCGTCCTCTGAAAGAACTCCTCTTCAAAACCCATAGCCTGGGCGAGCAGCTGGAAAACTTCCCAGTTAGACTTAGCTTCCCCAATCGGAGGAATCACCGGCGACGCTTTCTGGATACCGTAATGCCCATAGGCACGGTAAATGTCCGCATGTTCTAAAGAGCTTGTAGCTGGCAAGATGATGTCAGCATATCGAGCCGTATCCGTCATAAACCGTTCATGAACGACCGTAAATAGGTTCTCCCTCATTAGTCCCTTGAGAATCATCGTTTGGTCAGGGGCTACAATTGCCGGGTTAGAATGGTAGACGTACATACTCATGATTGGCGGATTTGATAATTCCGTCAGCGCGTAGCCTAGCTGATTCATATTCACAACTCGGGTGGGTTCTTGCATGAAATCCTCGCGTGTAACTCGATGAGTATGAAATACCATACTTGTCGAAATACTGGCGAGCAACCCACCTCCTGGCTTTTCCCAGGCTCCGACTAGTGCCGGAAGACAGGTAATCGTGCGAACCGTCATAGCCCCATTGCCATAACGACAAAGCCCCGATCCTAAGACAATAAACGGTGCGTGGGCTTTTACGTAACGCTCTGCCATTTCCTCGAGTAACTTAACATCGATTCCAGTGATTTGACTCACTTTAGCCGGTGGATAATCGGGCAAGACGTCCGTTCGAAGCTGTTCAAATCCCTGAACATACTTCTCCAGGAACTCTTGAGCTATCCACCCTTCGCGAACTAGAATGTGCATAATACCAAGAGCCAAAGCTCCATCTGTTCCCGGTCTCACTAGCACGACCTTGTCGACAAGATGGGCAGTCGGATTTTCATAGGTGTCAACAAGCCAAACCGTTGCACCTCGTTTTTTCGCTTCTTGAATATATTGTATGAGGTGAATGTTGGTTGCCAGGACATTTGAACTCCATATCAGAATAAAATCGCTTGTTCCAACTTCCTCAGGGTGTGGAGCCAGCGTTCCCCCCATCACTGCCGCCCACCCATACCCCTTAGATGAAGCACAAATAGTACGAGCTAGTCTTGACGCTCCCATGCGATGGAAAAAACCCTCCCCACAATTGCGTTGGACTGCACCCATCGTCCCCGCATATGAATAGGGCAAAATTGCCTCCGCGCCATATTGAGTGATAATCCCCTTCCAACGCTCACTAATGACCTTAATCCCTTCATCCCAACTTATAGGCTTAAACTTACCTGTTCCTTTTTCCCCGACACGCAATAGGGGTTGCGTCAGCCTCTGCGGGGAATGAACTGTTCTCTCATAATGCAGCATCTTAGGGCATAAAGTCCCTTTGGTGAAAGAATGTTCCGGGTCGCCCATTACCTTCACCGCTTGACCGTCGACAACTTCAACTAAAAGACCACATGCATCCGGACAATCGTAAGGACACACAGATCGTTTTATATCAGACTTCATGGTACACTTCCTTTTCTGTTGTCATTACCAATTTTATAACAAATAGTTTACCCTTTTTTCAAAATTTCTTCGTGACTAGTTGCATAAATCCTTAGCAACTTGCACATTTTAAATCTACCTAATGTATCTAGCCGAAAAAATAAATAGCTGGAAAGAAGGAGATAGAAAAAATGTCAACCGATTACGAATTAATACCGTTAGATCTTTATCAAGAATGTATTGAACCAATAGACTCCGACACTCACATAAATATGTGCGGTGGTAAAGAGAATAAGGCTTATCAATATGCCTGTCAATGGACAACTCATTATCCAGATTCTTAAGTTCACCTTAATTTCTAACTGGATTCCAGCATTTGACCCGTACCCCTTATAATTCTTTATAAATATATAGATTCCTTCTCATATCATCCTTCAAATTTGTAAAAATTCAACCCCTTCCTTCAATTTCTTCAATTCCTTTAATTTCTAAAAACGTACTATTTATTTGAAAAGAACCAAGCAGGAAGCATAATGCTTCCTGCTTGGTTCTTTTACTTTAAGTGAACTTGAGATATCGCAAGCCTAATTTGAATCACCAGAAACTTTTTTTCTTCTTTCCTGTCTCATGTTTCCTTGAGGTATCAGGCTAATACACTGACCAGTTAACAATTTACCGAGACCGATCTGGCGGGTTTTGGAGCTGGCGCAATCATGTAAGCAGGTCTTACAGCGGCTTGTAGTATCTTCTGGTTCCTGATATACGCTAATCACGCCTTCATAATTTCGCAAGATGACCTTATCACTAGACTGCGAAATCAAATAGTTAGGCTGCAGGGGGATTTTTCCGCCGCCGCCCGGGGCATCGACTACAAAGGTTGGAACAGAGAAACCCGAGGTATGCCCTCTGAGCATTTCAATAATTTCTAAGCCAGTGCTGACAGATGTTCGAAAATGCTCAATGCCTCTCGATAAGTCACACTGATACAAATAGTAGGGTCGTACTCTACATTTGACGAGTTCATGCACTAGTTTTTTCATAATGACAGAACAATCATTGATTCCTTTCAGCAAAACCGATTGGTTCCCAAGAGGAATACCAGCATTGGCCAGTTTACTCAGGGCCTTCCGAGCATCAACTGTAAGCTCTTGGGGATGATTGAAGTGGGTGTTAATCCAGATCGGGTGATATTTTTTCAGAATCTCAATGAGATCGTCTGTAATGCGCATAGGAAGAACTACCGGGGTTCTTGTCCCGATCCGAATTATCTCAACGTGTGGGATCGAACGGAGATTGGACAAGATGAACTCTAATCGATCATCCGAAAGGGTAAATGGATCTCCACCGGAGATAAGAACATCACGAATTTGTGGGTTAGATCGGATATAGTCTAGAGCGCGCTTAAATCGATTCAGAGGCAAAGCCTGATCAGTTTGTCCGGCCATTCTTCGTCTAGTACAATGTCGACAGTACATTGAGCATTGATCCGTTACCAAGAGCAGAACACGGTCAGGATAGCGATGTGTGAGTCCAGGTACTGGTGAATCAGCTTCTTCATGAAGCGGATCTTCTAGATCGCATGTGGATTTGCTTAATTCGTGGATTGAAGGAATTGCTTGTTTTCTGATCGGGCACTCCGGATCTTGGGGATTCATCAGGGAAAAGTAATACGGCGTAATTGCCATGCGGAAATTTCCCAGGCATCGCTTAATTTGTTCAGCTTCTTCAGTGGCAAGTGACATATGTTCCAGTAGACCATCGTGAGTTGTAATGCGGTTGGACATTTGCCAATGCCAATCATTCCACTGCTCGTCACTTATATTAGGCCATAATTTTTGTCGTCGTTCATTCATTCATGTTACCTCCTAGTTGATCACAGAAAATCAGAAATAAAAGCGCTAAAAATTGCAGCGCCAGGTTAGTACTATAGAATACTGACAACTCTATATATTATTATAAGTTGTTTGTTGACAAAAGTCAAATTTACATATGGCTTAATAAAGTGAACATCATTAAAGGCCATTCTTCAGCAAACATTTTAATCAGACACCTCAGCTCATAAGGTAAGAATACTCCCCGACATGAACACTTTTCCACCATCAAGCATAAAGTAAGAGTGTACTGAAGTTAATTGATAATGGTTATCTTTTTCATACAAGGAGGAGTCGTTATGTGTGGTATCGTTGGTTTTGTGGATTGGAGACGTGATCTTACCCTCCAGAAAGATCTTCTCGTCGGTATGACTCAAACACTTATACCTAGGGGGCCGGACGCAGAAGGGTACTGGCTTTCCACTCGTGCTGCTTTTGGTCACCGCAGGCTCGTTGTCGTAGACCCTCAAGGAGGGTGTCAACCCATGCTTCGCCAACGCGGTGAACATACGTTTATTCTGATCTATAACGGCGAGCTTTATAATACGCCAGAGATCCGCCAAGAGCTATTGAGTCGTGGCTACCACTTTGAAGGACACTCGGATACAGAGGCCTTACTGCTCTCTTATTTAGAGTGGGGACCCTCTTGCGTCGAGCGTTTGAACGGCATCTTTGCCTTTGGCATCTGGGACAGTCGAGAGGAGCAATTATTTGTTGCTCGTGACCGCCTTGGAGTTAAACCTCTCTTTTACAGCGAACAGACAGGGTCACTTATTTTTGCTTCAGAGCTTAAGGCCCTGTTGAAACACCCGGATATACCCGCCAATATTGGGCGACAAGGCTTGGCTGAAGTCTTCCTAGTCGGTCCTGCACGCACTCCTGGAGTCGGTGTTTACCAAGGAGTATCTGAGCTAAAACCTGGGCATGTATTATTTTACTCCGCCAATGGCTTACACGTTCGCAGGTACTGGGCCTTACCTAATAATGTTCACACCGATGATCTTAAGACGACAACCGCAAAGATACGAGAGCTTTTTCTGGATACCGTCAAGCGACAACTAGTTTCCGATGTACCGATCGGCACTCTACTCTCTGGAGGACTCGATTCGAGCGCCATTACAGCCATTGCAGCTGAAACCCTCGCCCAAGCTGGGAAAGGACCCCTTCCCACCTTTTCAGTCGATTACTCTGAGAACGACCAATATTTTAAGTCCAATGACTTCCAACCCGGTGCAGACGGCCCATGGATTGAACTTATGTCCAAAACCTTCAAAACCCAACACACCAATTGCACTTTTGAAATTCCTGCCCTCATTGAGGCACTCAAGGCTGCCACCCTTGCCCGCGATCTTCCGGGAATGGCTGACATCGACTCTTCTTTGTTACTCTTTTCAAGGGAAATTAAGAAGCATGTCACAGTTGGTTTATCTGGTGAATGTGCTGACGAAGTGTTCGGCGGATACCCTTGGTTTCATCGTCAAGATGCCCTCGAAGCGCAAACCTTTCCTTGGACACTTCATGTCGAAAATCGTTTACAAGTCCTTTCTCCTGAACTTCATGAACTTCTTCACCCGCATGATTATTTACGGGAACGCTACGAAGAAGCTCTTGCAGAAATCCCCTTGCTCCCGAGCTCTTCGTCTGTCATACACCAAGACAGTCGTTCAATGACAGGAAATCAACAACGAGAAACGCGAATCCGCGAAATTACCTACTTGACGTTGACCCGTTTCATGCCAACTTTACTCGATCGCAAAGATCGCATGACTATGGCCACCGGGCTTGAAGTACGAGTTCCTTACTGTGATCATCGCTTAGTCGAGTACGCTTGGAACATCCCCTGGGAACTGAAAGCAATTGAGGGTAGAGAAAAAGGGCTTCTGCGACATGCTCTCACAGGGGTTTTACCCGACGATGTGCTTTGGCGCCGCAAAAGCCCCTATCCAAAAACTCATCACCCCATTTATCTTTCGACCGTTCGCACCTGGTTAAGGGAGATACTCGAAGACAAGTCTTCCCCGATACTTCCTTTCCTTAACCTTCCAGCCTTACGCGACCTCATGAAGCTTTCAGATAATATGCCTTCTGGCCGTCCATGGTTTGGGCAACTTATGGACATTCCACAGCTCTTTGCTTACCTTTTCCAAGTAAATTACTGGTTAGTAGAAAACAAAGTTCGAATTCTTTAGAGTACAAATTATTAAAATATTAATAATTATGGATCATATTGCAAGAACTAGGTTTAAAAAGGCAATAAGTAATGGGGTACCCACTGGTACCCCAAATTTTTTCTCTTTCTATAATAGACAAGATTGAGAATACGCCTTGGTTCTTTTTATCGTTCTCGGTATCTCACCACTGAATTGCTCAATCTGCTCTATTCGCATCCAATGCTTCACCAGTTTCATTCTCGTCTAGCTTTTTCATGACCCGAACCTTGGTGATTCTATACCCCATAACCTCCATAACCACAAAGTTAAAGCCATCAAAATATACAGTATCTCCCTTGACTGGTTTACGCCCAAGCCTTGAAAAAACATATCCTCCAATCGTAGAGACTGTTTCTTCCTCTAGTTGAATGTTCAGAAGTTCTGAAACGTCTTCCATAAGAGCTCTTCCGTTTAATATATATTCATAATCAGCTACTTTTTGAATGTCCGGTTGTTCTAACTCAAATTCATCGTATATTTCCCCAACCAATTCTTCGAGCATATCCTCAAGTGTGACAAGCCCAGCTGATCCACCGAATTCGTCCACGATCACAGCCATATGAGTTCGTTGGCTCCGCATTCTCTGTACTAGATGGGAAATCGGCATTCCTTCTGGAACGGCCAAGATATCTCGCTTTATCTGAGTAATATCTTTGCTACCTTCCTGTTCTTGGATCCGAATGATGTCTCGCATATGGACTAAGCCCAAAACATGGTCTTTATCATCATCACACAATAAATACCGTGTATGCCCGTATTCTTTCACAACTTCGAGAATCTCTTCAAATGTATCCTGGATGAAGATACACACCATATCTTGGCGTGGAATCATCACCTCACTAGCAATACGGTCCGAAAATTCAAAGACATTATCCAAGAGTTTACCTTCCATTTTATCTAAATAACCATGCTTTTGACTGGCCTCGACCAACATTCGAAGTTCTTCTTCACTATGGGATAAATCGGCCTCATTGGCTGGTTCAATTCCCCAAATACGCAACACCAGGTTAGCTAAGCCATTCAGTGACCGAATAATAGGATAACAGATCCAATAAAAGGCTTTTAAAGGTCCGGCGGTACTAAGTGCTGTCATCTCCGCCTTTTGAATTGCTATTGACTTAGGGACCAGCTCACCCAATACAATGTGTAATAACGAGATAATCGCAAAGGCTATTGTAATAGCAATTGTATGCGTATAAATGGAGCTCCAGCCGTCAATCCTTGCAAACAATGGCTCCAGAAGAGATGCAATAGCCGGTTCCCCAATCCAACCTAAGCCCAAGGAGGAAAGCGTAATCCCGAGCTGACAGGCAGAAAGATACGCATCAAGTTGCGTGGCAACATCCAAGGCAACTTTAGCTCTTGGCGAACCAGCCTCTGCGAGTTCTGCCAAACGCGTCTTACGAACTTTCACCAGGGAAAACTCAGCCGCCACAAAAAAACCATTTAATCCAACCAACAAGAATGCAATTAATATCAATAAGACACTCCAAATACCTTCTATGGTTAATATCCTCCTTTTATTTTAGAAACAATAACTGTTTGTCCTGCATTAATTTATTCTACTAAGAAAACAATATATTTATACCCACTATGAGTCTTTAACGATAAGGCTTCCTAGCTGTGGTCTGCATGTCAAACTGCTGCCTGCACATTACTTTCTTCGCTAGCCTTAGTTTCAAGTATCTTTCTCTTTACCTTAACCTTAGTAATTCTATACCCTATAACCTCCATAACTTCAAAGTTAAAGCCATCAAAATAAACAGTATCCCCCTTCACTGGTTTACGTCCTATCCGTGAAAACACATATCCCCCAATCGTCGAGACTGTATCTTCCTCTAATTCAATATCCAGCAGTTCCGAAACCTCCTCCATAAGAGCCCGTCCGTTTAAGATATATTCATTATCAGCCATTTTTTGAATTTCCGGTTGTTCTAATTCAAATTCATCATAGATTTCTCCAACCAATTCTTCGAGCATATCCTCAAGCGTGACAAGTCCTGCCGAACCGCCGAATTCGTCCACAATAACAGCCATATGAGTTCGTTGGCTCCGCATTCTCTGGACCAGATGAGAAATCGGCATTCCCTCAGGAACGGCCAAGATATCTCGTTTAATCTGGGTGATATCTTTATTACCCGCTTGTTCCTGTAAGCGAATGATGTCTCGCAAATGGACTAGGCCCAACACATTGTCTTTATCATCATTACATAACAAATAACGCGTATGCCCGTATTGTTTTACAAGCTCTAAAATTTCCTCAAAAGTATCTTGAATGAAGATACACACCATATCTTGGCGCGGAATCATCACTTCACTTGCAATGCGGTCCGAAAATTGGAAGACATTATCCAAGAGTTTACCTTCCATTTTATCTAAATAACCATGCTTTTGACTGGCATCCACCAACATCCGCAGCTCTTCTTCACTATGGGATAAATCAGCCTCATTGGCTGGTTGAATTCTCAGGATGTGC